>CAYYZH010000041.1:585-20157 GCA_964475765.1 uncultured Limibaculum sp.
CCCCCCCCCCCCCCCCCCCCCCCGTCTACTCGGCTCGTTTTTTGGGGGGGGGGGGGGGGGGGTGGTGGTGGGCCTGGTCGGAAGAAGGGCGGTGCGCCAGCACCGCCCTGAGTTCGACCGGCCCGGCACGGGCCGTTTACGCATCACAGACAACCCATTCGGGGTCAGGCGTTCTTGTACTCGGACCAGAAGTCGTTCCAGTCTTCGAGCGTCTGATTGACGGGGATGTTGCGATAGTGGATCCGGCCATCCTTGATGAGCGCGATCGGATCCATCGGATTGCCGTCGACCTGATTGGTGCGCTCGGCTTCCTTGGCATCCGCGGCAACCAGAGCGGCACGCCCGCCCTTGGTGATGGCATTGCCCGGGTAGGCCGCCATCTGGGCCGATTTCACCTGACCCTCGGGGCTGAGCATATACTGTATGAAGGTCTTGACCAGATCTGCCTTGGCCGAGCCCTTGCCGATACAGTAGCTCTCGGTCCACTGGATGCCGCCTTCGTTGGGGATGACCGAAGCGACCGGCGCACCGTCTTTCTCCAGCACACCGGTGATCCAGTCACCGATACCGCACATGGCCAGCATCTCGCCGTTTTTGAGGCTGTTGAAGGTGCCGCCATAGTCGAAGAACCCGCCGACCTGCGGGCGCAGCGACATGGTCGTCTCCTGCACCTTGTCCCAGCCGCCGTCGTCCAGCTCCCAGAGGCCCGCCCCGTTGCCGTTGTAGAGGCTCATCATGCCGAGCGACGGCAGGTGCCAGTCGAAGTGCCCGACCTTGCCTTTCACCTCGTCCTTCCAGAAGCACTTGTAGCTCATCGCCTCTTCGGCGGAGATCGCCGTGGTGTTGTAGCTGACGCCGAGGTGCCCGAAGCGGACCATCATGGAGAACAGCGTGTCGCCATCCCAGTGGCCGGGGAACTTGGTGAAATCGTCGTGCAGCATGTCGTCGAACGGGTAGTCGTTCGCATCCAGTGGCTCGATATAGCCCGCGGCGTTCAGCTGCTGGACGAACTCGGCATCCGACAGGATCACGTCATAGGTGCCCGGCGGCGATTGCGCGATCAGCGCCAGCATGTTGTCCCCGCCCGCGTAGTATTTGGGCTTGAACTTGACGTTGTTCGCTTCCTCGAACGCGCCGACAATGTCGGGCTCGCCGTGACCGTACCAGGCCAGCATGTTCAACTCGACCGTCTCGGCCCAGGCTCGACCCACAAAGGGCGCACTCAGCGCGGTGGCGCCGGTCAGGGCCAGTACGTGACGGCGTGAGGGTTTCAGCAGCTTTGTCATGATCGCTCTCCTGTCGTTTTTTGTTGGCGCCATCCAACCCCGATTGCTGCACTGCGGCAAGGAGAATCTTTGACCGTCCGGTCAAGACGGAAACGCTTTGGGGAAAATTCTTTGACCTCTCCGTCAGGGGCTGGCTACGGTCCCGCCATGACGCGGGGGGAATTCCACAAGCTCTTCAAGGCGCCGGGGCCGGTGGTGCTCCCGGTGATCCATGTGCTCGATGTGGGCCAGACATCGGAAAATATCCGCATCCTGATCGGCGAAGGCGCTGCGGGGTGTTTCCTGATCAACCACGATTTCGGGGTGGAGCCGTTCCTGCCGATCATCCGCGAGACGCGCGCGGCCTTTCCCGGCCTCTGGATGGGTGTGAACTTTCTGGCTGTCACAGGGCGCGATGCCTTCCCGGTGCTGGGCGATCTGATGCGCGAGGGATGCATCGTAGATGCCTACTGGGCCGATGATGCGCGGATTGACGAAACGGGAAAGGACCCGGCGGAGGCGGAAGAGATTGCGGCCGTCCGCGCAGCCTCCGGATGGGAGGGCATGTATTTTGGCGGCACCGCCTTCAAGAAGCAGCGCCCCGTCGATCCTGCACACTGGAGGCAAGCGGCGCACGAGGCCCAGCCTTTCATGGATGTCGTCACCACATCCGGTATCGCGACCGGCGAGGAAGCGGAGCCGATCAAGATCCGCGACTTCCGCGCCGGGATTGGGGACAGCCCGCTGGCGATCGCCTCGGGGATCACACCTGAGAACGCGCGGGTCTACGCGCAAGTCGATGCCTTCATGGTTGCCACGGGGATCAACCGCGAAGGCGACTTCTACAATATCGACGCGGCCCGGTTGGCGGCACTGATGAGAACCACGCGGGAGATAGGCGCAGATGGATAAGGGACCGAGGGACGACCGCTGGTATCTCAAGCTGATGTCGCCCAACACCAAGGGGCCGCAGTTTGCCTGGCTCGACCCGACCTCGATCTACATCAACGGCGCGGCGTTCCACGATTTGCTGGATGATCTGGTTGCGGATCTCTCGGGCATCGAGGCGGATGTCGTCGGCGGGCTTGATGCGATGGGGTTCGTGCTGGGCTCGGCACTGGCGACCAGGCTGGGCATTGGTTTCCTGCCGATCCGCAAGGCGGGGAAGCTCTGTGTCGACACCGACAAGGTCTCGTTCACCAATTACTCCGGGCGGACGCAGGATATGGAAATGCGCCTGCCCGCATTCGCGCCGGGCACACGCGTGCTTCTGGTGGATCAGTGGATCGAAACCGGCGGCACAATGGAAGGCGCGATTGACCTGGTCGGGCGCCAGAAGGGCCAGGTCGCCGGGCTGGTCGCCATCGCCGTCGAGAGCACGGAGCGGGCGAGCCGTCTGCGCGAGACCTATCCGACGATCAGTGCCGTAGTGCCGGGGTCGAGTTGGCAGGCGGAATGCGATGATCAGATGCTCTCGAGCTTTGCCGACTACCGCGCGGAGAACGCATTTCCCCGAGGTGCCGAGAGCTGAAGCACGGTCGACTTCGTGTACATACGCCTGCCATACACTTGCGGTACGGCTGCCATACGCAAGCCATACAGGTGCCATACGCCCTGATCCCAGCACCCTACCCGGCTGCACAGTGATCAGGATTTGAGGCCGATTTCGCGCAGACGTTCCTGCAGAAAGTCCTCCGCCGTTGTTCCCGGCTTGAGCACGACTTCACCGCGCGGATGGAGAAACATCGGCATGGAGAACCGCGCGCCACTTTGAGTTTTCTCTGGATTTACAACGCGGTGGACGGTTGACGGGAAATACCCACCCGACGCCATCTCGAGCATATCGCCGCAATTGATTGCGATCATACCGGGGTCGCAGGGGACCGCATGCCAACTACCCGCGGTGTCCTGCGCCTCGAGCCCCGGCGCGGAGCCCGCCAGCAATACCGTGATCAGGTTGATGTCGCCATGGGCAGCGGCTCGGACCGCGCCTGGCTCCGGGGCTTCCTCCATCGGTGGATAGTGCAATATTCTCAGCAGGTTATGGGTTGCGCCCTCCATCATCCGGGGCAGCGTTTCGGAGAATTTCTGCTGAATGTCGTCGGGGGCATTGTCCTGAACCCAGCCAAGGAGCCTGACCCCGATGTCCTGCAGATCGGCGTAGAGCTTGCGGGTCAGGTCTTCGACATCTCCGGGGACCCGGCCCCAGGGGTAGACGTGGTAGAACTCCTTGAGATCCTTGGCTTTTGCGCCCTTGGCGTTCTCCGACTTGAAGGGGAAGAAGCCATCCTGCTTCTCCGGGTCGACGAGGTAATCATGCTTGGCCTCTGAGTTGAAGAACCCGCCCCATGCCGCATACGCCTCCTCGATCCGCGCGGGCCCTATGGGGTGGTCCGTCAGCACGGCGAACCCCGTCTCGCGCAAGCTCCGCGTGAAGGCGGCGGGGGCGTCGGGGCTGGTGTAAGATACGGTCTGAATATCGAACATGGGCGTCTCCAATGCTCTGATTACATTGATGTTTTTCGTGTATCGCGGCGTGTATCGGCCTGACCGGTGATGGTCAGAAATTTGTCCCGAACCTTGCCGGGTTGCACATCGACGGCAACGCGGACAGGCCGCGTACCGGCGTTCGGATCGGCGACCGTACGCCCAATTTGCTCACCGTCGGTCACCACGCGGATCGGCACGTCGCGATAGGTGAACAGATCGGGATCCGTGATCGCCAAAACCGCCGAAGGATCGTGCATGAAGCAGCCATCCGTGATGCCTTTCTGACGATGAAAGGCGAAATAGAACTGCACGGCCTCGTTTAAAAACCCTCCGATATCAGGGGCTTGGACGGAAAGCTCGGCGAAGTCCTCCGGCGTGCAGCGCGATTTCTCGGTGACGTCGAGGCCGATCATTGCGATCGGCCAATCCGCAGCGAAAACCTCCGCCGCTGCGTGGGGATCGTTCCAGATGTTCGCCTCGGCCCAATCCGTCACGTTGCCCGGTGTTTCGGCCGCACCGCCCATGATGACCACGTCGCGGACCTTGGTAGCGATGCTGGGATCGAGCCGGAGCGCCAGCGCGATGTTGGTCAGCGGCCCGACCGGGCAGAGCGTGATCTCCCCGGGTTGAGCGTTAATTTCGTCCACTATGAATTCGGCCGCATTCCTCGGATAGGGCCTGCCTGAAGGCGTGGCCGCGGGAATATCGCCGAACCCCTCGGCGCCGTGGACAAAGTCGGCAGGCGGATGCAGCGGCTGTGCGAGCGGCGCCTCTGCCCCGTGCGCGACAGGACATTCTGCACGTGCCATCTCGACCAAACGCAGTGCGTTTCGAGTGGCGGTGGTTGTATGAACGTTTCCAAAAACCGACGTCAATCCAACGACTTGCAGGTCAGGGTGAGCAAAGGCGAGATGGATTGCCATGGCGTCGTCGATGCCAGGATCGGTATCGATGATAATTTTCTTCATGCTGATCCCGATGCGGCGTTGGCTAGAAAAGTGTCGACTTCGTCGGCCGATGGGATGGCCTCTCCCGCGCCATGCCGCGTCACCTGCAGGGCCGCAGCGGCAGCGGCGGACCGCAACGCATCTTCGGGCGGATGCCCGTGATCAAGCGCTGCGAGAAAGTAGCCAAGGAACGTGTCGCCTGCTCCCGTCGTGTCAACCGCGTCTACCGCAAAGGCATCGACGTCACTTACCCCTTTTGAGGTACGATAGGTCGCGCCTTCTGCGCCTCGCGTGACGAGAAGACCGGGAAGGTCAAGCGCCTCAATAGGTTGGCCAATATGCTGAGCCAGTTGCGCTGCTTCGACCTCGTTTACTGCAAGTAAATCGGCGTGGGGTAAGATCTCTTCAGTTGCACTCGGGTCGAACGGGGCAGCCGCGTAGGCGACGCACAAACCGGCGGAGCGGGCTTTGGCCGCCGCATAGGTCACCAGGTTGGTCTCGTTCTGGAGTAGAATCCAGTCGCCCGCGGAGCAGGCGGCGATGGCTGCGTCGATCTGGTCTTCGGTCAAAGCACGGTTCGCCCCGCCATGGATGACGATGGTATTCTCAGCACTCTGGTCGACCATGATGATGGCGTGGCCGGTCGCCGCTCCAACCATTGGCATGTGCGCGACATCGACACCTTGGCCCTGAAGGTGGTCGCGGCACCACTTACCGTCTTCACCGACAGCACCCGCCATGACGACCGTGGCACCGGCACAGCACGCCGCCAGTGCCTGATTGGCGCCTTTTCCGCCAAGGCCCCGCTGATAGCCGAGATCCGGGATGGTCTCGCCAGGGCCGGGATGGCGGGCCACGCGGTAGGCGTGGTCGATGTTCACCGATCCGATCACCAGGATCACACGGGGTCTCCCATCGCCGCAATGAAGCTCGCCAGCTTGGCTGGATCGAGACGACCGCCGGTTCTGACGCCCGTGCAGACATCAATGCCGAAGGGGCGCACCTGCGCAAGCGCGTCGGCCACATTTTTTGGCGTTAACCCGCCAGCCAGAAACACCGGCACCGGAGAGCGGCGGACAAACGCGGCACTGAGCGACCAGTCATGCGTTCGCCCGGTCCCGCCAAGTTCGGCCCGGGACGGACGCCCGGAGTCGAGCAGGAATGCTTCGACTGAGGACCCGTAGGCGCCGATCAGGTCAAGGCAAGTCTCATCCTCGACGTGGATCACCTGGATGCGTCGCAAGGCAGGCATATCCCGCATCAGTGCGTGATGCACACGTGGATCTACATGACGTACGATCTGCACCGCATGTACGCCGCACGCAGAGGCGTCTCGGGAGATATCATTCGCGGTTTCGGATGAAGTTAGCAAAGTCGGTGTAGTCCAGACCGGCGCATCCGTTGCAATCTCGCGTGCTGTGTCCAGCGAAAGGATGCCCGGGCCAGACGGCATCGGGCCCACCAGACCGATTAGGTCCGCCCCTGCACGAGCCGCCATCTCAGCCTCAGTATGGTCGGCGATACAGCAGATCTTCAGTCGGGTGCGCATCTCACTCCCTTCGCCGAACCAGATGGCTGACGGCTTCTCAGACCAATTCTGCCGCAAATCAGCTCAGCTTGCAGTTGCGAAATACATTTTCTATGGTGCGCTGAAGACGCGGGCCGCACCGGATGGGTGCGGCCCGGGTCATTTTGTGTGTGCAGGCCGCAATCGGCCGTTTCTGCGGGATGAGGGGAAGATGGAAAAAGTTCCCTTGACTAAACCAGGCTATGAGAAGCTCAATGCCGAGCTCAAAGAGCTTAAGGAAATTCAACGCCCAGCGGTGATCAAGGCGATTGCCGAAGCGCGCGAACACGGCGATCTGTCGGAGAACGCGGAGTATCACGCGGCCCGGGAGCGTCAGAGTTTCATCGAAGGGCGCGTGCAGGAACTTGAAGGTATCATTAGCCGAGCCGATGTCATCGATACGGGCAAGATGACCGGCCCGATGATCAAGTTCGGTGCCTCGGTGAAGCTGGCCGATGAAGACACTGATGAGGAGAAATCCTATCAGATCGTCGGTGAGGCTGAGGCCGATATCGACAATGGAAAGCTAAACCTGCGCTCTCCGCTCGCCCGTGCCCTGATCGGCAAGGAAGAGGGAGATAGTGTCGAAGTCAAGACGCCTGGCGGGACTCGCTCATACGAGGTCTTAAGCGTCGAATATATGTGATTGCTAATTAGAATAAAAAGTGCGATTCTCAGCTTATGGTTGACCATCGTGCTGATCAGAATGAACACGCGCCGCTGTTTGGCAGGGACGCTCTTCGCAACTGGTGGGAGTCGCGTCCATTGGACCGCCTGACAGGCTGGATGAGCCGGACCTGGGCGGCACGTGGCAAAGCGAGCAACTATGCGCCGCTGCAGGGCAATGGCCTGCAGAACACCATCTCGTGGCTCGGTATCAACCGGATCCCCGTCGCAATCACTGCGCTTTGGGTTCTGGCGCTCGGCGCATATGGTGTCGGATACATCGAACGGCTGAAGACCACCGGGGAGGGCGTCAGCGCCGTTCCCACCATGGACCTGATGTTCTTCGCGTTCGCTGTTGTCGGCCCAATCGCGATGGTCTGGGTGGTGGTCTCACTGTTAAACCGCACAGCGCTTTTGTCCGAGTCCATCGTGATCCAGAGCGAAAGCGCCTTGGCACTTGCGGCCACTGTCAGCAATCTCCAGGACAGCGTGGATGCACTCGCCGAAGGCACAACCGGCCGGCTGGAGCGCACGCTGGACACGCTGGAGGAGAAAACCTCATCGAGCGTCCTGGCGCTGGATAACGCGATCACCGCGGCACTGGATGACACACGCACCACGATCAAGGCGCGCGGCACAGATATTGATGAAACACTCGCCGCAACTGGCACTGCGATTTCTGAGGTCCTGAATTCCCGGGTTGCGATGCTGGACAAGACGCTGGCCGAGGCATCGGAGAAACTCGATAACGCCGTCGTCGACAGCGTGATCCTTGTGAATTCGACCATCCGGCACCGCTCGGAAAAGTTCGAAAGCGCGCTCGACACGCAGCGCAAGACCTTTGCCGACCGCCTGGAGACCGATGCCGATACATTGGCAAATACGATGCAGACCCAGGCGCAGGTGCTGCACGACACCCAGATGGCGCTGAGCCAGCGGATCGAGAGCAGTCTTGCCGACAGCAAGGCACGGCTTGACCATGCGCTCGGCCAGAACCTTGCGCGCCAGCAAGCGGGGTTCACGCAAGCGGGAAAGCAGTTCGAGGGGGCACTCTCGAAAATGTCCAGCCAAATGAGCACCGCGCTGGACGCACGCTCGAAGACCATCGACGCCGACTTGCGGCAGAACCATGCCCGGCTGGCAACCGCAATCACCAACACCGCAAACATGGTCGAGACCGATCTCAAGCGTCTGCTGGAAAGCGTGCGCACAGCTCTGGTCGAGACACAGGATACCATCGCAGCAAATCCACCGGCTTCGGCAGGCGAGTTGACCAACCTTTTGGGAACATCGGCACGCGAGATCATTCGGCCCGAGCAAGACGCGCTAAACGAAAGCGTCACACGCCTTGCCAACCTCGAGGAACAGGCCCGTGCCTTGTTGTTGCAGATCGACCGGACGTCGCGCCTGAACCCGCTGATGGAACGTCAGGCAGGTGATGCGGCTGAAGTTGCCGATAAAGACGAGGGAGCCGGTAACCGGGCCAACGGGTTGCCGTTCGACCACCTGCCGACAGCGGAGACGGCGGGCGCATTGAACTGGACGGCTGTTGTTCATGCACTGGACGACAGAACGACAGGGGTCGGCATCCGCCAGCTTGTTGACAAGACTCGCGCCAACCCGCTTGTCGCCCCACTTTTGAAGCTGCGCGACCGGGTGCAGGATGGTCTTGCCGAGGACGAGTTGTTTGCCCGGGACCTCAAGCCCGAACACGCAGACGCGCAGACCTGGGCTCAGTTCGGGCGTGGCGCTCGTGGCAAGGCCGTGGCAAGTCTGTCCGGAATCGACGACGAGATTGCATTGGCCATAGCCCGTGCGCGGCTCCGGTCGAACCCGGAGTTCCGGGCTGATGCCCTGCGCTTTGTCGCGTGCTATGCGGACCTGCTTGCACGGGCAGTGTCAGAAGTCGGCACCGATCCGCGTCTGGTCGAGATGGCGGAGACGACGACCGGGCGCCTCTTCATGCTGATTGCCGGGCTGACCGGCGGGTTTGACCCAAGCTATGATCCCTCCATCAGCGAGCTTGGCTGAGGCCAATTTCACCGCCCTGCCAACTGCGCGCCAACCAGATCGCAAAGAGGCAGGAAGCGGCTGACAGCGAAACAGCCAGCCAGTATCCGTCGGCAATCGAAAAAACGTCCACCAGTCGCGCGGCACCCATCGTCGCGGCGGCCATCACCAATCCGCTGATCAGACCGGAGACAAAACCCTGCGCGCTGGCCGAGAGACGCTTTGGGATGGCCTCAGCGATGAAGGCAATGGCGGCCAAATGCGCCAGTGCAAAGGTCAGTGCGTGAAGCGCCTGCATGGGCCAGAGCCAGATCAGGTCCGGGGAGAGTGCGAATACGCTCCAGCGAATGATCCCCGCACATCCAGCCAAAAGAAGCGCGCGCGCTGCCCCCAAACGGAGTAGCCATCGCCGCCCCGGCCCCAGCATCAGCGCTGTCTCAGCTATGACGCCGACAGCCCAAAGCCAGCCGATCACTGATGCATCAATGTTCTGGGCGCGCCAGTCTAAAACGGAATAGACATAATAGACCCCGTGGCCCGCCTGCCCGGTCGAAACCGCCAGCGCAAAGATCCAGATGACAGGGATTTTCGCGAGGCCCAGAATCTCGGAAGTGCTCGCCTGATCATCCAAATTGGAAGCTGCTGCGCCGCCTCCGGGATGGACGACACCTAGCGCTGCGACCCCGAGAAAACCGATCACGATCACCCACAGCACAAGATCCGGGCCAAGCGTGGCGATACCGGCCCCAACGGCGATGTTCGCCGCAAGAAATGCGATGGAGCCCGCCGCGCGGACAGGGGCATAGGCAAACCTATGCTGTGATGCGGCGCGCAGGCCCAACGCCTCGCCCAACGGAATCGACGGAGCCATTACCATTGCGGCCACAAGTGTCGCGAGAAACAACGTCTCACGATCCTCGATTCCGAGATGCGCCAGATGGATGATCGCTGTTAGGATGGCCGTACCGGAGATCACCCATCTCCGTATGGCGAAACGATCAGCTAGGGCCGGCAGCACCGTCGCACCGATGATCCGGGCCAGGATCGCGGCTCCGGCGAATTCCCCAATCTCCGCTGGCGTGAGCCCCCAATGGTCTAGCCAGAGCGGCCAGTACGGCAGATGCGCTCCGAGCGCTCCGAACATGACCGCGTAGTAGGCTGCTACCAGAGTAGCAGCGCGGGTTTGCGTCACAATCGCAGCCCGAACGCGCTGTACGGGAGATATCGCACCGGGGTGCCTGGGCTGACCACCGCGGCCTCGTCTGGCAGTTCCACCAACCCGTCGGACCAGCTGAGCCCGCCGATCAGGCCGGAGCCTTCCGAGTGAAAGACCTCGACGTTGCCGTTGTCATCCAAACGTGCCCGCAAGTATTCGCGACGCCCGGGTTTCTTAGTCTTCTCGAACGCAGCAGGAACCGTAAACCCGCGCGGCTCGGCCCAGTCCAGACCAGCAAGCTGCCCCAGCGCAGGTCGAGCGAAGATCAGTGAACAGACGAACGCGGCCACAGGATTGCCCGGCAAGCCAAAGACGGGCACGCCCTTCCAAAGTCCCAGCGCCAGCGGGCGACCCGGTTTGACCGCGATCCGCCATGTCGAGATCTGACCTTCGGCACCGAGCATGGCGGAGATGTGGTCTTCGTCACCCGCAGAGGCACCGCCCGTGGTAAGGATGGCATCCGCCTCTTCCGCACCACGATCAAGAGCTGCCCGGATCAGACTGGCATCATCGGGATACATTCCGAGATCAACGGGCGTGTGGCCAAATTCACGGATCAGCGATAACAGCATGGGCCTGTTTGCGTCGTAGATGCCGTTGTGACGAGCCTCCCCATCGGGGATGAGTTCATCCCCGGTCGACAGGACGGCAACACGCAGGTGATGGCGCACATCGACTTCCGCGACACCGACCGAGGCAAGCCGAGCAAGATCACCAACCCGCAGGCGTCGTCCCGCAGGAAAGACCACATCGCCCGCCAGCGCATCTTCGCCAAGGCCCCGACAATTCGCGCCTTTGGCCTTCGGCACCCGGAAATGGACCCGGCCAACCGAAGCCGTACAGTCTTCCTGCAGAACCACCGTATCTGTACCGTGCGGCATTTCTGCACCCGTCAGGATCCGCAAGGCGTGACCTTCCGGCACTATACCCTGGAACGGATGCCCAGCTGCGGACCTCCCGGGTTCGAGCGGGAGTGACGCCTCATCACCCTTGCGGATCGAGGCCCATGCAAAGGCATAGCCATCGATTGCAGAGTTCGCTGTCGGCGGATTAGACCGCGCTGCAACCACGGGTCGAGCCAGCACCCGGCCAAGTGCATCGGTCGCCACCACGGTCTCGGTTTGGGTTACACAGTTCAGACCCTCTCGCAAACGAGCGAGCGCCGTGTCCACCGGAGTCCAACTGACCCCAGCGGGGAGTGCAAAGCAATCGTCACCCAGGGTGGTCTTCACGCGGACTTCCTCTGGTTCATACCCAGATCAGTCAGGATGAACTCCGCAATCGTGGGAATGTCGTCAAGCCCGATCACAGGTTTTTCCGTTTGCGGGAGATCGTTGGACGCCACCGCGCGGACAGTCGGATCATCACGCGCGATCAGAGGTTGGCCGGTTTCGGCACGCCACGCTTCGATCTTGGGATGGTCGTCGCGTTTGTAGCCTTCGACGATCACCAGATCGACGGGACTGAGATGGGTCAAGAGCTCGGAGAGCGGTTTTTCCGGCGTATCCCGCAGCTCTGTCATCAGTGCCCAGCGCGCGGATGACGACAGGATGACCTGATGCGCACCGGCCTGGCGGTGGCGGTGACTGTCTTTACCCGGCTTGTCCACATCGACCATATGGTGGGTGTGCTTGACCGTCGAGACGGAGAAGCCACGCCCGCAAATCTCGGACACAAGCCGCTCTACCAAGGTGGTCTTGCCCGCGTTCTTCCACCCAACAACGCCGTATACGTTCATCTCTCGTCCCCGCCTGCCCCAAGAGTGCGTCATGGACAGCACACTAAGCAGTTGTCCCGGCGCATGTCTCCAAGGCTATGTCTACGACACACCCTTGGCGATCCGTTCGGCTTCGGCAAGATCCTCTGGTGTATTGATATTGAAAAACGGCCTATCACCCTCGCTGAACACCGCCCGGGCACAGCCATGACGTGACGTCCAGACGATCACCTTGCGCATATTGCCCTTAGTCAGCGCGTATTCCAGATCATCGGCCAGATTGACGGGCCAAAGTGCGAAAGTCGGATGTTCGGAAAGGCCGCGCTCTGGATCATTGGTGGCGGCCATCGAGATCGGCTGATCGCCCCTCGCCGCCTCAAGCTGCCGGGTCAGCGTTTGGGGAAAGAACGGCGTATCCCCGGCGGCAGAGACGATGTGGCTGTGCCCCCGCACCGCGGCCCAGCGCATGCCTGCCAGCACGCCCCCTAGGGGACCGACGAACCCCTCCACCGTGTCGGTTATGACCGGAAGACCAAACCCGGCAAACCGTGCGGGATCGCCATTTGCGTTGATGGCGACTTCAGCCACCTGAGGGGTCAGCCGTTCGATCACATGGGTCAGCAGAGGCCGCCCCGCAACCTCCAAGAGCGCCTTATCTCCCCCTCCCATGCGCCGGGCCTGCCCGCCGGCGAGGATCACACCTGCAATGCTCATGTCCGCTCTCTAGCGCGGTCCGCTCTTTGCGGGAAGGGGTTTGGCAACCTTTGGCGATTTCTACAGACTGGACAGTTGCGCCGATGTAGAAGCCGCACAGTGCGGCAAGGAGATTTGATACACGGATCGCACCAGGGATACCAAAGCAGAGCAGGTCGAGGACCAAGATCTCGACAAGGCCACCGTCGGATGTGGCCGGACCATGTGCTACTCCTACAGTTCGAGCAGTGAAGCCAGCTATACGGCAAAGTTCGACGACAAGAACATTGGTTCTTCGTCGTAGAGTTCAGCTTTTCTTTCGATAGGTGTGCTCGTCACCGGGGAAGCTGCGGGTCCGCACTTCTTCAGCATACTGGGCGACAGCGTCCTGCATCATCTCCTGCATGGTGCCATAGCGTTTGACGAAGGTCGGCACGCGGGGCAGCAGACCAACCATATCTTCGAAGACCAGGATCTGGCCGTCGCAATCGCGGCCCGCACCGATGCCGATGGTGGGGATGGCGAGTTCCCCGGTGATCCGCGCGGCCAATGACGCGGCCACCCCTTCGACGACGACCGAGAACGCGCCCGCCTCCTGCACGGCGTGGGCATCCGCGACCACATCGTCGAATTCCGCCTCATCGCGCACCGCCTTGAACCCGCCCGCAGTGTTCATCGCCTGGGGCATCAGGCCTATATGGGCCATCACCGGGATGCCGCGCCGGGTCAGATGCTGGATGGTGGGAGCCATCTCGACGCCGCCCTCCAACTTGACCGCGTGGCAACCGGTCTCCTTGATCACGCGGGAGGCATTGCGGAAGGCGACCTCCGGACTTTCCTCGAACGAGCCGAACGGCATATCGACAACCACAAGCGCGGTCGAGGCCCCGCGCACAGTCGCCTGTCCATGCATGATCATATGCTCAAGCGTGACGCCCAGCGTGTTGTCCATGCCGTGGATCACCATGCCCAGACTGTCACCCACCAACAGCAGATCGCAGACCTCGTCACAGATCCGCGCGACATGGGCAGTGTACGAGGTCAGGCACACCAGCGGATCGCCCCCCTTGCGCCCCGTGAACTTCGTCACGGTCATCCTGCCCTTCTTGATATCCGGATTGGCAATGGCGTCTTTCTTCGAGATCGTCGAGGTGGTTGACATGAAGGTCTCCTGGCGCGCGTTTGGCCCGATCTACCACGGCCCTTTCCACTTGCGAAACCGTCGCATCGCCTCAGCGCGATCTATCCCGTCTGGCAGGTAGGCATCGGGGACAAAGATCGCGGACCCTGCCCCAAGCATCAGAACCGCGCCGCCACCGAACTCCCTGATCTCGGATATCCCGCTCCTGACAAACGAGGTCTCGCCCCGTTCGGTGCGTTCGATGACGCCATCCGGCCCGAAGGTGACGGTGCTTTCGGGACAATCGAGAAGTGTTTGCCTTCGCGCCTCATCTGCCTGGATGAGTTGCTGCAGGGTGCCGCGCATGACAGTCATGCAACCGATTGCTGCAACGATTGCGGCAAAACCTGCCCCAGCAGCGAAACTGATCGTCGCGCGCCCGGGAAGCAAATCATAGTACTCCAAGAGGTATACAGCGCCGGTGGCTAGCATCAGGACGAAGCATACGATGCTCACGACACTTCCACTCCGTTCTTCCGCCTCCTCGAAAGCCGGAAAGTCAGTATAGATATCGTGCTGCCGGATAAGATTTGGCGTCGAGCGAAACCGGATCTCGAACTGATCTGAAGTGGCAATCATCTGTCCCTAGAAGTCCGCAGCGCTACGCCAAGCCTCTATCCGACGCAACAGGTCCGCCTGTGTCACGCCCTCGGGCAAACCACTATCGGGCAGCGGAATGAAACCACCCGCGCCCAGACTGACAATTATGGCCTTCTTTGCCGCGATCACGTCAACGACCGCCGCCCAGTCATGATGCCCGTGACTGTAGGGGCCTTTGGTGGAGATCCCCTCGACCGAAAGGGCTGCAGCCCACGGGCGTTCGAAAAGTGGGGCCTCGGTGTACATGGTGCGCTGCAAGTGCTTGGCGAACAGAAGGTAGCCTATGAATGTGACGACAAAGAAGATCGCCGCCTGAAGCAGGCCCGCATTCACGCCAGCTTCAAATGAGGGGCGATGATGATCGAGACCAAACATCTGGGTCTCAACGGTTCGGGTCAAAAACATCATTAGGCCGACAACCCCAATGAAAGCTATCACGGGCAGCTTCCAGCCGATCCGGCGCTGCTGGTTCTTCTGGAATGTTGTCGCGCCTGAAAGAAGAAGCTTTGGCTCCCAGTCGATGGTCACAGTGACCCTATCCATCACGGGCGGCCTTTCGGCGGTGTTTGCGGTCCTCGTCGGCAACCGCCGCCAGATCTGTATCGAAGACCATACGTTCGGCCCCCGACAGGCAATGGAACCGTTGCCCCCGCATGCGCCCGATCAGGGTCAAGCCGACTTGCTGAGCCAATTCCACACCCCAGGCAGTGAAACCTGAGCGGGACGCAAGAACTGGGATGCCCATCAGGGCACACTTGATCACCATCTCCGATGTCAGGCGCCCGGTGGTGTAAAGGATATGGCCGTCGCCGGAGACGCCCTCGCGAAACATCCAGCCCGCAATTTTGTCCACCGCGTTGTGGCGCCCAACATCTTCCATGAACACCAGCGGTCGGTCTTCGCGACAGAGCACCGTGCCGTGGATAGCTCCGGCCTCGAGATAAAGGCTTGGCTCGGTGTTGATCTTCTTTGCCAGCGCATAGAGCCAGGACGTGCGGACTTCGCCTGGGCCGAATGATACGCCCTCAACCTGCTCCATCATGTCACCAAAGACAGTGCCGACCGCGCAACCCGAAGTGCGGGTCTTTTTCTTCAACTTCTCTTCGTAATCCGTTTGGCGTTCGGTCCGCACGACGACCACGGCAAGGTCGTCGTCATGATCGACCGCAGTGACCTTATCGTCATGCAGCAGCATGCCCTGATTGAGCAGGTAGCCAATTGCTAGGTAATCGGGGTAATCGCCGATGGTCATCGCCGTGACGATTTCTTGTGCGTTCAGATAGATCGTTAGCGCACGCTCCTCGACAACCCGGATTGACGCTGGGCTGCCTGTCTGATCCACACCGTCGACAGCCCGGGTCAGCTTGGGAGCGTTCGGATCCGGCGATATCAGAAACTCGGTCATCGCTTCTCCTCAGGAAAGCGGCCAAAGCGCAGGAACGCCGCGACAAGATCGCAGACCCGGCCGGACGCGGGCAGCCAAGTGTGCAGGACCGGGATAGCGGCCTGATGTCCTGCCCCACACCATGCGGACCGGACCGTAACAGCTCCATCATTTGGCCCGGACAGGCTCGCCTCCGGTAAACCTGCAGTTCCTGCAATGGCACCAATTCGGTCCGATGGCGGGATGTGATGATCATGTGAAGCAAGATCCCCGAGAGCAGGGCCGCATATCCGTCGCAGTGGCCAAGTATGCCCCAACCGCGCCGCCAGTGGAGAGCCGAGGTTAGGCGCCCCGAGTTGGACCACACGGCCAATCTCAAGGGATCCGGGGTCGCGCAGAATGGCTGCAGCAATCAGACCCCCTAGCGAATGCCCGACAAGATCAACGGGCGCCTTTGACTGCAAAACGCCTTGCAGCTTCTCACGGACATAGGCAATTGCGGGCTCGACCCGCATTCTGGTCGAGGGGTATCCCAGCCGCTGTACTGTGAAGCCAGCCCGGCCAAGGCGCAGCGCCATGGGCAACATCGACGCCGGACTACGTCCCAGCCCGTGCAGCAGAACCACGGCATTTGTTTTGGAATTCATGGCACCCAGAGAACGACAACGTAGCGGCACGTCAAGGTGGACACCGAAAATACTGTTCGTAGCAAGTTAGAAACGCAAGAACCCGCCACGGGGGCGGGTTCTGTTGGCTTGTCCGTCGGGAGGATCAGCCCTGTTTGGCCAGAAGATCCCGGATCTCACCCAGCAGCGTTTCTTCCGCGGTGGGCTCCGGATCGGGCTCGGGTGCTTCTTCCTCGGCCTTCTTGGCGCTGTTGACTGCCTTTACGATCATGAACAGCACGAAGGCGACAATCAGGAAGCTCATCAGCGCCATCAGGAAGTTACCATAGGTGATGACGGCGAGGCCGTCTTCCTTGGCTTTCGCAGCGGAGGTCACGTCCTGATCGGTCAGGTTCACAAAGAGGTTCGAGAAATCGACCCCTCCGGTGAACAGGCTGACAAACGGGTTAATGATATCTTCGACAAAGCTGGTCACGATCGATGTAAACGCAGCGCCGATGACGATGCCGACGCCCATGTCGACAACGTTGCCTTTCATGGCAAAGTCTTTGAATTCCTGGAGCATTGATTTCCCTGTCGCGTTATCGCACCCCCACACCCGGGGCGGACCCTAGTACAAGGATTCCCAAAACGCCATGTCAATTTGGGTGCCAGGCACAGCATTTGGTGGGTCAGCAGGGACTGACCTACCTCATGATCCGCACTATTGACGCAGCTGAGCGTCAGTTGCTTTTGACACAGCCTGCACGATCCGCTGAGAAACCTCATCGATTTCGCCGTCCGTCAGGGTCGCCTGCACCGGCTGCAAGCGCACCGAAATGGCGACCGATTTGCGTCCCTCGCCCAACTGCTCGGCGGCTTTCTTGCCGTCAAAGACGTCGAACACAGTGACCCCATCAATCAAGGCCTTGTCCGCTCCGGTCGCCGCACGGACGATGGCCGATGCTTCGACCTCACGGTCAACGATAAACGCAAAATCGCGCTCAACCGCCTGGAAATTCGAGGATTTGAGCGCTTGACGTGTGGTGCCCTTCTTGCGCGCAGCGGGCAGGTTCTCAAGGTAGACGGTCATTGCAACCGCTGGTCCTTTGACGTCCATAGCCGCCAGAACCTTTGGATGCAGTTCGCCGAACTCGGCCAGCGTCACCTTGGGGCCAAGCTTGAGCTGCGCGGACCGACCGGGATGGAACCACTCCGGCGCTTCGCGCATCACCATCAAACGCTCGACCGGCGCGCCGAGGGCGGCGAGCACAGCCTCCGCATCTGCCTTGGCGTCGTGCAAGTCGACAGGCCGGTGCGCGCCGGACCAGTGTTTCGGCGCGGTGGAGCCGACCCGGACAGCCGAGCCCGTGGTCGTCTGTTCGCCAGGTTCCCCGCCTTGATACCCGGCCCCGATCTCGAAGAGACCAAAGTGAGCGGCGCCTTGCGCCTGATTACGGGCCGCCGCCGCCAAAAGACCCGGTAGAGCAGAGGGGCGCATGTGGCTCATCTCCGACGAGATCGGATTGTCGAGCCTGAGGACATCCCCTGCGCCGCCAAACAATGCGGCCTCCGCTTCGGCGATGAAGGAATAGGTCACGCATTCGTTCAGACCCAGCGCCGCCAACGCTCGGCGCGCATCCCGCTCTCGCGTCTGCATTGGGGTCAGCGTCTTGCGCCCAACACCCGCCATGCGTGGCAACGGCTTGCTCTCCAGCTTGGTCAGGGAGGCAACGCGTGCAATCTCCTCGACCAGATCCGCTTCACCCAAAACGTCCGGGCGCCAGGACGGCACGCTGGCGACAATCGTCTCACCCTTATCCGAGCAACCAAAGCCAAGTTCCGTGAGAATTCGGGTCTGTTCGGCCCTGTCGATTTGCATCCCGACGAGACTGGTCACACGTTCCGGGCGCAAGGCATAGCTGCGCGCAGTATCCGGTACGGCTCCGGCTGTCACACGCTCCGAGGCTTCTCCACCGCAAAGCTCAAGGATCATTGCTGTTCCGATGTCAGCACCCGTCGGACAGGACGCCGGGTCCACACCGCGCTCAAATCGATAGCGGGCATCGGAATTGATCTTTAGACGTCGCCCGGTCGCGGCAGTGATCACTGGATCCCAGTAAGCGCTCTCGATGAAGACGTTTACCGTCTCCTCGGTGCACCCGGTCGGCGAGCCGCCCATCACGCCGGCGATCGCTTCGGGCCCGTGATCGTCGGAGATCATCATCATATCGGGCTCGAACGTGTATTCCTTGTCATCGAGTGCGACCAGTTTCGAACCCGGCTCAGCCCAGTGAACGCGGATATTGCCCTGAACCTTGTCGGCATCGAAAACGTGCAACGGACGGTTTAGATCATAGGTAATGAAATTCGTTACATCGACGAGGGCAGAAATCGGACGCAGACCAATCGCACGCAAGCGCCGTTGCAGCCAAGCCGGGCTCGGTCCGTTCTTGACCCCGCGGATATAGCGCCCGCAGAACACCGGGCAGCCCCGTTTCTGAACATCGTCGTCAATCGAGACCGTGATCGGCGATATGAATGCCGCGTCCAGCGCAGGCGTAGACTTGAGTCTGACCTTACCCAGACCGCGCGCAGCCAAATCGCGTGCAATGCCTGCGACTCCCAAAGCATCGGGCCGGTTCGGCGTGATCGCAATCTCGATGACTGGATCGTTCAGTTCTGCCCAATCGATGTAGCGCACACCCATGGGTGCATTCTCGGGCAGATCGATCACGCCGTCATGATCGTCCGAAATTTCCAATTCGCGCTCTGAGCAAAGCATCCCGTTGGACTCGACACCTCGGATTACTCCCGGTTTCAGATCGACGCCAGTACCCGGAATATGCGTGCCCGACGGCGCAAAAACGCCAACCATCCCGGTCCGCGCATTGGGAGCACCACAAACGACTTGCACTTCCTCGGATGCAGCGTCCGGCCCGTTTGGCCAAGCTTCGACCCGGCAAAGCCTGAGCCGGTCGGCGTTGGGGTGTTGAACTGCTTCGATCACCCGGCAAATCCGAAACGCGCCCAATCGCTCGACCGGATCCTCGACGGTTTCCAACTCGAGACCCAGATCGGTCAAGGCATCGGTGATCTCGCTCAGCGACGCCTCGGTCTCGAGATGTTCTTTCAACCAGGCAAGCGTGAATTTCATGGGATGATCCGCGGGTCGTTCTGTGCTCCGGCGCGGTGCTTACCCCAAAAGCAGAGGCTCTGAAAGAGGCTACAG
>CAYYZH010000041.1:20257-26439 GCA_964475765.1 uncultured Limibaculum sp.
ACAGGCTTGCGGTTTCAGCTCGGCCGTGCCGATCCGCCGGAGTCCTCGGTGATCACGGAGTCGGGTGCCGGGCGGTCGGACTTTTATCGCTCGACTATCCACAGCGGACGCCGGGCGAAGCGCAGCGGCGCGACGGGTCTGACGATCTTTGACAGACTGTTCGACGTCGACTGAGATCAGTCAGTCCGGGACTAGGAGCCGTCGCCGATTTTGGCGAGCCATCCTTCCACGCGTTTTTGGTTCACGTTCATATCGGAATACCCGAACCTTGAGCGTGACCAGATCACCAGAGCTGCCCCCTTATCGGTTTCGATCGCCTTGACCGAAATATAATCCGGGAAGCCCATGATCAGCGAGCGCTGAACGTAGGTGATCCAGAGATCTTGTACCGACCCACCGACGATTTGGGTCCTGTCCGAGTTCATGGCAACAGCATCGAACAGAAACAGCAGCTCCTTGGCCGGAATGTCGCGCGCTTCGGCGTCCCGATCGCGCAACGTCAAGATCGTCTCCGCCGGAGCAACTACGTAATCGTTCGGACGGCCTGTCCGTTCGGTCGTGGTGGGATCGACATGCCATATGGCAGCGTCATCTTCTACGAACCGCAGAAAAATCGCCGCCCCGACCGTGGTCACCAGAAGGCAAACAAGAAGAACAGCGATGACGCGACGCTTCATTCTGCGGCTTGCATCGCCGATGCGCGCTCGGCTGCCAGTTCTTCGGCCTTCTTCTCGACCGCTTCGACGATGTGATCCACCATGCTGTCATTGTCCATGCGGTGGGATTTCGATCCACCGAGATAGACCATGCCATAGCCTGCGCCGCCGCCAGTCCAGCCGACATCCGTCATGAGCGCCTCTCCCGGACCATTCACGACACAGCCAATGATGCTCAGGCTCATTGGCGTCTTGATGTGCTCGAGACGCTCTTCAAGTATTGCAACCGTTTCGATCACATCAAACCCCTGCCGCGCGCAAGAGGGGCAGGAGATAATATTCACGCCGCGATGGCGCAGACCCAGCGACTTCAGGATCTCGAAGCCGACTTTGACCTCTTCAACCGGGTCCGCCGATAGGCTCACCCGCATCGTGTCGCCGATGCCCATCCATAGAAGCTGCCCAAGCCCAATCGCCGATTTGATCGTACCCGTCGTCTTGCCCCCGGCTTCGGTGATGCCGAGATGGATTGGCGCCTCGGTCTGCTCCGCAAGGTCCTGATAGGCCGCCGCCGCCATGAAGACGTCCGACGCCTTGCACGAGATCTTGAATTCGAAAAAGTCGTTGTCTTCCAGTATCTTGATGTGCTCGAGTCCGCTCTCGACCATTGCGTCAGGACACGGCTCGCCATACTTCTCCAGGAGATGCTTTTCGAGACTGCCGCCATTCACACCGATCCGGATCGAACAGCCGTGATCCTTGGCGGCCTTGATGACCTCTTGCACCCGGTCCTGGCTGCCGATATTGCCCGGATTGATTCTGAGACAGGCGGCGCCTGCCTTGGCGGACTCGATGGCCATTTTGTAGTGAAAATGGATGTCAGCGACGATCGGCACGTTAGCGTGCTTGCAGATCTCGGGCATCGCTGCGGCACTCTCCGGATCCGGAACCGAAACCCGCACGATGTCCGCACCGGCCTCTGCACAGCGATTGACCTGTTCGATCGTCGCTTTGGCGTCCGTTGTCAGCGTGTTGGTCATGGTCTGCACAGAAATCGGAGCGTCTCCGCCGACAGCGACCGGACCAACATGGATCTGACGGCTCTTGCGGCGAGGGATGTTTCGCCAAGGGCGAATATGGTTCATCAGTTAGCCTCTGCGGTCTCGCGAACACTTCGTTATGAAATAGGCATCATGTAACGGGCTGTCGAGGCCAAAGGACCCTTTAAGCCTTGGACGAGAAGATTTACCTGGCTGAGTGTTATTGTTGGGGCAGCGCCGCTGCTGCGCGTTCGAAGACATCCGGGTTGGTCGGCTCTGCGATCTCAATCGTTTCTGCTTCGATCATCGTAGCGCGGACCGTCTCTGCAACGAGTGAGATATCACGTGCGATCTGACCGCGTTGTCCGACCGGACCATAGGTGACCCCGTCGACCGAAATATAGACCCCGCCGGCATTTCCTGCCTTAAGTATCGGTGTTTCTGCAGCCGGTGGCAGGTCAAACCGTTCACCAGCCTGCAGCATCCCTTCGAAAAGGATGGTCCGGTCTGCAGCACTGACTCTGATCCATGCTGTCTCGGATGCCACAACGAAAGTCCCGCGTTCGACTTCGACTTCCGGCTCAGCCTCGGCTGCCTCGCCTTCGATCGGCATGGCCATCGCAAACTCCGCGGCGCGAATGACATCGTCGGCAGAATCGTACATGGCCAGTTGCGGCTCAGACGTATAGGCGAATATCCCCGAAGTCTCCGGATCAATAGCCGAAATCGGCCCATCCCGGCGCTCAAGTTCCACCTCGGGTAGGTCGGCTGGCATCGCGACTGCTGCGAGCAAACCACCATCGGCATAATCACTTGCCGCCGGGCGGGTGACTTCGTTCGAGCCAAAATCTGGCGTAGTGATCAGAGGCGCATCGGCAACAACCACCGGTGCTTCAGGGAGCGGTGCGAAACCAACCCGCTGCACATCTTGGAGCAACGCATATCCGCCATATCCGAGTCCGAAAATCAGTGCAGCCAAAGCAAGCGATGATGTCAGCGCGCCCATGGACACCCTTGCCTGGAAACGGTTTCTGGTTGGCGGCGCCGCAAACCGCGACTGTGCCAACTCTGCGCCGAGACCAGTGGCTGCGTTCAACACGGCCACGCTAGATTGCCCAATACCCGATGATTTGTCCCGGGCCGCAATCATCGCAGCGGGTGACCGGTATCCTGATTCCTGGCAGAACCGCTCGTAGCAATCCTCGGCATCCATACCGAGATAGCGGGCGTAGGACCGAACATAACCAGCAATAACGCTCTGGTTCTGAAAGCCTGACAGATCGCAATCTTCGATTGCGGTCAGCATGTGCGCTTTAATACGAAGATCGCGCTCGACGTCCTGAAGACTCTTGCCGAGCGACGCGCGTTCGCCACGCATCTCATCTCCCAGGGAGATGGAGTATGAGTCGAAACCCCGAAGCTCCATTCGGGTGGCTCCTGCTCAGTTCCTGCCCATCTACTCAACAGACAGCGGGTTGATTGCCTCCGCCTTGACGGCGACTATTGCTCAATTCTCAGTGTAATTCAACGGCGTTACCGATTACTTATCGCCATATTCTCAGATTTTGTGGCTGTTTTTTGACCTACGCGTGTCAATCTTCGGCAGCATGCTCGCTGAACGCGAAGAATTGGCGCTGCTTTCTCATGCGCAACAAACGCTGGCCTACAACTTTACGCGCGTTCTGTCCGGCAAAGACATCGTCTGAGAATTGGGGTGGAAGCCACCTCGACACAATTGCTTTTCACCGAGCAGTATGAAACGCCGTTGGTCATTGATGACCAAATGCAACGTCCTATGTCTCGGGTCAGGCCGAGCGGATCGGGAATAACGTGATGGATGTCGCAGACCTGTATTTCTGGCCGCTGATTGTGGCGATGGTTGGATTTCTCGCAATTTGGCCGGTCAGTGTAATCCGCAATGATGTGTCCCTTGTGGACCTTGCCTGGGGGCCTGGCTTTCTGGTGCAGATGAGCGTCGCGGCGATCGTTCTGCCATCGTTGAGTGCCCAAGCCTGGCTTCTGCTTGGCGTTGTAGGCGTATGGTCACTGCGATTAACCTGGACGTTGGCCCGACGGCGTTTGCGCGAAGGCCATGAGGATGCGCGATACACCGCGATCCGAGACAGCTGGGACCCCGGCTTTTGGTGGAAAAGCGCGTTCATTGTCTTTCTGTTGCAGTCAGTCATCCAATGGCTGATCTCTATCGGACCGATCACAGGTCTTGCCGCGGCAAGCGGTATGCCGGGATGGCTCGCCTATCTTGGCGTCCTGATCGCCGCAGTCGGGCTTGGCCTGGAGGCATTGGCCGATCAACAACTCGACCAGTTCAAACGCACGGCCGGCCCGGGGGATCTACTGCAAACCGGTCTACGGGCCCATATCCGTCATCCCAACTATCTTGGGGAGATCGTCTTTTGGGTAGGCGTCGCGCTGATCACTCTGGACTACGGCGCGACCGTGGGTTTGCTGTCACCCGTGCTGATCGCGGTTTTTCTGACGCGGATCTCAGGCGTGCCACTGTTGGATGAGCGTTTGTCGGCAACGCGGCCCGGCTATGGAGCCTACAAAGCGCAAGTGCCGCCATTTCTGCCGGCACTCACAAAGCTCAATCTGAGGTAACGCCAGGCTGCGCTCTCAGTAGATGTAGCGGATCTCTTCGGTCCAGTACCGTTCGACCATGCGCAGATCGCGGTTCATTCCCTCAATGCCCTCGGTCCGCAAACGATCCGAGTTCGCCAGATCCTCGGAGTGACGGCGGAAGAGGTCGGCCACCATCTGATGTACCTCGAGCCCCTTTTCGGTCAGACGCACCCGGACCGAGCGGCGGTCGAGATCGCAGCGCTGGTGATCGATATACCCCAGCTCAACCAGCTTCTTGAGGTTGTAGGAGACGTTCGAACCCTGGTAGTAGCCGCGGTTTTTCAGTTCACCGGCGGTCATGACCTTGGGGCCGACATTGAACAGCAACAGGGCCTGAACCGAGTTGATGTCGAACTTGCCGACGCGCTCGAACTCATCCTTGATGACATCCAGCAAAAGGCGGTGCAGGCGTTCGACGAGAGCGAGCGTTTCCAGATAACCTGTGAGAAGGTCATGTCCGCTCTCATCTTCGTAAGACGGGGCCATAACGGCACTGATACTCATACTGTACTCCGGACAAAGACTGAACAAGGCACAATCTGGGAACAAAAGGGAAAAAAGCCGTTAATCGCTGCAAAATTTCGCGAAATTCTGGATCGGTTTCCGCACTACTTTTACCTATCTCCGTTCAGGAATTTGATCACGCCGGAAAAGTCCAGCCCTGCCTGACCGGCTAGATCCATCATCGCGTAGATCTGGGTCGCATGTGCACCGAGCGGCGTGGCCGCGCCCGAGCCCTGTGCCGCCTCCATCGCGATACGCAAGTCCTTCAGCATCAGTTCCGCGGCAAAACCTGGCTGGTAGTCACGGTTGGACGGCGCGGTCTCGACTGGGCCTGGCGCCGGACAATAATCATTCAGCGACCAACACCGCGCTGTGGCTGTCGAAGAGATGTCATAGAGTTTCTGTGCCTCTAGACCCAATTTCTCGGCCAGACTGAAGCCCTCGGCAACCGAGATCATCTGGATTGCCAGCATCATATTGTTACAGATCTTGGCCGCCGAACCCGCGCCCGGCCCGCCTGCGTGAAAGATGTTCTTGCCCATCGCGTCCAAGAACGGGCGTGCTGCCGCAAAACCTGCTTCGCTTCCGCCAACCATGAAAGTGAGCGTGCCAGCCGTGGCCCCGCCGATCCCGCCGGACATCGGGCTGTCGACCATCTGCTGGCCACGTTCTTCGGCTTCGGCGATGACTTCCCTGGCCGAAGCCGTATCGATTGTCGAGCAATCGATGAAGACAGTGCCGGGTTTGGCGGTATCGAGAATACCACCTTGACCGCAATAGATCCCTTTGACATGGCGCGCCGCTGGCAAGGCCGTGACGACCGCATCGGCGTCGGCAACGGCGACTGCCGCGGTTTCGGCGCTGGTACCCCCCGCACCGGTCAACTCCGCCAGCGCTTCGGCATTCAGATCAAAGCCCGTGACCGCATGCCCGGCGGCCAACAAGTTCTTCGCCATGGGCAGGCCCATATTGCCAAGGCCAATGAATGCGACATGTGCCATGAAGTTTCTCCCCTCGTTGCCCGCTAAAGGTTAGCGGGCCAACATCTCTCTGTCAGCCAATCTTGTGATAGGTCCGGATCAGAGCCATGACCTCAGCATGTTCGGTGCCGCCATCAGTCTGACCAGAAAGCCACGCATAGAGATCCTGATCGTTCTCGTCCATCAGGCGCTCATAGGCATCCAGTTCCGCGTCAGACAGGTCCGCCATCTTCGCATCGGCGAACCCACCAAGCAGCAGATCCATTTCCTTGGTGCCCCGACGCCAGCTTCGTATTTTCAGGCGTTTGAGGCGGGTCTCGCGTGTTTCGGTCACGGTTGGGTCTCCTCGGTCGGCCAAAGCC
>CAYYZH010000042.1:0-25646 GCA_964475765.1 uncultured Limibaculum sp.
CATGCCCTATATCGTCGTCATCGTCGACGAGATGGCCGACCTGATGATGGTCGCCGGCAAAGAGATCGAAGCCTGCATTCAGCGCCTTGCACAAATGGCGCGGGCCTCAGGCATCCACCTGATCATGGCCACGCAGCGCCCGTCGGTAGATGTGATCACCGGCACGATCAAGGCCAACTTCCCGACGCGGATCTCGTTCCAGGTCACATCGAAGATCGACAGCCGCACGATCCTTGGCGAGCAGGGCGCGGAGCAGCTGCTGGGCCAGGGCGACATGCTCTACATGGCCGGCGGCGGGCGCATCCAGCGTGTGCACGGACCGTTCGTGTCCGACGAAGAGGTCGAGGAAGTCGTGCGGCACCTGAAACTTCAGGGCACACCGGACTACGTGAATGCAGTGACCGAAGGTGTCGGTGAAGAAGCGCAGGCTTTGGTCGACCAGAAGCTCGGCCTTGCCCAACCCGGCGATAGCGGAGACGAGCTCTACGACAAGGCCGTGGCCATCGTCGCCCGCGACCGCAAGTGCTCGACCTCATACATCCAGCGCAAATTGGCTATCGGCTATAACAAGGCCGCGCGTCTGGTCGAGCAGATGGAGGACCAAGGCGTCGTCACCCCGGCCAACGCCGTGGGCAAGCGCGAGATCCTCGTCGAAGAACGCTGAGGACATCACGGGAATTTCAGCTATGCTACGCTTCCCGGCGGATTTCGCCGGGGATTTCGTAGAATGTCATAGTTGAACTTGATTTTATGGCTTGGTTGCACGACGTGATCGATGACGATCCTTTGAGTAACCGGGGAGCGAGGACTATCATGATGAACCGACGTGAGCTTCTTGGCACCAGTGCGGCTGTGCTCGCCGGCGCAGCGCTGCCCGCCGCCGCGCAGAACAACAACGCCGATCTGACGCGGATGTCGAACTATCTCAACGGGATCTCCACGATGGAGGGCACGTTCGTACAGGTTGGACCCGATGGGGACCTTTCCGAAGGCCTCTTCTACATGCGCCGCCCCGGACGGATCCGCTTCGAGTACCAGCCACCGAACCCCACGCTGATTGTGGCAGATGGGTTCTGGGTTGGCGTCTACGACACGCTCGACAATACGCTCGACAGGTTTCCTCTCGAGGAAACGCCGCTCGACCTGCTGCTGCGCGACCGTGTGGATCTGCGCCGCGAAGGGGCGATCCGGGGAATTGACCGCAGCGAAGGACAGCTGCGCGTGACCGCCGTCGATCCCGATGCATCTGATCAGGGCTCCATTACAATGGTGTTCAACGACAATCCGCTCGAGTTGACGCAATGGATCGTGGTGGACGCCGACGGCCTGGCAACAACCGTCGCCCTCAGCGAAACGCGCCGCAACGTCAGGCTCGATCCGAACCTCTTCTTTATCGAAGATCCAGCCTGATTGGACTGTGACGACCTACGCTGCAGACCTCAGGCGTCCAGCGTGACCAGAACCGGGGCGTGATCCGATGGCTTCTCCGCCCCCCTGAATTCACGCAGGACCCGGCTTGACCCCGGCACATGGGTGATGCCGCCCCGCGTCCAGATGTGGTCGAGCCTGCGCCCCTTATCCGCCGCCGACCAGTCCTTGGCCCGGTAGGACCACCAGGAATAGAGCTTTTCCGGCTCGGGGATGTCCGCCCGCGTGGTATCGATCCACCCACCGGCTTCCATCAGACGCCCCATCGCTTCGGTCTCGACCGGTGTATGGCTCACCACCTTCAAGAGCTGCTTGTGCGACCAGACATCCGTCTCCAGCGGCGCGATATTCAGATCTCCGACAACGACATGCGATCCCTTCAGCCCGGCCGACCATGTCGTCATCTCATCGACAAACCGCAGTTTGTGATCGAATTTCGGGTTCTCATCGCGGTCGGGCACATCTCCGCCAGCGGGCACATAGAAGTTGTGCAAAACAGTCCCGCCGGGCAGAGCCGCAGCGCAATGGCGGGCATCATCCTGACCGCACATCTCCATGTGCGCGACAGGCTCAACCGGGACGCGGGCGAGGATCATCACGCCATTGTATCCCTTGAACCCTCTTGCCGTCGCCGTTTGGTATCCCATCTCCGCAAACCGCTCGCTTGGCAGCTTCTCTACCGGGGATTTGGTCTCCTGCAGGCACAGTACATCCGGCGCAATCTCGGTCAGAAACCGGGCGACCAAATCCGCCCGAAGGCGCACAGAGTTGATATTCCAGGTGGCGATGGTGATGGGCATTGGCGTCCTCGACAGATTCGACGCGTGCACCATGGACCGCACCGGCGACCATCACAACCCGTTGCAAATTGTGTAGGATTTAAACGGAACGCGCCCGGCGAGGGGATCACCGGGCGCTACCCGAAGTGGGTATGTCGGGCGGGTGAGGGGTATCCGCCCATCCGGCAGCGGTTTGCTTGGGGGAGCCGCTGCCTGACCCATCAAGTGGGGCGGGAACCCCACTTCGTCAAGTCCACCCCGATCACATTGAGAGCCGGTATCCTCCCGTCTCCGTGAGGAGGATCTGGGCGTTCGACGGATCCGGTTCGATTTTCTGGCGCAGCCGGTAAATGTGGGTCTCCAGCGTGTGCGTGGTGACCCCGGTGTTGTACCCCCAGACCTCGCGCAGCAGGGTATCGCGCTCTACGGTACGGCCCCCTGCCCGGTAGAGGAACTTGAGAATATTCGTCTCTTTCTCGGTCAGACGCACCTTGCGCTCGGCCTCATCGGTCAGCGCTTTGGCGCCGGGGCGGAAGCTGTACGGCCCGATCGAGAACACCGCGTCCTCAGACTGCTCATGCTGGCGCAGTTGCGCCCTGATCCGGGCCAACAGGACCGGAAACTTGAACGGTTTCGACACGTAATCGTTTGCGCCGGCATCGAGGCCCAGAATCGTATCAGCATCAGAATCCTGGCCTGTCAGCATCAGAATCGGACATTTGACACCGCCGCGACGCATCAAACGGCACACTTCGCGTCCGTCCATGTCGGGAAGACCCACATCGAGGATGATCAGATCATGCATCTCCGACTTGCTGCGTTCGATCCCGGACGTGCCGTTCTCGGCCTCGTAGACGTCGAAATCGTCGATCATCATCAACTGTTCGGCCAACGCTTCGCGCAGATCATTGTCATCATCGACCAACAGAATACGTTTTGAAACACTCATGGCTGGAGTCCCCTTACGTCAACGTTCGCTTTATCCTGCCGATGAAATGGGGCGGGCGCTCGAGTTTCGCACTGTTTTTGTCAAAGCCTCACCGTTCTGTGTTTCAGGCATGGGGTTCCGTTACCAAATCTTTGCAGATATGGCGAAATTGAAACTATAACCCCGCCGTCACCAAGAGGATTCGACCCCGATGAGTTGGGCACTCAGCATCGAAGAAGCGGTTGCGCGCGCGCGGGCTGATCTCAGGATCGGGGCGCCGGTGGCGCTTTTGGCAGGGTCCACAGGTGCGATCGCCATCGCAGCGGAGACCTGCACGGCGGACCGATTTGCCAATCTGCGCCAGACTGCGCCGGACGGGATCGACCTCGCGATCACCCACCGCAGGGCGGAAACCTTGAAGGCGCGCGCCTATGACGGCGACATCGCGCGCCTGATGGTGCCTGAAGTCAGCGATTTGCGCTGGGTGCAGGCGACTGCCGACCCCTCGCTGGATCTGGCAAACCCGCTGCGCGGCCCTTACCGGTCGCGCCGCGAGGGCACTGCTGATCTGCACCGCATGGCCATCACCCTTTGCAAACAGGCGCGCCTTTTGCCTGCGGCTTTGGTGATCCCTTTCGAGACGACAGCCCCCGTCGAGGACATTGCCGCAGGGTCCGGGCTTTGCCGGTTGACCGAGGACATGGTGCATCGCGCAGCGAACACCAAAACCGAGATGCAGTTGGTCTCGGGCGCACGCGTGCCAACCACATTTGCCGAAGCCGGGCGCGTGCATGTCTTCCGCCCCAGCGATGGCGGCGAAGAGCACTATGCCATCGAGATCGGCGCACCGTCGCGTGATCACCCCGTGTTGTCGCGGCTGCATTCGGCCTGTTTCACCGGAGATGTAATCGGCTCGCTGAAATGCGATTGCGGACCGCAGCTCCATGCGGCGATGGATCAGATTGCGGACGAAGGCGCAGGCGTTCTCCTCTATATGAACCAGGAAGGGCGAGGCATCGGCCTTGCCAACAAGATGCGCGCCTATGCACTGCAGGATCAGGGTTATGACACGGTCGAGGCCAATCACCGCCTTGGCTTCGAGGATGACGAGCGCGACTTCCGGTTGGGCGCCGAGATCTTGAAGGCACTCGGGTTCTCTGCCGTTCGGCTGATGACCAACAATCCGGGCAAGATCGCGATGATGGAAGCCTCTGGCGTCTCCGTCGCCGAACGCGTGCCGCTGAAGGTTGGCGAAACCGACGAGAACCGCGCCTATCTCGCGACCAAAGCGGCCAAATCGGGCCACCTCCTGTGACTGCCCCGCAATGGCTGACCTGATCGTCGGCCCATGGGGCGCGCGATATCTGGGCCGCTGGATGCCCTGCTCCATCGGGCGCGGAGGTGTTCGAGCGGACAAACGCGAGGGCGATCTCGCATCGCCCACGGGCACATGGCGTCTGACGGGTGTTTACTGGCGGGCCGATCGCCTGCCCCGGCCTTCAACCTCACTCGACGCACAAATTCTTGGGCCGCAACAAGGCTGGTCCGAAGACCCGAGCGACCCAGCATACAACCAACCGATCCGGCACCCCCACGCCTTCGTAACGGACCGGATGGCACGCGGCGACCGCCTCTACGATATCTGCGTTGTCACCGATCAGAACACAGACCCAACCATCCCCGGTCATGGCAGTGCAATTTTCGTTCACCTCTGGCGAAAGCCGCGGCATCCAACGGCAGGCTGCATGGCGTTTCGCAGGCGGGATCTGGAATGGATCCTGAAGCGCTGGACCGCGCGAAGCCGCCTTGTGATCCGACCAAGGGGCGGGCTCCAATGAAAACGGCGCCCTGAGGCGCCGCTTTCGATCTCTCGCTGTAAGCCTCGCGTCAGACGACCCCGAAGGCTAACATCGCGTCCGCGACCTTCTTGAAGCCGGCGACATTCGCGCCTTTGACATAGTCGACATAACGTCCACGCCCGGCGCCTTGCTCGACGCACGCTTCGTGGATGTCGGACATGATCTTCTTCAGAGCTTCGCGCAGATCTTCTTCGCCGCGGTGCAGACGGGCCGAGTTCTGGCTCATCTCGAGACCGGACATGCCAACCCCGCCCGCATTCGACGCCTTGCCCGGCGCATACATGATCTTGGCCTTGGTGAAGGCCGCAATCGCATCGAGATCGCAGGGCATGTTCGCGCCTTCGCTGACCGCGATACAGCCGTTCTTCAAAAGGCGCGCCGCTTCCTTGCCGTCCATCTCGTTTTGCGTCGCGCAAGGCAGCGCCAGATCGCACTTCACGCCCCATGGACGCTTGCCCGCCGTGAAGCTCGAGCCTTTGAACTTCTTCGCGTAGTCCGAGATCCGGTTGCCGCGGGTTTTCTTGTGCTCCTTGATCCAGTCAATCTTCTCCTGGGTCAGGCCGGCGGGATCGTGGATGAAGCCCCCGGAATCCGACAGGGTCAGCGGCTTGCCTCCCCGGTGCAGGATCTTCTCGGCGGCATGAGTCGCGACATTCCCCGAACCGGAGATGACCGCCGTCTTGCCCTCGATTGCATCCTTCTTGTGGTGCAGCATGTTCTCGAGAAAGTAGACCGCGCCATAGCCGGTCGCCTCGGGCCGCATCAGCGAGCCGCCATATTCCAGCCCTTTGCCGGTCAGCACGCCTTCGAAGCTGTTGGTCAGGCGCTTGTACTGCCCGAACATGTAGCCGATTTCCTTGCCGCCAACGCCGATATCGCCCGCGGGCACGTCGATATCCGCACCGATATGTCGGTAGAGCTCGGTCATGAAGCTCTGACAGAACCGCATGATCTCGTGCTGGCTGCGGCCCTTCGGGTTGAAGTCCGCGCCGCCCTTGCCGCCGCCCATGGGCAGTCCGGTCAGCGAGTTCTTGAAGGTCTGCTCGAACCCGAGGAACTTCAGAACGCCCGCGTTCACCGAAGGATGGAACCGGATGCCGCCCTTGTAAGGGCCGATCGAATTGTTGAACTGGATCCGATAGCCGCGGTTGACCTGCACGTCGCCATTGTCATCGGCCCAGGAGACGCGGAAAGACAGCGAGCGATCCGGCTCGGCCATCCGCTCCAGCACCTTGATCTTGGCGTAGACCGGATTGGCGTTGATGAAGGGAATGACCGCTTCGGCAACTTCGTGAACGGCCTGGTGAAACACCTGCTCGCCGGGATTGCGCTCGACCACCCAATCCATGAAATCGGACAAACGGACTTTCTTCGTTGCCATTGAATTATCCCCTCTTATTGGCAACCCGCCGACACCCGGCCGGCGGGGTATCTGAAATATCGAGCCGGGATCAGAGCTTGAGACGCAGCTCGGCCCGCACACCCGCGAGATCGCGATTACCCGATCCGAACAGAAGCCCATACATCGCATCCGCCCGGAAAATCAGACGGTTGGTCAACGGACGCTGGTAGCGGACCTGGAACCCCATCTGGGCATTCTGAATGCCCTCGCGATCATCCCACGGCGCCTGTCCGGCGATCTCGGCAACGATCTGCTGCTCAAGCCCGAACAGGTACTCGATCCCGATTGCCCCCCCAAAGGCGTCGTGCCCGGTGTTATCAAGCCTGGGGAAACCGGTCAGCGCATCGGTCTCGAAGTTCAGACCGATGTTGAAAAGGTTGTTGTTCCCGGCAACCTTTTGTGGCGTGTCCATGCCAATAAAGAAGTTGGCGTAGGGGATCAGCGTGATCGACGGCGTGATGAACGCGTTCTCCGAGACAAGCAGGAAGCCATTGGCTGTACGCGAGCCGTCGGCCGCCTTGTCCTGACCAAAGTTCCCGATGATCCGGGTGGCGTTTGCAACCTTGCCAAAATAGCGCTTGGAAAACGCCAGCGTGACATTGTGATAGCTCTGGTCTCCGCCGGAGCCCTGATCGCTATCGTGCAGATAGGCGTAACCTGTCTCGAGATAGCCTTCAGCCACATCAAAGAAGCCCGCAACACCGTAGACATCGGCTTCGTGATCTGCCGCCAATCCCTGATTGTTGGTGAAGGCATCGGATGTGATCTCGTCCCACCCGGCAAAGAAGGTGATGTCAAAGTTCGTGATATCGAGCGCCGGAGAGTTCTGCGCAGGGATCGTAACGGCGGCGCCAAGGAAGGCATCGTTGAACCAGAAGCCGTTCTGGAACAACAGCGGCACCCGTCCGAACGCGATGGGCATATCCCACGAGGTGTACTCGTCGGTGATACCGGTCACGATCGCACCGAGATCGCCCTCGAAGAACAACGTGGTCGGCTCGTTGCGCTCGTTGATGACCCCGTCGCTCTCGTCATCGCCGGCAAACTCAAACCCGGTGATGTCATCGATCGGTTGCCAGAACATGTGGATACGCTCGGTACCCGTCAGTTCCAGGTTGAAGTTCAGGTTGGCAGCCGCGGCGATGATCGCCGCTTCGCGCTGACCATTGTCGTTGAAGGCCACGGCAGTCCGAAGATCGCCAAAGACAGAGAACGCCGGAAAGAGACGGTTTTTATCACCGAAGATCGCAAGTCCGTCACCGATCTCGCCGGGATCATAAAGACCCCGACCAACCTCGATGGGCGGCTTGGCGTTCGGCACCGGTTTCTTGCCGCCATAGATCTCGATTTGCGCTTCGGGATCATAGGTGACCGAGTATTCCGGGTCGGCTTTGAACAGTTCGCTGTCGAACGGGACTTCCTTGACGGATTCGTCACGTTCAACGGGTCGCCACTGTTCGGCGGCCATCGCGGTGGCCGCTGCCATCGTCCCCACGATGGCAAGCGGCAGCTGGTAGCCCCTCATCGGCGCCCCCTCCTTATTGGACTTCGAATTCGACAGCCGACGGATGGATGTCGATCATCCACTCGTTCATGGTGCGGATCATCTCGTCGGTGGCGAACACGAACTTCATGAAGTAGATCGGCTCGGCCCGGCTGCGCATCCGGCTTTGCAGCCGGTACTTGCCAGGTTTCGAGAACGCCTCTGACGGGATGGTGTAGTCCGCATCACGATAGCCGAGCGGCGGGATCGAGCGTCCCTCCATCCGGATACCGGCCGGGTGGTTGAGAACCGAGCTCGGCACACCGGACGGACGGATATGCGGGATCTGGTCGACGTCGAAGTTGACCGGCAGATACATCTCCCGGTCCGGGCCTTTGACGCTTTGCACCAGGAACTTGGTCTGCAGGTTCACCAGCTGATCATCGTGTTCGATGGTCCCCTCAGCCAGTTCGATCGAGTGCAGATCAACCATGTCGCCGTATTTGTCGACGTGGCCCGATTCCCAGGCGATCTCGCCATCCGGGTCGATCAGCGCGACGTTGAACCAGATCTCCGGCTGTGCACCGAGCGAGCCCGACGGCAGGTTGTGCCCTTCATCGAGGTTCGTGATGCGGTAGCGCACGCTCAGGCTCTCGCCGACACGCGGGTTGTCGCCATCGAAGAACGGACCGTCGATGCGGCTGCCGTTCTCCATGACCGCGATACGGTCCTGACGCTTCAGCTCCAGCATCCTGAGGTTCTGATCGATCACGTAGCGCGCGGTTTCACGCTCCTGACGGCTCGACCATTCCGGTGGGAACTCGACACTGACCTGACCGGCTTCGACCTGATCTTCCCAGTCCGGATCACCCCAGGGCTGACGGTGGTTGAACTTGAGCCAGGTGGTGATGGGCCAGCGCAGAGCGCGCGGGTTGAACGGGAAGATGCCGGGGTGGGCAATCGGATAGCCCGGCCCGAAGAAGGCGTGGTTGTGGTGATCGCGGTTCGGATCGCCCACCGGACGGCCGTTCACGATGGCCACCGGCCACTTCTCGTAAGCCTCGGGGTCATCCGCCGGACGGTTGTCATAGGACGGAATGCCCGGACGCTTGCCCATGTGGCACTGCTGGCAGGTGATGCCATGCTCCGCCGCGGGTGAGGCGCGGTACTGCTCCCACACAACTTCCAGCTTGATGCCGGGGTGCACGGCCACCTGGTGGCACGAGACGCAGAAATCGGCGCGCTTGATCTGCGGGAACTCGATGGCGCCGGTGTGGATCGGCGAGCCGTCCTCTTCCGGTTTGGTCGAGACCTTGTAGCGCTCCTTGTCGGAGACGACCGTTGCAACACCCGGGGCGTTCCCGGCGTTGTACATCGGCTCATAGATGGTGCCCGGCTGCACGTGGCGCTGACCGTTCACCTTGTTGAACTCTTCGGACACCCGGTGACAGGTCACACAGGTGATGCCCTCACGGGCGATCTGGGACCGCTCCCACAAGGCCTGCCAGCGCGGCTCGTCAAGCTGCGTGCCGATCTGCTGGTGGCAGCGTACGCAGAACGTGTTGATCGTACCCGAGGCCAGATCGTTGATCCGCTGCTCGAACTTGTGGAACATCGGTGAGATCGACGCATAGGCGTGGTTTGACGAGGCCCATTCCCAGAAGATCTTCTGGTGACATTCCGCGCACTGCACGGCTGAGGGGAACGGGCTTTCCTTGAACGCGTCTGAATGCGGATCGCGCGGCGCGACCAGCTCGGATTGCTCTGCAACTGAGAGCTCACCATCCGTCGTGTAAGCTGGCTTGTCCCATGCAGGGCCTACTTGTGCCATTGCACTCGAACCCGCAAAGAGGGCCACGATACATGCCCAAGCCAGTGTTCGGGATGATCTGGTAAATTTCATGATCAACTCCATCCTCCGGTTACCAATTCGCCATCATCATCTTGCAAGCCGCGCAGCTTCATTCAGAGCGGAGCGAACCTGCCCAGGCCGGTAATTGTCGGCCGAGACAAAGGCATTCAGCCCTTTACGGACCGCAGCTTGCGCCGCGACCGCTTGCCCGGGTCCGAGGACCTCGAGCTTTTCGAGTTCATCCACCAACGAACCGGCGGCAAGCACCGCCTGTTCGGACGCATAGTACCCCTGGAACAGCCCGCGCGTTGCGGCGGACGCAATCTGGCCCAGCGCAAAGCGCGTATCGCGGTCCGAGAACTTACGCTTCTCCAGTTTGCTCACGAGAAGATCGAGGCGCTTCTTCAACACAGCGGCTGCGCCGCGCATATTGCCCCATGAACTGCCGGCAGCGCCGCGCACCCGCGCGATGTCGCTGCGCAACTGGTTGGCCAGCTTCTTGTCCACCAGCGTGGCGGCAAGCTGCACAAAGTAGGCATTGGCGTCATTGATCCGCGGCAGACCAGTCTGACTGTCTGCCGAGCGACCATCAAGCGGCGCGCTGTGGCAGGAGTCGCATTCGAAGAACGCAAACTCGGGGAACAGCCCCTCCTGTCCGGTCTTCGGATCAGTCATCAGCTCCATGAGCTTGCGCATCTGAACGGCCTGACCGATGGACCAGACGCGGATGCCAAACGGCCAGGGTTTGCGCTGGAGGTAATCATCATCGACCTTGAAGTGCGAGTAGCCCGTCGGGCGGCCCGGGGTCGATTCCGAGAACCAGGTGTAGAAACCCAGCTCGAATGGCAGACGCGGGTGGCCCGCGACGAACATCCGGTGATCGACGAATTTCTCCGAGGTGCCCATGTGACACGACAGGCAAAGCTCGGCGCGCTTGGTCGGGTCGGTGGTCGGGTACATCCCCTCCTGCACGTTCCGCGCATAGAAGTAGAGACCGGCCTGGTGCACGCCCAGCCATTCCGACGCAGCCCCGTGGCAGGCCTCGCACTGGACACCATCAGCCTGATTAAAGGTCGCTTCCCGATGATCCGGCGCGATGTTGAACGTGTGACAGTCGAGGCAAAGCTTGGCCGATGTCGCCGAGGGGAAACCAAGGTCCCTCGCAATCTGGTTCGCTTTTGCCGTCTGCAGGGTCTGGAACGATTTGGCGTGCGGATCCTTGTCCCGCCACGTCACGTATTCGCGCTGCGTCACCGATGAGTTCGGCCACGGCTTCTCCGCCGAATGGCAGGTCGATTGCCCGCAGGTCGTGGCGCCAAGCGCGGTGACATCATGTGCTGAAACAGGAAGGGCCGATCCAAGTCCGAAAATGATTGCAGCGGCGGCAATCCAGGCTCGCATCAGGCTGGCCTCCTTCATGGGTCGATCGGTGGAACGTCCAAGATTCTCTCGCGAAACGGATGATCTGTCTAGCGAAAATCCGTTGGCTACCCGCGCCAGCCTCGCGAACCCATCGTGACTATACCGTTTCATGCTGTCCCCCGATCGGCGTCCATGTCAGACCCATCTCCCGATTAGTTCGCTGGTTTCTTTGAACGCTGACGCACGCTGGCCCTCGCCTCGAAGATCTCGGCATGGGCCGGAGACATCGGGGCGCGTCCCGGAATGTGGTACTCGTGGCAATCGACACACTCGGACCGAGCGCCATCGATCTCGCCTTCGCCCTGGTGACAGGCCTGGCAGGTATCGATCCCCGGCATCAGTACATCGGATGACTTCAGCGATTCCGGCGCGTTGTGGCAGTTGGTGCAATCCATCACCCGGTGCGGATCATGATCGAACCGCGCCTTGGGCATCCACTGACGCTGAAGCAGCGCAGGCATCACACGCCAGCGGTCGACCCCGGTCTGGTCCGGCGACTTACGCGCTTCGTGGCAGGTGCCGCAAAGCCGCGTGCCGAAGATTGCGTCCATCTGAAGCGTGGCTTCGTTCTTGGCCCACTCGATCGCGATGGCACGGTCGTTGTCGGTCAGCGCCTCGACCCGGCTTTCGTTGGTATTCTGCCCAGCGATCCGGCGCTTGCGCTTACGCTTCACCGGCTCCGGCGCGCGTTCGTTCTCGACACCGCCCTCGAGAGCTGCCGAGATGAAGTAATCACGTACGATCCGGGCCACCTCGTCTTCCGCCGCGTGGGGCAGATCACGTTCGATGCCCGCCGCGTTAAAAATCATCCGGTGACAGCCCGAGCAGTCGCGGTCGAACTTGATCGGACGCATCAGCTTGCCGCCCGGCTCCTGCTGGTGGCAATCGGCGCATTGCAGTTGCTGATTACCCGCAGGCGCGTTCACACCGCCTTCAACCAGGTGCTTGGCATGCGGGAACTTCAGGCCCGAGCCTTCCTGCGGCGGGTTCTTGGGATCGAACGGCACGCGCTCGATCTGCGGCGTCAGCGTGCCGTCTTCCGCCTGATCCACCCCAACAATCACGGCCATCTTGAAGGGCGAGTGATCGGTCGCAAATCCGGTGATGTTGCCGAGCTGACTGTCCGCCGAGACGCTGCGAATATCCGAGTGGCAGTTCGAGCAGGCAACCGAAGCCGTGGCCGTCGGAGAGAGACCGCCATTGTGTTCCTTGTGACAGCTCGCACAGCGATGATTGTCGAGCGCCACTGCCGGATGCTTCTCGGTATCGGCGTGGTTCTCGGTGTTTGCGTGGCACGAGAGACAGGCGTTGTTCGTCGTCATCTCGAACGGGCGCTGGTGACAGGCCCCGCAATCATCCTGGATCATCGCGTGGCTTTCGGAAATTTGTCCGGACGACCACGCCACTTCCATGGGCGAGGGGTCGGGTACGTCGGTCCGGGCCATGCCTTCGACGACGACTGCGTCGTCGTTTGGCGCTTCGCGGGTCAGCACCTCAGACATCGGCCAGGCGAAGAACACCCCGATGATTGCAAGCGCAAAGACCCAGCTCAGCAGGCGGCGGGAGGGCAGAACGTCCTCGAGCACGCGCTTGCTTTTCTTCTTCTTCTTCGGAGCGACAACCGCGTCCTCGGTCATGACCAGAACAGCGTCGGCTCCGTCGCGCCCGGCCTCTCCGCGGAAGCTGAACCGTCCGATCTTGGCTGTCTCCGATCCGAGATCGACCTCGTCGCGGTCTTTGCCGCCGACCTCAAGCCCACCAACCCCGGTCGAGGTCATGATCAGCTTGCCATCGCGCTGCGTCAGCGTGGCGTGTTTGAAATCGACCCCGATATCGGGGAGGCAGATCTCCATCGAGACCGCGCGCCCGATCTGGATCTCCTGACCTTCGAGAATAGTTTCGCGCTTGGATTCTTCGTCTGATCCAGGGCGTTTTCTGACCGTTACGAGCAGCAACTTCATGATATCACCAATAGAAAAAGACGAGAATGACGTGGATGATCAACGTCGCGAGCAGAGCGACGGTCAGCGGCACATGGAACCACAGCCAGAGCGACAGGAGCGCCCGATAGCGCCCGTCCCGGCGCAGGCAGGCGGCCAGTTCGCGCTTGCGCGCCATGTCTGCGACCAGTTCGGAGACGCGCTTGCGCTCCTCCTCATTCCAGTCGCGGTGATCGACCAGATCGCTCACTTCGCGGAACGCGCGTGCCGTCGCGCATTTCTTCGAGGAGCCTGAAATGATCGAGAACAGCCCGCCACCGATCTTGGTTTTCTCCAGCGAAAGCTGAACCGGCGGTCGGAAGATGTCGGGCAGGAATTGCAGCGAGCGTTCGAGCTTGCGGTCCATCTCTTCGATGTCCTCTTCGATCTGCTCGAGATCGGACATGTCGTGGCGCTTCTTCTCGACGATCATCTCGGAGAGGTTGCGGCCCATCTTGTCCGGCAGATCCGCGTAGACCGCGACGCCCCAGATCCCGGAAATGACGACGATCATCAGGAGCACGTAGCCCAGCGTGTGCACCGACCACTCGAACTCGAAACCGGTGTGCAGCGTTGCCGTGAAGATCAGTGCAAGCCCGAGGAACACATGCGCCGAGACCGAATTGCGCCGCCGCCCGGTGGACGAGGAAAAACGCCGCTTCCGGATGCCGAGGATGGACAGATAAAGCACGATCAGCGCGGAGAGCCCGCCAAGGCCATAGCCAACGATGGTCGAGCCGTCGCGTCCGCCAATCGGGTCGTGCACGACATAGGCGGCGATGGCCAAAACGGAGATAAGGATGCCGATCCACAACCAACCCCGGCTCGCAAGAAAACCAGTCTGCAAATACATCAGAGTGCGTCCTGAATTTGTTTGATCAGACCTTCCGGCCCGATTCTGATTATTGCCCCCGTCGGGCAGGCCCGCACGCAGGCCGGTCCCCCACGCACGTCTTCACAAAGGTCGCACTTGCGCGCCAACTCTTTGTTATCCTTGGATTTCTGCGCTGGTTTGCGCTCGCCCGGGCGGTCGCCCATGCCGAACAGCATCCAGGTCAGGAGGTTGCCGCGCTTCTTCGGCACGGCGCTGAGATGGATCGCATCATAAGGACAGTTCCGGGCGCAGTTGCCGCACCCGATGCAGGTATCGTTGATCTTCACCGCACCGTCCGAGGAGCGGTAGAGCGCGTTCGGCGGGCAATCCGCCATGCAGTGCGGATGCTCGCAATGGCGGCAGGACACGGGGATATGGATCTGCGCCTGCGCGTTGCGGGTCGAGTAGGTCGGCCCCGCCGCTCGGTTCAGCCGCGGGATGCCGTCATGGGTCTCGGCACAAGCCTTCTCGCAGAAGTCACAGCGCACACAGAGCTTGTTGTCGATGGCAATCGCGTTGGTCGCCTCGCCAATGCCGTTGGCCAGCATGAAGTCGAGGATCCGGCTTTTGGCCGCGCTGCCCGAGGCCCGCGCACCGCCGCCTGCGGCACGATCCGCCACGACCCGCTGGACGATCTGGCGTACTTTCTGTTTGCGGTCGAGCAGACGGTTGAAGGTCTCCTTGCGGATCTTCAGCGCCTCGACACCAACAGCCGCACGGACGGTCGCCGCCCTTGGCGCGTCGTTCAACAGCGCCATCTCGCCAACCATGTTGCCCGCAGGCAAATAGTTGATCACCACATCCTTGTCGTCGACATTGCGGGTGATGACGGTGGAGCCGGACTGGATGACGTAGACCGCATCGGCCTCGTCGCCCTCCTCCATCAACGCCTCGCCGCGCGAGAAGTCGACAATCTCGTAGGTCTCGAGCACTTCGGCGAGATCGACCACATTGAGATCCGGCGACAGGAAGGTTTGCATCTTGCGCAGCACCACCGTGTCGGTCAGCGCCTTCTTGGCCGGTGCAGAGGAGGCCAGCAGCTTGAGCGCGGCGGTCCGCGGGATCTCGATCATCGTCGCGCCGCCCTGCCCGGCGATCACGTCCGAGTTCCGGCGCCGGCCCATCACGAGGCCCATCTCGCCAAAGAACTGACCCTGCGGGACCGAGAAGACCGCCCCGCCGCCGATGGGCACATCGACATTGCCCTTGAGGATGGTGAACAGGCTGTCGCCCGCCTCGCCCTTCTTGATGATGCCATCGCCGGGCTGCTTGACGTGCACATCCGCGTCCAGCAGGAACTCGCGCAACTGAAGCACCGTCAGACCCTGGAAGAGCGGAATACTGTCCCGGATATCGTTCAGGATTTCGTGGACCGAACGACCGCTCGCGATGCCCTGGAACTTGTCCGCCAGCATCGGGATGTCCGCGCCATCGACCGGATCGCCGGCAATGGTCTGGATGACCTCATAGCCCTGATTGAGACAGTGCTTGATCAGCGGATAACCCGCCAGCGCGCCAATATAGTAGATCCCGGCGCGGTCGGATTCATACGTCTCTGAAACCCGGGGAAAATCCGCACCGTCCTCGAACACCCCACCAATGGCTTCGACGAACTTGCGCGGCGCGATGGCGCCGATCCGCGCGATGACGCGATCCGCGCGCACAATGCGCTCGCCGTCCGGGGTCTTCAGAGCGATGGATTTGTCCGTCACGCTGACCGGGCTGGCGTTGTAGACGCACTCGATCATCTCGTCCTTGATGGCTTCCATGATCAGCGAGATGTTACCGGGCTTGGCCCGCGCGAATTCGCGTTTGCGGTTGACGATGGTGACCCGGTTTTCGTTCTGCGCCAGAGCGACGGCGTTCTCGATGGCGGCATCACCTGCGCCGACGACCACGATGTCCTTGTCCCAGTAGTCCTTCGGATCATCGAGCTGGTAATGCGTCAGCCCGTTATCCTCATCCGGCACACCCATCTTGCGCAGGTTGCCTTGCAGACCGATGGCAATGACCACCGTTTCGGCCTCGACAACATCCCCTCCGGCGAGGCGCACCTGAAAGCCGCCCTGCTCTCCGTCAATGGTCTCGACCTCGGCATTGTAGCGGACATTCACGCCCAGCTCGTTCACCCGCGCGGTCCAGTTCTCGAGGATCGTCTCGCGGGTGTCCGCCTCGAATTTCACTTCGGTGCGCAACGGCAAGCTATCAGGCGTCGCCATGATATACTTGCCCTTCTGGTACTTGCTGATGGTGTTCGACAGCGCAGGAGAGCGCTCGATCAGGATGTGACTAAGCCCCATCGAAGCCGCTCGGGTCGCTGCACTGATACCGGCCGGGCCGGAGCCAATGATGGCTACCTTGTATGTCGTCACAGTCGCTATTGCCCTCTAATTTCCCCTGCGGCCTCCCCAGACCGCAAACCTGAAAAGCTACTGAATCTGTGCGCTAAACGCCCTCATTGCTGTTGCGAACCGTCTTGCGTCAAACTGGTTATCGTCCTGAACCGTGGCGAACACACTGTCGAGCGCAGCACTCAGCCGGTCGTAGGCGGCATCATCGATAAACCCGTCATTGACCAGCGCGGCCAAGGTCGAGTCGATCACCAGAGCCGACTGCTCCGCGGATGCGTAATCTGAATATCGCCCGGCCGAGGCCCCATCAGCCAACGTGCGCAGGATGGCACGCATGTCGTCACCGGTGAACGACCGGTTTGCCAGCGACTGAACCGATTGCATCGCCGTATCGCGCATCCGGTTGGCCGCACCGATCAGCGCGCCGCGGCTTTGTCCGGCAGCCCGGTGCAGCGCTTGCATGTCCGCGGTGATCTGACCGGACAATCCGGGATCAGTGACGTCCATCAGCACCCGCAGCATCTGCATGTGCGCATCGTCCAGCTTGGGCTGGCCGCGCCGGTTGGCCGACGCCTTGCGCTTCACGCTCATCGGCGCGTGGCAGCTATGACAGTCGAAGAACACGAATTCGGGGAAGAAGCCAATGGTGCCGGTCTGGTTGTCCGCCAGCAGCTCCATCCGCCGCGCGATCGACATTGCCTGCCCGATCGCGACCGTGCGCATGCCGTCGATGTAGTTCTTACGCTCGACATAGTCGTCATCGACCGTGTGGTGCGCGTTGATCTCGGTATAGCTGTCCAACTCGAAGCTGACGCGCGGGTGACCCGCGCCCATCAGCTTGTGTCCGGCGAACTGGTCCTTAGCCCCGAAATGGCAGTCGAGGCACATCTCGGCGCGCCGGATCGGATCGTCGGTCAGGATCATACCCTGCGCCGCAAGCTGAGCGCGGTCGGCATCGCCGGTGCTGTGCGTCTCCAGCCATTGGCCAGAACCGCCATGGCAGGATTCGCAGGTCACGCCTTCCTGAATGTTGAAGAATTCGCCGTGCTGCGATGTCGGTGCGTTGGCCGCATGGCAGTCGAGACAAAGCGAGGCCTCAGTCGGCAGCCCGAGCCCCATATTGCGGGCGATGCGGGTGGCCTGCGATGTCAGCAGGACCTGATAGGATTTCGAATGCGGGCCGCGGCTCCAGATGTCGAATTCGTTCTGGTCGACATTCTTGGACGCCGTCGCGGATTGCTCGCCATGGCAACCTGCGTTTGTGCAACTCGTCGCGCCATTGAACGTGTTCGGGTCGTCAAACGCGACCGCCGATCCTCCGCTCGATATGGACATCGCAAGTGCTGCGATGGCCCACCATCTGGCTACGGAATTCTTTCCCAACTTTGCCCCCTGTCGTCTCCGGCTCCGCGCTCCCCAGCACTTGCTAGCAGCTTGAGACTACGATCAATTAACCCAGATCATACATGTTACCGTAACAAGTGAAAAGGCCGAATGGCTCGTTTCGTTCGAATGTTGCGTCGTTAGCTTTCTCAATGGGACTGAGGAAAGTAAACGAAAGGTTACCGAATTTATCACAGAGTGGGATCAGACCCTCACAATGCGGCAATAATCTGGCGAAGATCCGCTTCCGGACGCGCTCCGATATGGCTGATGATCTCGCCTGCTGCCGCACAGCCCATCTTCGCGCAGGTCTCGAGATCGGCCCCCTTTGCAAGGCCTGCCAGCACACCTCCCGCAAAGAGATCACCCGCACCGGTTGTATCGACGACGGATACAGGTTTTGCGGGCACACGGATTCGCTCGGCCCCGCGCACAATCACAGCGCCCTGATCGGACAGAGTGATGGCGGCCAGATCGACATCGCCCGACACCTGTGACAGCGCCGTCTCCAGATCATCGGTCTGATAAAGCGACAGGATCTCGTCGCGGTTGGCGAACAGGAGATCCATCTCCTCCGATATCAACCGCCGGAAGTCATCGCGGTGCCGGTCGACACAAAACGGGTCCGAAACCGTGATCGATGCCTTGCCGCCGCCGTTCTTGGTCGCGGCAATCGCGCGAGCATAGGCAGCCTTCGCCTCCGGCGTGTCGAAAAGATAACCCTCGAGATAAAGCCAGTCGGCCCGTCCCAGCAGCGCCTCGTCCAGATCCTCAGGCACCAGATCGACCGACGCGCCGAGATAGGTGTTCATCGACCGCTCGCCATCGGGCGAGACCATGATCATGGAAACGGATGTCTCCGCATCGCTGTCGGCTGGCGTGATCGGCCCATCGAAATGTACACCTTGCGCGCGCAGGTCATGGGCGAAGATCTGACCCAGCTGATCGTCGCGCACCTTGCCAATGAAAGCCGCGCTCGCCCCGATGGCCGCTGCGCCCGCCACCGTGTTGGCGGCCGACCCGCCCGACACCTCGCGCGCAGGTGGCATCGCGGCGTACAAGGCCGACGAGCGTTCCTTGTCGACAAGGTTCATGATGCCCCGCCCGATCCCGTGTTCTTCCAGAAACGCATCGGGCACGGAGGCAAACACATCGACAATCGCGTTGCCGATGGCAACCACATCAAAACGGTCGGTCAAATCGTCTTCTCCTCGGAGCTACAGAGATCAGAGATCAGGCAGACACCGCACTCAGGCTTGCGCGCCTTGCAGACATAACGCCCGTGCAGGATCAGCCAGTGATGAGCATGAAGCTGGAACTCGGCAGGAATGTGGTCCTCGACCGCACGCTCGACGGCGTTGACGTCCTTGCCCTTGGCAATGCCCGTCCGGTTGCCCACGCGAAAGATATGCGTGTCGACCGCCTGCGCAGGATGGCGCCACCACATGTTCAGCACCACATTCGCCGTCTTGCGCCCGACACCGGGCAAGGACGAGAGCGCCGCCCGCGAGGACGGCACCTCGCCGCCGTATTCCTCGACCAGAATACGGCTCAGCTTCATCACGTTCTTGGCTTTGTTGCGATAAAGCCCGATCGTCTTGATGCGCCACGGCCACCAGCAAGGTGTAGACATTGACATGCTCAAGCTCACCTTCGGGTTCGGCGGCCTTGTCGCGGAACCTGGAGAAGATCTCGTGGATGGTGTGATAATCAAGCTGGGCCGTCATGGCGGAGGCAACTACCACCCCCGGGTCCAACCAGCAAGCATCACGGGCGTGTGTCGGCGCACGATTTCCCCTTGGCGCGGGCCGCCCCTCTCCCCTATCTAGAAGGCCGCGCATGACAGAGGAGAGCGACATGGCCGAGACCCGATCCACCCGCGTCCTGATCATCGGGTCTGGTCCCGCAGGCTATACCGCCGCCGTCTATGCTTCGCGCGCGCTGCTCGAGCCGGTACTGCTGCAGGGCATCCAGCCCGGCGGTCAACTCACAATCACAACCGAGGTCGAGAACTGGCCAAGCGTGATCGAGACCCAGGGCCCCGAACTGATGGTCCAGTTCGAGGCCCACGCCAAAGCTGTCGGCACCGAGATCATTGCCGACCATGTGCACAAGCTCGACCTCTCCTCCCGTCCCTTCGTCGCGGAGTGCGACAGCGGCACGACATGGCACGCGGACGCCGTCATCCTCGCCACCGGCGCTCAGGCGAAATGGCTGGGCCTGCCGTCGGAGGAAAAGTTCAAGGGTTTCGGCGTCTCGGCCTGCGCGACCTGCGACGGCTTCTTCTATCGCGGCAAGGAAGTGCTGGTGATCGGCGGCGGCAACACCGCGGTCGAGGAGGCGCTCTACCTCGCCAATCTCGCCTCCAAGGTCACGCTGATCCATCGCCGGGACAGCTTGCGTGCCGAACAGATCCTGCAAAAGCGACTGTTCGAGCATGAGAAGGTCGAGATCCTCTGGGATCACACGCTCGAGGAGATCAACGGCACAGATGCCGACGGGGTGACAGGCGGGCGGCTCAAACATGCGCAGACCGGCGAGGAACGCACCATCGATGCTGCGGGGATCTTCGTTGCCATCGGCCATTCGCCCGCCTCGGAACTCGTCAAGGATCAGCTTGAGACCCATATGGGCGGCTATGTCGTGACCGCAGCGGATTCGACCGCGACCTCGATCCCCGGCGTCTATGCCGCGGGCGACGTCACCGACCACATTTATCGTCAGGCGGTGACCTCTGCCGGGATGGGTTGCATGGCCGCGCTGGAGGCCGAGCGTTTTCTCGCCGAACAAAGCAGCGCAACCGCTCAGGCTGCGGAGTGACCTAGCGGAGCGGCTCCATGACGCCACCATCGGACGCGACCTGCCTCAGCGTGTCGACAGTGAAGGTGTTGCATCCATGATAGCTCGCATAGGTAGCATTCGGCGGCGGATCACCGGGCCTGGGCATCACCATGGAATTCTCAAGAAGTTCCTCAAACTCGGTGCTACTGAACCATCTTCGTCGTGATGCCTGCTCAGTATGCTTCGGACCGAACCCGGCATGAATCTGAGCATATGGCCGCACGAACGCCTTGACCTGTTTGTACTGCTGTGAGCGGGTGTCCAGCCATCCCCCTGCAACATGCCAAAGGCAAATCTCGGGTGCACCACCTACCATCCTGAATACGGCCAGCCCGATACAATCGGACATCGGACCAGTTGTAAGCTCGGTCTCCGCAACTCCAGCGCCGTGCTGGGCTTGGGCAAATTGGCCAGTCTGGACCTGTAGGGTAGGCATGCATCTCTCCTCCAATCCTGCGCATCAAAGCAAGGCTATCGAGCCGGAACAGCACGTGCTGTGACTTGCGTCACATCCATCCGGAGGCGCCGGGTGGCCCGGCCCTTTGGATGATGCGCAAGACGACCAGAGCAAATCCAAATGATCTGAAGTCAAAGGAGGCTCGCTGAACTGCCGCCAGACAGGTGCCTATGCCGGAGCCTTAACGGCAAAGTCGCCGCAAGCGCCAACGGGTCCCACGCGCGGACGCATGTCCGTGTGTGGGGGCATGTCGTGGCGCGGAACGCGCCTCCGCAAAGGTCGCCGCGCTCAGTAGCGGTGCCCGTAATGCCCACTAAAAAGACCAATCCCGATGCCGATCCCAACGCGGGTGCGTCCGCCGGAGCCAATCCCGATGCCGATCCGTGGCGACAATGCATAGGCCGGTCGGTCCGCGCGGCCCCGTTCGAACCCTTGCAGGAAATCGGCCTCCGTCGCGCCGGGACAGACATTATCATAATCCCTGCCCTCATAGCCGACGGTATAGCCGTTCTCGACGGTGCAGTAGCTGATCAGCCCTTCGGATCGACCGGTCTGATAGGCCACCAGATCGGCCGGGTGCCCAAGCTCGGCGCATTCGGAAAACTTGCCATTGCGATCCGTGCTCGGCACGCCCAGCGTTCCGTCATTCACACCGTATTTCTGCCAGTCCGTCCCGGCGCAAGCCGCTGTACGTTCTTCCACGGACATGGTCGCACAGGCCGACAGAAGAATGGCCAGCCCTGCAGAACTCAGCATATGTCTCAGTTTCATGGCCGGCTCCTACGCTCAGGGGTCCTACGCTCACGGATCGGCGGCACCACTCGGCCCACCGCAGTCAACACCACCATACCTCTAACGGGGCAACCGGGCCAGAACCGTCGCACCTGACCCCGTGACAAACACCGGACTGCTCTGCAATATGTGTTGAATTGGTGACGGGGCATGGCGTGAAACTCCAGGAGCGTGCGGATCCCTTGCAGCGTGAAGACTTGACCCGCCGTCCCTCCCGGCGCCCGACCTCATGACAGCGCTCGAGCAATACGCCCGGCTCGAGGCCATCGCCCGCTATCGCGGCGAGACGGCCACCTCGACCCGCGAGGTCGTCATCAGCTTCGGTGAACGCACGCTGATCATCGTCGGCATGGATGACATTCCGATTGCCCATTGGCCGCTGGCCAGTCTGGATGTCGAACATCAGGACGATGGCAGCCTCGAGATCGCGGCCTTTGAAGGCGGCGCAGAGCGCCTCTTTCTCTCCGATCCGGACATGATCGAGGCCATCGACGTGGTCGCACCGCAACCGCTGCCGCCGCCCGTGGAGGTGCCGCCTCCCAAACGGCGATGGGCCTGGCTGACCGTCCTGGCCTTCGCTGGGGCCATCGTCTACTTTCTCGTGGTGCCGCTCTTCTCCGGGCGGGTGATGGACCTTGTCCCGGTTGAGCGCGAACGCGCCATCGGGCTCGCGATGCACAGCCAGTTTCTGCAAGGTCTCGAACTGGGCGAGGCCGGTGTCTGTGAAGAGCCCGACAGCCTCGGGGCTTTGCAAGCGCTGATCGAACGGGCCTCAAGCACCTTGACGCCGCCGCCCGACATCACGCTGACGGTGGTCGATCATCCCTCGACCTTCGCGCTTGCCCTGCCCGGCGACCAGCTCATCGTCTTTCGCGGTCTCATCGCCGCGGCCAACACCCCGGAAGAGCTTGCCGGGTTGATCGCGCACGAGATCCACCACGTTGTTTCCCGTGACCCGCTACGCAAGATCCTCGATGCAGCCAGCGTCAAGGAAAGTCTGCACCATATCGGCGGCGACATTCTGGGAGAGCCAGTGCCGGAGACCGCGCTCGAAGTTCTTTTGAACCAGCCTTATCTGCCGGAGGTCGAGGCCGCGGCCGACAGTCATGCCGACGCGACATTGCGCGCGGCCGAGGTGCCGCCTGCGAAATACGGTCTCCTGCTGCGCCGGATCGCCAACCCGGCAACGGCCCCGCCGCCGGGGCCTGACTATGCCGCCGCGCATCCCGATCTGGCGGGCCGTGCCGAACGCTTTTCGGATCTCGAAAGTGCCGAGCCCGCCGAATTCACCCCGATCCTGCCGGACCGCGACTGGCTGGTGCTTCAGAACATCTGCAGCGGGCTCTGACGGCGAAAGCCCAGTTCGCCATCATTACCGCTTGCGACCATAAAGCTCTAGCCGATGGTGCACGATGTCATAGCCAAGCTCGCGCGCGATCTCGCGCTGCAATGCTTCGATCTTGTCCGAACGGAACTCTACCACCTTGCCCGTGTCGAGATCGATGAGGTGATCGTGATGCGCGCTGTCCGCGTGCTCGAACCGCGACGGCCCACCCTCGAAGGCATGGCGATGGATGGCGCCTTTCTCCTCCAGCAGCTTCATGGTCCGGTAGACCGTTGTCAGCGAGACACTGGGATCGACCTTTGAAGCCCTTTGAAACAGCTCCATCGCATCGGGGTGATCATCGGCTTCCGACAGCACCTGAAGGATCGCCCGGCGCTGGCGCGTAATTCGCACACCGGCGCTGCGCAGCACGGCCTCGTAGTTGCGATGCGTCACCTCGGTAGACATGACGGTTATATCGCTCAGATGAAAACGCTTTTCAACTGGCGTTGTGGCGGTGCGCGCCCGTTTTTGAAATGATTTTGAATTTGATTTTCCCCCGCGCCCACCCCCGCGATTTGCGGTAGGAGGCACGCAAATCCTTGGAGACGCCCGCCCATGCGCCTGATCCTTCTCGCTCTTGCCCTCCTCCTGCCGCTGACTGCCCAGGCAGATGAGAAGTTCAAGGTCGCAACCACCTTCACGGTCATCGCCGATATGGTGCGAAACGTGACGGGGGACGCGGCGGAGGTCGTCTCGATCACGCGCCCCGGCGCCGAAATACACAACTACGCACCTACGCCGCGCGACATCATCCGCGCCTCGGACGCGGACCTGATCCTCTGGAACGGGCTGAACCTCGAGCTTTGGTTCGAGAAGTTCTTTGCCCGGGTACGCGATACCCCTTCCGCGGTGCTCTCCGCCGGGGTCGAACCGATGGGCATCGCCGATGGCCCCTACACCGGCAAGCCAAACCCGCATGCGTGGATGTCGTTCTCGGATGCGCTGATCTATGTCGAAAACATCCGCGCCGCTCTGGTTGAACATGACCCGGAGAACGCCGAGACCTATAACGCCAACGCCGCCGCCTATGCCGCCGAGATCGAAGCCGCCCGCGCCCCGATCCAGGCTCTGATCGACGCTATCCCGGAAGAGCGCCGCTGGCTCGTCTCCTCTGAAGGCGCGTTCAGCTACCTCGCCCGCGATCTCGGGCTCAAGGAGCTTTACCTTTGGCCGATCAACGCCGACGCTCAGGGCACCCCGCAACAGGTGCGCAAGGTGATCGACGCCGTGCGCGAAAACGACATCCCCGCCGTCTTTTCCGAAAGCACGGTCTCGGACAAACCGGCCCGACAGATCGCCCGCGAGACCGGCGCTGCCTATGGCGGGATCCTCTATGTCGACTCGCTGTCGGAAGCGGACGGCCCGGTGCCGACCTATCTCGACCTCCTTGCCGTGACGGCTCGCACAATCGCCGAGGGGCTCCAGCCATGACGTCGCCGCCTGGCATCCGCGCCAGCGGGGTCTCCGTCACTTATCGCAACGGGCTGACCGCGCTCGACGACGCGAGTTTCGAGATCCCTACCGGCACGATCTGCGGCCTTGTCGGTGTCAACGGCTCGGGCAAATCCACGCTCTTCAAGGCGATCATGGGCTTTGCACCGAACACCCGCGGCACCGTCGAGATCATGGGCGCGCCTGCCCGCGAGGCCCAGCGCCGCAACCTCGTCGCCTATGTGCCGCAGAACGAGGATGTCGACTGGTCCTTCCCGGTTCTCGTCGAGGACGTCGTAATGATGGGCCGCTATGGGCATATGGGCCTGATGCGCATCCCCCGCACCGCCGACCGCGCCGCGGTGACCGATGCGCTCGAACGCGTCGGCATGTCCCAATACCGCACACGGCAGATCGGCGAGCTGTCCGGCGGGCAAAAAAAACGCGTCTTCCTCGCCCGGGCGCTGGCCCAGAACGCTGAAGTGATCCTGCTCGACGAGCCTTTCACTGGCGTTGACGTCAAGACCGAGGATCGGATCATCGAACTGATGCGGGCTCTGCGCACCGAGGGCCGCGTGATGCTGGTCTCGACCCATAACCTCGGCTCTGTGCCGGAGTTCTGCGATCAGGTGGTGCTGATCAACCGCACGGTACTCGCCTCCGGCCCGACGGCGGAGGTCTTCACCCAGCGCAATATCGAGATGGCCTTCGGCGGTGTGCTGCGCCACTTCGTGCTCGGCGGCACCGATCTGCATGACGATGACGACACCCGCCAAGTCACGGTCATCACCGATGATGAACGTCCCTTCGTTGTCTACGAGGACACTGCCGATCAGCCCGACACTTCGGAAAAGCCGTCCCGCAAACATGAAACGGCCGATGGCTGATCCAGCAAAGCACGCCTCCGACGCCTGTCAAACCCCGACGGGGTGGCCGCGCGCGGGGTGGGTGGGATGGCACATCGCCAGCCCGAGGCACTGCCCTCGCAAGGGAGCGCG
>CAYYZH010000043.1:0-24965 GCA_964475765.1 uncultured Limibaculum sp.
CAACGATGTTGCCCCGGCGACGATCCATCTTGAGGATCTGGAAGGGCTGCGGCATGCCCATCAAGGGGCCGACATCACGCACGGGGCGGACATCGATCTGCGAGCCCGGCAGGAACGCCACGGCACCGCCAAGATCGACGGTGAAGCCGCCCTTGACCCGACCAAAGATCGCGCCTTCGACGCGCTCACCTTTGTCGTTTGCTTTCTCCAGCCTGTCCCACGCCTCTTCACGGCGGGCCTTGTCGCGGCTGATGGCAGCCTCGCCACGGGCATTTTCAACACGCTCGAGGAAAACCTCGACGGTGTCGCCGACGCCAATTTCGGGCGCCTGACCGGGGGCTGCGAATTCCTTGAGTTCGACACGGCCTTCAACCTTGAAGCCAACGTCGATGATGGCCTGGCCGTTCTCAACCGCGATCACGGTCCCTTTGACAACGGTGCCTTCTTCGGGGGTTTCATGCTGGAAGCTCTCGTTCAGCAGAGCTTCGAATTCATCCATGGATGCCTGAGCTGGCATATATGTGGTCTCCTAAACATGTGTTTCTGGCCAACCGGTTGTGTCCGGTGGTCTTGGCAGTTGGTCTCTGGCGGATGCGCAAAAGCGCCACTGACAGGTTTATTTTGCCTTAACCCGTTTCAGTGCCTGCTCGATAATCTCCGCCGCCTGAGCGACGGCGGCGTCTATAGACAATTCCGTCGTGTCCAGCAAGTGCGCATCTTCCGCTTGGCGCATCGGTGCGTCCTTGCGTTCTGCATCGCGGGTATCGCGCGCCACGACATCGGCGGTGACATGCTCGAGCGTCATGCTCTGGCCCCGCGCAGTGAACTCGTCCAGCCGACGCTGTGCACGGGCTTGCACAGATGCGGTGACGAAAAGTTTCACCTCAGCCTCTGGGCAGATGACGGTGCCTATGTCGCGACCGTCCAGAACGGTGCCGCCGTCACGACGAGCAAACTCCTTCTGGAACGTCACTAATGCTGCCCGCACGCCCGGCATCGCTGCCACACGCGAGGCCGCGCGGGCCACCATCACCGTGCGCAGATCATCGCGCTTGAGATCAGCGGGGTCGAACTCCCGCGCTACCAGTTCGGCAACACCTTCGTCGATGACGCCTCGCCCCTGCTCAATCGCCAGCCTACCTACAACACGGTAAAGCAGCCCAGTATCAAGGTGCGAAAACCCAAAGCGTCGGGCCACCTCGGCAGCGATCGTTCCCTTGCCAGCCGCGGCCGGCCCATCGATGGCCACTGTGAACTGCACGTTGACGACTTTTCCCCGCCTGCACCGTCCGGAAAATCATCCGGTCCGCCGCATTATGCACATCAAGCGTTACTGCGTCTTGGATTTGTGCTCGGAGAGGTGACGGGACACCACGTGGAACCAGTCACCGTTTTGTTTCATCTTGCGTAATCCATTGTTGAGATAGGCCAGATAGTTCGCCGCGTTCGGGTTGGTCTTGGCGATCACCGCATGCATAGTCGCCACGTCCGAGAGATGGTCGTGGAAGGTCACTTGCTGCTTCGCATCGATCGTCGCGATGGCATCTGCCGCGGTGTCTGCTGCCAGAACGACCGCGTCATACTGGCCGTTGACCAGTCCTTCGAAACACTCTTTGGGCCCGTTCGGTCGCTCGAGCGCAACATTTGGCGCGACCAGGTCTTTCTCTTCCAGCATATAGGTTGAGTATCCAACCGGACGGCAAATGGTCTTTCCCAGAAGATCAGCATGGCTGGCGGGCCGCGGCGCATCCACGCGCGTGTAATACCCTATAATCTGCTCGAAGATCGGATCCGACCAGTCCAGATTGTTGCAGCGAAACTTCGAATCATCGCTCAGCTTTTCAACCACGTCACAGTTCGGGCGGAACCAGACCAGCGAAAAGTCATAGGCATGGTCGGTCAAAAGCGGCTGCAGATGCGCGCCCCAGTCATTGATGAAGTCGATCTTGTAGTCAGGCTTCCCATCGGCGATCGAGAGAGCGACGTTGGCAATCTCCGTGACCATGCCGCCCTGTTCCTGATCCTCGTTCGTGAATGGCGCCCAATCCGTGCCCACCACGATTCGGATCTTGTTGCTGGTTGGCGCGGGTAGCGCGGCAGTGGTCTGGATCGCGCGAATGACCGTATTGTCCGCACTCGAAGGGGTGGCGCCATCAAGGCACGGGATCTGCAGCACAAGGCCGATCTCAATAATTTCCGGGTTCCGGCCAATCACCGACGCGTTGGCGCTATAGACCCGTTGAAAGTTCGTATCTCCATAGGCCCGGCGCGCAATCTTGCTGAGGCTGTCGCCCGCCGCCACGCTGTAGGGCTGGCCGCAAACGATTGTTGCATCCTGCGACCGGCTTTGGCCCGGAAGAAAGGAGATTCCACCGACCACAGCCATGGTGGCCAGAACTGCTGCTCTGACAGATATTCTGATCATCGACATCCTCGTATGTCCCACTGCGCTCATACCAAAGCGCAACCCCAGAGGGTGTCGGCACACACATCGCCGCCCCTCAATTCCACAAGAAAACGCCTAACGCTGCTGAACAGACTTCGCAAGAAATCTCGCGCAACTTATCCGAGCTACGCAGCTCCGCGCTTCAACTCAGCGCCGAGATTTCCCAATAAAGCCTGAAATTGAGGAAAACTTGTGGCAATAGGGCCTGCATCATCAATTGCGACAGGTTGCTTTCCGCCGAGACCTAGGCAGAGGAAGCTCATTGCAATCCGGTGATCCAGATGGGTCATGACCTTGCCACCACCTGCCACGCTGTCCGGCCCACGTCCATGCACGATCAGGCCGTCTTGTTCCTCGGTCACCTCAACCCCGTTTGCCTCAAGACCGGCAACGGTGGCCGCAATGCGATCGCTCTCTTTGACCCGAAGCTCGGCGATGCCGCGCATGACCGTATCGCCTTCGGCATAGGCCGCGATGCAGGCCAGGACGGGATACTCGTCAATCATGCTGGGTGCACGCTCGGGCGGAACCTCGACGCCTTTGAGACCGCCGTGACGTGCGCGCAGGTTGGCAACGGGTTCGCCGCCCTCTTCCCGTGGGTTTTCCAGCGCTATATCCGCACCCATCTCGATCAGGGCTTGCACAAGACCGGAGCGAGTCGGGTTCTGCCCGATATTGGGCACCAGAACCTCCGATCCCGGCGCTATCAAAGCCGCGGCGATGGGAAAGGCAGCCGACGAGGGATCCCGCGGCACGGCAATCGTTTGCGGCTTCAGATCAGGCTGGCCGGTCAAGCGGATGACATTGCCTGTTCCGTCCTGCTCGACCGTAACCTCGGCACCAAAGCCGCGCAGCATCCTCTCGGTGTGATCGCGGGTGGCTTCTGCTTCACGCACAATAGTTTCGCCCGGCGCGTTCAACCCTGCCAGCAAGATCGCCGACTTCACCTGCGCAGACGGCACGGGCAGCGTGTAGTCGACGGGCACGGACATCTCGGCCCCACGGAGAGTCAGGGGAAGCAGTCCACCGGTCCGACCCATGGATTGAGTTCCGAACTCACGCAGCGGGTCGAGGATGCGCCCCATGGGCCGACGCCTTAGCGATGCATCGCCGGTGAACGTCGCCGTGATCGGGGTGGTTGCCATCATGCCCATGATCAGGCGCACACCGGTTCCGGCGTTGCCGCAGTCAATCACGCGGTCCGGTTCGGCCAGGCAACCAATTCCGACCCCATGGACGATCCACGTGCCATCCTCAGTGCGATTGACCTCGGCACCAAAGGCACGCATCGCATCGGCAGTTGCAAGAATATCCTCGCCCTCCAACAAACCGGTGATCCGCGTCTCTCCAACAGTCAATGTGCCTAGGATCAGCGCCCGGTGTGAGACCGACTTGTCCCCCGGCACATCGGCTGTGCCGGACAGGTTTGCAGACGGGTGCGCCGTCATCGGTTGCGGCGGGGCGTGGCTGGACATTGATCTCTCGAGGGCTGTGATCGCGTCGCCCCTATAAACTGCCGCGCGCAGCGGCGTCCAGAGGCTCAGACCCGCTGAAAGGTCAGATAGTTTGGACGACGTCCCTCTCGCAGTGCCTTTTCCTCGTAGCGGGTACGGTGCCAGTCTGGCCAAGGCGTACGCCAGTCCTCGGGTCTTTCGGCCATCCAGACAAAACGCGGATCGCGTTGCATCTCCTCAAGTGTGTGGCGGACATAATCTTCGATGTCGGTCGCAACACGCAAATGCGCGCCGGACGCCATCACATACGCCAACTGATCGAGCTGCGCCGGGTTCACAAACCGGCGCTTGTGGTGGCGCGTCTTCGGCCACGGGTCAGGATAAAGAAGAAACGCCCGCGTGACGCTGCCCGCTGGCAACACATCCATCACATGCCGAGCGTCCTGATCGGTGACCGCAAGATTGGTAACGCCTGCCCGCTCGATAGCCGCGAGCAATTTCGCAACCCCATTGATGAAGGGCTCGGCGCCAATGATCTGAACATCTGGGTTGGCCTTGGCCTGCGCCAGCAGATGCTCACCACCACCAAAACCAATTTCCAGCCAGATCTCTCTTCCAGGATAGAGCTGGGCAAGATCCAGAGCGTTGCGGTTCGGGTTCTCGTCCCATGAGATCCCCGGCGGCGCAAGCTCGGCCAGCCGGGTTTCCAGCAATCCTGCTTGATGGCTGCGCAGTTTCTTGCCGTGCCGACGCCCGTAAAAATTACGCCAGGGCGCACCGTCCCGGCGCGGCGGCTGCGTCACCGCGCCAGCCTCGGATCAGAGCGCAGCCTTGAGCGCATCGACCAGATCGGTCTTTTCCCAAGAGAAGCCTCCATCCGCCTCCGGCTCACGTCCGAAGTGCCCATAGGCTGCCGTACGGCGATAAATCGGCCGGTTCAGGCCCAGATGTGTGCGGATGCCGCGCGGCGTCAGCGACATCGACTCGCGGATCGCCTGCTCGATCTTGGCCGGGTCTTCTTTCTCCGTGCCGTAGCAGTCGACATAGATCGACAGCGGCTCGGGCACGCCAATGGCATAGGAGAGCTGCAGGCAGCATTTGTCGGCCAGCTCCGCCGCCACGATGTTCTTTGCGACATAGCGCGCGGCATAGGCAGCCGAACGGTCGACCTTGGTCGGATCTTTGCCCGAAAATGCACCGCCGCCATGCGGAGCCGCGCCACCATAGGTATCGACAATGATCTTGCGCCCGGTAAGACCCGCATCGCCATCCGGTCCACCAATCACGAACCGTCCGGTCGGGTTAACGTGCCAGATCGTGTCCTTGTCGATCAGCCCTTCGGGCATCGATTTCAGCACATAGGGTTCGACGATCTTGCGGACATCGCCGGATTCCAAACCATCGGCATGTTGGGTAGACACCACGACAGTGTTGACCCGAACGGGCTTGCCGTCGCGGTATTCCATGGTCACCTGACTTTTCGAGTCAGGACCAAGCTCGGACGCTTCGCCGCTGTGCCGTGCTTCGGCCATCAGGCGCAGAATGCGGTGCGAGTACTGGATTGGCGCCGGCATCAACTCGGGCGTCTCGTTCGTGGCATAGCCGAACATGATACCCTGATCGCCCGCGCCCTCATCCTTGTTGTCAGCGGCATCGACGCCTTGAGCGATGTCTGCCGACTGTTCGTGGATGTAGCAGTCAATCGAGCACGTTTTGAAGTGAAAGCCTTTCTGCATATAGCCGATGTCACGGATCGTGTTGCGCGCAGCTTCGATGAACTCTTCGTCCGATACGGCGTTGTCTGGGCTGATCTTGACCTCGCCCATCATCACGACGGTGTTGGTCGTAGCGGCGGTTTCAACGGCGACGCGCGCTTCCGGCTCACGGGACAGGATCATGTCGATCATCGTGTCCGAAATCTGATCGCAAACCTTGTCCGGGTGGCCTTCGGACACAGACTCAGACGTAAAGAGATAATCGCTCATTGCCATAGTGGCGCTCCCACTTGAAACCCACCGCCCGAATGCGCGCGGTTTTTGCAGGGCGCCCCTTTCGCACGCTGACCGTTTCTGGTCAACCGAAGCGGTGACGCAGGCGAGTGCGTGCGGATTTACTCGTCTGTAACGGCAATCGTGCGTACGAGATCGATGAGCCGGCGACGGGTGGCACTGTCCTTGATCTCGAGGAAAGACTGCGCAAGCGCGTGCCCATCCGTGGTCGCAAGAAACTCCTGGATTTCGGTTGCCCGGTCATTGACCGCATCGAAATCCCCTTCCTCGCTGGGATTTGGCAAACCCTCATAGAAGAAGTGCACGGGCACCGACAGGATCTGAGCGATCCGATAGAGACGTCCAGCACCTATCCTGTTCAGGCCCTTCTCGTACTTTTGAATTTGCTGGAACGTCAGTCCGATGGCCGAACCGAGCTGTTCCTGACTCATTCCGATTGTCACGCGGCGAAATCGAACGCGGCTACCCACGAACGCATCCACCTGATCTACAGATTTCACGTTGTTCTCTTTGGTTAACTATCGAGTACCATTTCACCTGTTCGGGTGAGAGGTCCTCCATCCTGCCCGCACGCTGTCTGTTCTGACAGCCACCCTCGAACACGCTGGCTTGCGTGCGTTGAGTATGCAAAGCGGGAATTGGCTGTCAATCTGTCCGCTGAATAATCGCCAAAAAAAAGCCAAGAAACAGTGTTATTGCAATCAGAAAGAATGCAGGCCAGTCGCCAAATCTACTGTAAAGCGTGGGTTCTATTTCTGCGGGAAGCTTGGCGTCTATATGATCATAGTTGTGCAGTTCTATGGATACAACCTCACGGCCATACGGATCAACAATTGCGGAAATCCCTGTGTTCGCTGCACGGATAAGCGGTAGGCCCTGCTCGACCGCACGGAATCGCGCCTGCGCGTAATGCTGCTGCGGACCTGCGAAGTCGCCAAACCAGCCATCATTGGTCAGTTGCACCATCCATTTCGGCCGCTCCGCTCCGACCACTTCATAGGGGAAGATCGCTTCGTAGCAGATCAATGGCGACACTGAAGGCAGACTACCGATATCTAGCGTTTGCGGCCCCGGACCGGCTGCAAATCCGCCTCGATTAGCGAATTGCGCAAGGCCCAAAGCTTCCATCACCGGCTCAAACGGCAGGTACTCGCCAAACGGGACCAGGTGGTGCTTGTTGTATTGTGGGCCAAAGCGACCTCCCGGCATCACGGTCAGCATCGCGTTCCACCAAATGTCCACGCCGTCGTGGACCTCCGTGTGCAGCGAGCCTACGAGAACCGGCGCACCATTGGCGGCCTCGGCGATGCGCCTGGCTTCTTCGGGGTGCTTCGCGAGAGGAAAGTAGACCGACGCTTCCGGCCAAATCACCAAATCCGGCTTGCCAATTTCGGGATCTGCCGGACGCGCTGTGGCGCTGAGTAGGCGCTCGTAGAACTCCTCCCGATAGCCCGTAACCCACTTAAGCCGCTGAGGGGCGTTTGGCTGGACAAGCCGCAGAACAGGCGCATCATCATGATAGACGATCTCTCCCGGAACTCGCGTCACCCCACCGAAGAAGATACCCGCTCCGACCCAGAGGGCGAGCACCGCGGGAACGGCCCTGCGGGCCAGAATCGCGACCAAAGGCACACCCGTCACCACGAGCGTCAAGAACGTGAGACCGAAGGGCCCGAGCCATGCCCCAGCCTGCATGGGCGGCAGATCAACCCAGATATACCCGGGCAACGCCCATGGAAATCCCGTCAGAATATAGCTGCGCAGGACCTCCATCGCAGACAGATACGCCGCAAAGGAAACCACCGATGATGTCAGCGCCCGCGGGCCAAACTTTCGCGACAACATCGCGGCCAGCGCCCAGAAGATCGCGATGGCGGATGGCATCGCTACTACGCCCAGCGGCAACAACCAGGCGAAGCGATCGGGATCGACCAGAAACGCGTGTCCGATCCAGTGCAGACCTGTGATGAAGTAACCCGCGCCAGCCGCCCATCCGGTCCAGATCGCCGTCCAGGTGGTCGGTGCGCCACGCACCAAAAGCGCGATCATCGGAAAGGCAGCGAAAAGAACCCAAGGCACTCCGATCGGAGGATGGCCAGCTGTCATAAGTGCGCCCGCCAGAAACGCGACGCCCATGCGAGACGGACGACCAAGCCGTCCGATCCACCCGATCAACCCTGATGGTTCTCCACCACTCATCCGTCTGCCATCCCGAATGGCCAGTTGCTGAGAAGACTGTGCTGAGACCGAGGTCAGATTACCGCTTAACAGCTCATTCCGCGGCTTGGCGCAATGCAGGCCCGCCGGTCAAGGCCGTACCACCGATCGTCAGGCGTATACGCTTGATTCTGCGGGGATCGGCATCGACAATCTCAAATTCATGTCCGGACGGATGCACAATGACTTCACCGCGTGTTGGCACGCGATTGGCGAGCATGAACACCAGTCCACCAAATGTATCGACTTCCTCGTCCCAATCTTCTCGTAATAAAGAGACCTCTGTCTCGGCTTCAAATTCGCGAACTTCGGCCCGCGCGCTGATTAAATAGACCTTCTCAGAAAGCGCTGCCCAAAGATCGGCGTCCTCCGCGTCGTGTTCATCTTCGATGTCACCGACGATCTGTTCGACCAGATCCTCGATGGTGACAAGACCATCCACGCCGCCGAACTCGTCAATAACCAGAGCCATATGCACCCGCTCCCCCTGCATCTTCTGGAGGAGCGCGGCGATTCGCATGGACGGTGGCACGAACAGAGCCGTTCGAATGTGATCAGAGACCGAAAACTCCTGCCCCTCGGTCCCTCGTCCGAAGCCGTAATTCAACGCCAGATCCTTGAGATGCACGAACCCAATTGGATCATCGAGAGTTTCACGAAAGACCGGCAGGCGAGACAGCGAGCCGCGCTCGAACGCGGCAAGAACCTCGTCAAGCGGCGCATCGACGGCGACGGCCTCAATGTCCGCACGCGGTGTCATGACATCTTCGACACGCAGGTCCCGCAGTCGCAGGATGTTCGTGACCATCGCCAGTTCGGCGGGCGAGCTTTCGCTAAACGCAGAGCCAAGCGATCCGGAGCCATCGTCGTCCTCGCCGTCGGTGGCCGTGCCGTTGGCAGACCATCCCAGCAAACGCCCGAGGATACCGGGTTGTTGAGCGTCGGTTACGCGGTCATCAGATTGACTAGGCTCGGGCTCATCGGCCCCTTCGTCGGGACCCTCGCGGGAACTCTCAGCGTTCATGTCTTCAGCAGCCTCTGCACATGAGATCCGCGTGTCCTCTCCTAGTAGGGGCTGGCAATACCGTGTCGGTCCAGCACCTGAATTTCGATCGCCTCCATCACCCCCGCGTCTTCGACCGTCTCGTGATCAAAGCCCAGGAGGTGCAGGCATCCATGTAGAATCAGGTGGAACACATGATTTTTCAAGGGGATTGATGCAGTTTCGGCCTCTCGGACAACCGTCTGAAGCGCAATGGCCACATCTCCGAGCGCCAATTGCCGGCCCGGCGATGCCCCTGGGTCAACTGGCGGCTTGGGCGGACGGGCGCCTGGCGTCACCGGCGCCAAGTCGAACGCTGGCCAGGACAGCACATTGGTCGGGCCCGGCTTATCCCGGTGCGTCGCATTCAGTTCGGCAATCCTTTCATCCCCGCAAGCCAAAACGCATATCGCAAAAAGATCCGTCTCCAACTCGGCGGCAGAGATTGCAGCCGCGGCAGCTTCGTTTGCGATCTCTTCAAGTCGGGGGAGTGCTGCCCGCCAACCGTCTTCCTCGATCATCAGATCGACAAGCGGTTCGTTCACTCCGCTAGGTCCTGATCGTAGGCCTCGACGATCCGGGCAACCAGCGGATGGCGCACAACATCACTTGAAGAAAACCGAACGAATCCAATGGCCTCAACGGGTTTGAGCAAATGCAGCGCCTGCACGAGACCCGACCGCATACCGCGCGGCAAATCGATCTGACTGGGATCACCGGTGATTGCCATGCGGCTACCTTCGCCCATGCGGGTCAGGAACATTTTCATCTGCATTTCGGTTGTGTTCTGCGCCTCGTCCAGCACAACAAAACTGTTCGACAGTGTCCGACCGCGCATGAAGGCGAGCGGAGCGATCTCGATCTTGCCCTCCTCCATCAGCTTGGCAACCTGCTTGCCCGGGAGCATGTCGTTCAATGCATCGTAAAGCGGACGCATATAGGGGTCCATCTTCTCCTTTTCGGTGCCGGGCAGAAAGCCGAGACGCTCGCCCGCCTCAACCGCCGGGCGCGACAGAATGATCTTGTCGACACTGCCGTCGAGGAACATCGACACCGCTGCGGCAACGGCAAGGTACGTTTTACCGGTGCCAGCGGGACCGATGCCGAAAACCAGTTCACGGGCGAAAAGCTCACCAACATAGCGGCGTTGTGTCGGGGAGCGCGGCTCGATTCGCCGCTTGCGCGTCCGGATTTCGACCTGGCCGCCCGGGAACATGTCGAGTTGGGTATCGTCCGTTTCCGCTTGCGTCGGCGCCGCCCCGCCAAAGCGGATCAGGCCATCAATATCCGCTGGTTCAATGGCGCGCCCATCTTCCAAACGTTTATAGAGCTGGCCAAGTGCCGCCTCTGCCTGCTCGGCCAACGCCGCTTCGCCGTGGATGGCCAATTGATTACCGCGACGATTGATTTTGACGTCAAACCCCATCTCAAGCTGTGCAAGATTACGGTCGAATTGCCCACAAAGATCGATCAGCAAGCGATTGTCGGGAAACTCGACCAACGTTTCGGACACGACTTCAGGCAAAGGGCTGTCCCCCGAGTCCGTCACACCCACGAGATGCTGTCTCCAAGCTGAGTTTCACCACTATATCGTGACCCAGCAATCGGGACTGCGCAAGCGAAAAGGCAGCAAAGAAGATGTCACAATTCGAGGCTCGACGCGCGATGGACCGAGCCCAGCTTTCATGCGATCTTTTCCCTGGTTTCGATCAACGGGGCATTACTTCAAATCATGAGCCAGACCGACACCACAAAACCGGAGACGCGGACCAAGCCCAAGGTCGAACGGCCTCGGATGCATAAGGTCCTTCTGGTAAATGACGATTACACGCCGCGCGAGTTTGTTGTCATTGTCCTCAAGGAGATATTCGGCATGGGGCCGGAACGAGCGTATGGGGTGATGATGAATGCCCACCAGCTCGGTGTCGCGGTTGTCGCCGTCTACACCCGCGACATTGCCGAGACCAAGGCAACCAAGGCCACCGACATGGGCGCTGAGCTTGGCTTCCCGCTGATGTTCACCACCGAGCCCGAGGAGTAAAGTAACGCGGCACCGTGCAGGACGGCGCTGCGTCAGGCCACCGCGACATCCCTTTCAGAAGTGCTTGCGGCCCGGTTCTCTGCTGGAGCCCGCCGCGCGGCCCAAAGCAACACGGCCACCCCAGCGACGCCAGACAGCAGCGATCCGCTGAGAACGCCAAGCCGGACAGCATTCTGACTGGCCACATCAGAAAAGGCGAGCGTGCCTATGAAGAGGCTCATGGTGAAGCCGATCCCGGCCAGAAGGGATACGCCGTAGATGTGGATCATGTTGGCGCCCGCAGGCCGCTCGGCAAGTCCCAGCTTGATCGCACCATAAGCGAGCCCGAACACCCCGATCTGCTTTCCGACAAAGAGACCAGCGGCAATCGCAAGGGTCAACGGCGCGGCCATCACCTCCATACTCAGACCACCCAGCGGCACACCGGCATTGGCAAATGCAAAGATCGGCATGACCAGAAACGCCACATAGGGTTGCAGTGCGTATTTCAGCGTGATCAGCGGCGCACGCCCTTCGGCATCACGCGTCATGGGGATGGCAAAGCCCAGTGCCACGCCGGCAAGGGTCGCATGCACGCCCGATTTGAGCACGCAGACCCAGAGGACAAGACCGACCAGGATATAGGGCCCGAACCAGCGCACACCGGCCCGGTTCATCGCTGCGAGCGCCACTAGCGCGACGCCCGCTATTCCGAGCGCAGGCAGCGACAGGTTGGCCGTGTAGAAAGCCGCGATGATAGCAATGGCGGCGAGGTCATCCACGATCGCCAACGCAAGAAGGAAAATCTTCATCGACCCCGGCACGCGATTGCCGAGCATCGACAGGATGCCCAGCGCAAAGGCAATGTCCGTTGCAGCCGGAATGGCCCATCCGCGTGCCTCGGCACTTTCGATCCCGACAATACCGATGAAGACCAGCGCGGGGGCGGCCATGCCGCCAATCGCGCCATAAACGGGCAATGCCGCGCGACGCCAATCACTCAGGGCGCCCGCCATGATCTCCTTCTTGATCTCGAGCGCGACGAAGAGGAAGAAGACGGCCATCAGCCCGTCATTGATCCAGAGCAGAATGGGCTTGGAGATTTCCGCGCCCCCGACGGCCACAGTCGCCTGCGTCTCGAGAAGCTGGTCATATAGCGGCTTCAGCGCGCCCGTGTTCTCGAACACCAGCCCTAGAACGGCTGCCATCGCAAGACAGATACCCGCCAAGATTTCTGACGACATTCCGGTGCGCGCCTGCATTTTCTTCCCCACAATGAAAAAACGTTCCATTGCCAAATAATGCACCCTGCCCCTTCGGCAAGTGCACTGCGGCGAAACGGCAGAGCGGTAATCGCGGAGAATGATGATCAGGCGGTTAAATCCGGATCCCGGAGAGCGAATTTGTCCCGGACGCGGTGATCTCGACGTCGACGATTTGCCCCGTCAGATCGGGTGCGGCGTCGACATGCACCGCCTGCAGATAGGGCGACCGCCCGACCATCTGACCCGGCTTGCGCCCCGGCTTCTCGATCAGCACAGGCAGCGTACGTCCAACACACGCCTCCTGAAAAGCCGCCTGCTGCCGTGTCAGCAGATCCTGCAGGCGGGCCAGACGATCTGCCTTCTCCGCCTCCGGCACCTGATCCGCGGTCGAGGCCGGCGTGCCCGGACGCGGTGAATACTTGAACGAATAGGCCTGCGCGTAGTCGACCTCGCGCACGAGCGCCAGCGTATCCTGGAAATCCGCCTCGGTCTCGCCGGGAAAGCCTGTGATGAAGTCGCCCGACAGCGCGATGTCGGGCCGAGCAGCACGGATCTTCTCGATCAACTTGATGTATTCTTCGGCCGTGTGCTTGCGGTTCATCGCTCTCAGTATCCGATCCGAGCCGGCCTGAACCGGCAAATGCAGATAGGGCATCAGCACAGGGATCTCGGCATGGGCCGCGATCAGATCCGCGCTCATGTCATTGGGATGCGAAGTCGTGTAGCGCAGCCGCGCCAGCCCCTCGATCTTGGCCAAAGCCCGGATCAGCCGGGCAAGACTCCAATCCGATCCATCGGTCCCTGCCCCGTGATAGGCGTTAACGTTCTGGCCAAGCAGAGTGATCTCTGAGACGCCGCGCGAAACGAGATCACGGGCTTCTGCCAGCACCTTCTCGACCGGGCGCGACACCTCGGCGCCGCGGGTATAGGGCACCACACAAAACGCGCAGAACTTGTCGCAGCCCTCCTGCACGGTAAGGAACGCAGTCGGCGTACGACGCGCCCGTCGGTCAGAAGGTAAATGGTCGAACTTGTCCTCTTCAGGGAAGTCAGTCTCGATGGCTGGAGTGCCGTGCGCGACCATTGCAGGTAGGCGATGATAAGCTTGTGGCCCGACCACCAGATCGACCATCGGCTGACGGCGCACAATCTCCTCGCCCTCGGCCTGCGCGACACAGCCTGCGACCGCGATTTTCAGGTCCGGATTGGCTTGCTTCAAAGGCTTTAGCCGCCCGAGTTCAGAGTAGACTTTCTCGGCCGCCTTCTCCCGGATATGGCAGGTGTTGAGCACAACAAGATCGGCATCGCTCATGTCTTCCGTCTCGACATAGCCGTCAGCAGCCATGGCCGCGCTCATCCGCTCGCTGTCATAGACGTTCATCTGACAGCCATAGGTTTTGATGAAGATCTTTTTCTGCTGACCCATGTCGCGTTCCGGCTGAAACCCTAAAACGTAAAAGGCGGCACCAACGAAAAAGGGCGGCCCGATGCCGCCCTTCTTATCCCTCGCCCATGCGCCGGGCAATGCATTCGACAGTTACTTGCGCGGCTTACGTCCGAGGCCGATTTTCTTGGCCAGTTGCTGACGCTTCTTGGCATAACTCGGCGCGACCATCGGATAGTCATGCGGCAGACCCCATTTCGCCCGGTAGTCTTCCGGCGACATGTCATACGCCGTCTTCAGATGCCGTTTCAGCATCTTCAACTTCTTCCCATCTTCGAGACAGATGATGTAATCCTCGGTCACCGACTTCTTGGGGTTGACGGCCGGCTTGAGTTCTACTTCCGGTTCTGGCTGTGGCTGGTGAAGCCCAGATAACGTAGAGTAAACCGTTTCAATTAGGCCAGGCAATTCGCCAAGCGGGACGGGGTTATTGGACACATGCGCCGCCACAATGTCGGATGTGAGCTCCAACAGTTCGCCATGTTCCATAACTTGATCGCTCATTTAAGGGACCCTTTGTTCATTTTCTTGCAAACTCGGCAGCTCCGCTCCTATCGCAAAATGCAAACACACACACATCTTGACGGGGACTGCTTACTTGGTCGCGCTATATGCGCGACAACACGCCAAATAGCAACTTCTTTTGATGTTTATTTTGACTTTTGACTGATCATTTTGCTGGCTTGGAATCGGCTCTGGTAGAGTTCCATCGCCTTACTTCGCCTGAGCAGCCAAAAAAAGCGTTCGGAATCAATTCCCTGCCAAGTAGTCGTACCGGGTTGTACGGTTTTGGGAAAGTTACTTCGGACAAACGGTCGCAATAGAATCCAAACCTCGAATAGTAGGATTCGTCGCCGATCAAGATGACTCGCGACCATCCCAATTCGGCCGCACACTCCAGTGTTTCGGACATCAGGAGAGCGCCAAGGCCCTCACCTTGCCTTGTTGGATGGACCGCAATCGGGCCGAGCAGCAGCGCCTCGTCGCCGCGCGCGCCGATGCGCACGGGCCAATATCGGACACATCCGGCAACGACGTCGTAGTCGTCTCGGGCCACAACACACAGATCTGCAATCGGATCCACACCCTGTCGCAATTGATAGGAACTCAGCGCCCCACGCCCCGGAGCGAAAGCCAGATCCAGAAGCCATTCCACTTCCGGCCCATCCGAGGGCTGCTCACGCGTCAGGCGGAACATGGCAGATCAGGCGGTTGCATCGGCGCGGACTTGGGCTAAACGGTGTGCTCTGCCCCTATCATGGGCGAATACCCGCTGACCAGACCGGCCGGAAAAAAGGAAGGTTCACGATGTTCTACGAGCCGAAGGATGGGCATGGCCTGCCCCATGACCCGTTCAAGGCGATCGTGGCGCCGCGCCCGATCGGCTGGGTGTCAACCCTCGATACCGAGGGACGCGCCAACCTCGCGCCTTACTCGTTTTTCAACGGCTGCGGCGACCGCCCCCCTTACGTGATGTTCGCGCAGACCGGGCCGAAAAAGCCGGGCGGCGAATTGGTCAAGGACACCGTCACCAATTGCCGCGAGACCGGAGAGTTTGCCTGCTCGCTCGTGTCCGAGGCTTTGAAGGATGCGATGAACGTCTCGACCGAAGCGTTCGACGCAGGTGTAGACGAATTCGAAAAAGCCGGGCTTGCGAAGGGCGCAGGCCGAGCCGTCAAGGTTCCGCATGTCGCCGATGCCCCCGCAGTCCTGGAATGCCGGACACATCAGGTCGTCGAGTTGCCCGCATGGAAGGACGAGTGGCTCAACATCGTCGTCATAGGTGAGGTGGTCGGGGTGCACGTCAACGAAGCCAACCTCAAGGACGGCATCCTCGATGTGTTGAGCTATAACCCCGTCGCGCGCATGGGGTACAAGGACTACACCACCGTCACGGGACGCTGGGAGATGGAACGGCCGGAGAGCGAGGCATGGCAGTCAAAGTTTCGATAATCGGCGGCAGCGGGCTCTACCAGATCGAAGGACTGGAGAACGCCGAATGGGTCAGCGTCGAGACGCCATGGGGCGTACCCTCTGACCAGCTTCTGACCGGCACGCTGGCGGGTGTGGATGTGGTCTTCCTGCCTCGGCACGGGCGCGGTCATGTCCACTCGCCGACCACAATCAACTATCGTGCAAATATCGACGCGCTGAAACGATTGGGCGTGACGGACATCGTCTCGATCTCCGCCTGCGGGTCATTCCGCGAAGAGATGGCACCCGGTGATTTCGTCCTTGTCGATCAATTCATCGACCGCACTGTTAATCGCGAGAAGAGCTTCTTCGGTTCTGGATGTGTTGCGCATGTCTCAATGGCGCATCCGATTTGCGCCCGGATCCAGAAGACATTGCAGACCGCGTGCGAACAGGCTGACGTGCCACATCACATGGACGGAACCTACCTTGCGATGGAGGGCCCGCAGTTCTCCTCGCTCGCGGAATCGAAGATGTACCGCGAGAGCTGGGGCTGTGACGTCATTGGGATGACCAACATGCCCGAGGCAAAATTGGCACGCGAGGCCGAGATCTGCTACGCCACTGTGGCAATGGTCACCGACTATGACAGCTGGCACCCGGATCACGGCGAGGTCGACATCAACTCCATCCTTAAGGTCATGGAAGGCAATGGCGACAAGGCCCGCCGCCTGATAAGCGCGGTCGTCCCGATGCTGGCCGACCGGCCCATGCCCTGCCCCGAAGGTTGCGACCGGGCACTTGAGTTCGCCATCATGACCGCACCGGACAAACGCGATCCCGCCCTCATGGCAAAACTCGACGCGGTCGCAGGCCGCGTTCTCGGATAGAAATCCCAAAAGGAGAAAATCATGGATGTAAAAGGCAAGAAGGTCATCATTTTCGGTGGCACATCGGGCATTGGTCTCGCTGCCGCGCAACAGTTGCTGGCGCTGAAAGCAAAGGTCGTCGCGATCAGCCGCGACCCCTCCAAGGCCGGGAAGCCGCCGCGGGGCATGCGCCTGGCGAAATGCGATGTGACCGACGCCAAGGCCGTCGAGACGCTCCTGAAGAAAGAAGCGCCCTATGACGTTCTGATTTCGGCGGCGACCGGCGGCGACCGGGCCATCGGGCCGTTCCTCAAGATGGACATGGACGGGTACAAGGCCTCCTTCGACAAGCTCTGGGGCTATGCCAACGTGGTACGCTATGGCGCACGGCATCTACCAAAAACCGGAAGCATCGTTCTGGTCTCCGGCGCACCCGCGAAGAAAACCAAACCGGGCCAGATCGCGCTCGGCTCGGTCGGCGGCGCGGTCGAGCAATTCGTACGCGGGGTCGCGCCGGAACTCGCACCGAAGCGTATCAACGTCGTCTCGCCCGGCACCATCGACACCCCGATGGTTGGTCTCAAGGGCGCAGCGCGGCGCAAGGCATATAAAGACATGACCGAAGCCAATCTGATCCCACGCGCGGGCACCGCTGACGAGGTCGCACAGGGCATCGTCTTTGCCGTACAAAACGATTTCGTTACGGGAACTACCATCGAAATCGATGGTGGCTGGATCCTGTCCTAGCCTCTGCCACCTGATCCAATCCCGGCGCGGGCGCGTATCCTCTCCTCAATCCACTGAACGGAGCCTTCGATGCACGCCCGCGTCCTCAGCATATCCCTCGCCCTTGCGACAGCCCTTCTTTTGAGCGCCTGTTCGGTATTTGGCAGTGCTGCGGCGCCGGAGCCGGAGTACACGGTCCTGAAGGACGAGCAGCCCTATGAGCTGCGCGTCTATAGCGAGCTGGTGATTGTCCGGACGTCTCTCGCCGATGGGCAAAGCGCCGCGTTCGGGCGTCTCTTTGACTATATCTCCGGCGCAAACGCTGGCGCGCGCGAGATTGCAATGACGGCCCCGGTCCTCACCGCCGATGAAAACGGCACCGAGATCGACATGACAGCCCCCGTGCTTCAGACCGCTGATGCTGACAGCATGATCTTCGTGCTGACCGACGACTTTACCTATGAGACCGCTCCGGTTCCGACGGACAAGGCCGTGGAGCTTGACGTGATCCCAGCCCGACAGGTGGCGGTGCTGCGTTTCTCCGGCAGTTTCAATCAGGAGACCGCGACCAAGGAAGAGGACCTGCGCACTTGGCTGGCAGGCCAGAACCTTGTCCCATCCGGGCAAGCTGAACGCGCAGGCTATAATCCGCCCTGGACCATTCCGGCGTTTCGGCGCAACGAGATTTTGATCCCAGTCGTTGCCGCTCAAAACTGAGCCTGCACTCTTGCGACACGCCATTCAGAGCATAAGGTGAGCCCGAACATATCGAGGTCACCAATGTCTCTCTTCTCGCTTGAAGACGCGCGCGCCGCGCAGGATCTGGTCTATCGCCACATGGCACCAACGCCGCAACTGGCATGGCCGCTTTTGGGTGAGCGCCTCGGTGCGGAGGTCTGGGTCAAGCACGAGAACCACACGCCAACCGGCGCCTTCAAGGTCCGCGGCGGGCTGGTCTATCTTGATAAACTGACAAAGGCAGAACCGAACTGCCCCGGGATCATCACCTCGACGAGGGGCAATCACGGCCAGTCCATCCCCTTTGCGGCGCGTGCTTTCGGGGTCCCGGTCTCGGTCCTTTGTCCCACGAACAACTCGGTCGAGAAGGTCCGCGCCATGCGGGCCTGGGGCGCAGAGGTCGAGCTCTTCGGCATCGACTACGAGGAATCGCGTCAGGAAGTAAACCGCCGGGCCAAGGAGAATGGCCTGCACATCATCGGGCCATTTCACGAACCGCTGGTGCGCGGGGTCTCGACATATGCGCTGGAGTTCTTCGACGCCGCGCCCGATCTCGATGTCGTCTATGTCCCCGTTGGGATGGGCTCCGGCATCTGCGGGATGATCACGGTGCGCGATCTTCTGGGCCTGAAAACCGAAATCGTCGGTGTCGTCTCTAAAGGGGCGGATTGCATTGCGTTGAGTTTTGAAGCCGGGCAGGTCGTGGCGACAAACGCGACTGATACTGTGCTAGGCGACGGGATGGACTGCCGCGCCCCGATGCAATTGCCCGTCGACATCATCAATGAGGGAGCCGCGCGTATCGTGCGCGTCACAGATGACGAGATCGCCGAGGCGATGCGCGCATATTATGCCGATACTCACAATGTCGCCGAGGGCGCGGGCGCAGCGCCTTTAGCAGCGGCGATGCAGGAACAGGATCGTAACGCAGGCCAGAAGGTCGGAGTCATACTCTCCGGCGGAAATGTCGACGCGAATCTCTTTGCTGAAGTGCTGACCGGCAGGACACCAACGCGCGAAAGCGCATCAGGAGCCTGACCAGAGGCCATCGGCGGCACCAGGCTTAATCAATTCTTAGGATTTGTTAACAAGCATATCCGGGCAGCGTTCGCTGGCCGTTTCCTCACGCCGGGGACTGTCAGAAAAGGGCCAAGCAGATAGCGACTTGCCCGACAGGTTGGGTTGCCACGCGCCCGCCGGGGGCGAAATGGCCCTATCTTCAAACCTCCTCACGTGCGGGCGGCGCGGGCCCTGGGGAGGGCCGGCGCTTCTTTTCGCAAAGACGCCTCCCAAACAAATGCGGGCAGACTACAGCTCCTTGAAACTGCGCGCGCTGCATCGTCGGAGCCCCTCCAGGATTTGACGCATCCGCAGCGTTTGATAAGCGGGTATACCTAACGGCGCGAACGCAAGGAATGCCTGCATGCACGAGACCAAAACCGTCCGGGACTATATCCGGACCATTCCGGATTTTCCGATCCCGGGCATTCAGTTCCGCGATGTCACAACCCTTTTCAACGACGCGACCGGGTTCCGGCTGACCATTGACGGTTTGGCCAATCCGTACACCGCCGAGAAACTCGATGTGGTCGTCGGAATGGATGCCCGCGGTTTCATCCTTGGCGGGGCCGTAGCCTATAAACTTGGGCTGCCCTTCGTCGCGATCCGCAAGGCCGGAAAGCTGCCGGGATCGAAAATTTCGGTGACTTATGAACTGGAATATGGCGAGGCCGAAATGGAGATCCACGACGACGCCATCCACGCGGGCAGTCGGGTGCTGTTGATCGATGATCTCTTGGCCACCGGTGGGACAGCTGAGGCCGGCGTCAAACTGATCGAACAACTTGGTGGAGACATCGTCGCGGCAGCCTTCGTGGTCGACCTGCCGGACTTGGGCGGGCACACGCGGCTCGCCGAACTCGGCATCGACGTGCACGCGCTTTGCGCTTTCGAAGGAGACTGATGTGAACGCAGCCGATGTGATCGCCGCGCGCCTCTACGCTGCGGGTTGCCGCACTGCCTTTGGGATCCCCGGCGGTGAGGTCCTGACCCTGATCGATGCGCTCGAGCGCGTCGGAATCCGGTTCGTGCTGACCAAGCATGAAAACGCGGCAGGTTTCATGGCCGAAGGGGTCTGGCACGCGACGGGCGCGCCGGGTGTTCTGGTGGCGACCGTCGGGCCCGGCGTGGCAAACGCGTTCAATGTCGTCGCAAATGCCGAACAGGACCGCGTACCGCTGATCGTCCTGTCGGGCTGTGTCGATGCCGCAGAGGCGGCGAGCTACAACCATCAGGTCTTCGACCACGGCGCGGTGTTCCGTGAGGTTTGCAAGACATCCGTGACCATCGCAGATGGTGCGGTGGACGTCATGATCGACAAAGCGGTCGGGATCGCCTTGTCGGGTCGTCCCGGCCCCGTGCATATCGATCTGCCGATCAAGGTTGCGGATGCAGATCAACCCGCGCCCCGGACCTGGCGCCATGCGGCCCCGCGCCCAACTGCGCCGGGTGGGCCGGGGCTGGACCAAGCCCGCGATCTTTTTGCCAGTGCCGAACGTCCGGTCATGATGGCAGGGCTCGATGCGCTGAACGAGCCCGGCGGCGCGAACGCTGTCCGGACCTTTGTCGAGAAACACCAGATCCCGCTCGTCACGAGCTATAAGGCCAAGGGGATCTTGCCCGAGGATCATCCGCTCTCGCTAGGTGGGCATGGCTTGTCGCCAAAGTCTGACAAGATCGTGCTGCCGATCTTCGAACAGGCCGACTGCATCATCTCCGCAGGCTACGACCCCATCGAAATGCGCACGGGCTGGCAGGCGCCTTGGGATCCAGCCAAGGTGATCGAGTTCGCGCACGCGCCGAACGATCACGACATGCACCATGCCGAGTTGTCATGGGTATGTTCCGTCGCAGAAGGCCTCACCAGCATCGATAGTGATCCGCGTGCGCGCTGGCCCGGCGGGGAGCCCGCGGCGATCCGGGACGCGCACTGGGCAGCCTTTGGGGCTGGCGATGACTGGGGACCGGCGCAGGCGATCGCCGAGATCCGCGCAGCCGCCCCTGCAGAGACGACCATCACGATCGACAGCGGCGCCCACCGCATTCTGCTCAGCCAGCAATGGCAAGCACAGCATCCCCGCAGCGTTCTGCAGTCAACCGGGCTCTGCACCATGGGCTGCGCCCTGCCCCTCGGCATCGGTTTCAAGCACGCGCGGCCCGACGCTCCGGTGATCGCCTTCATGGGCGATGCGGGGTTGGAGATGACCATGGGCGAGATGGCAACGCTCCGCGATCTCGGCCTGCCGTTGGTGGTGGTTGTGTTTGTCGACCGGTCGCTCGCTTTGATCGAGCTCAAGCAACGGCGCACCGGGCTTCAGAACGCAGGTGTCGATTTCGAGCACACAGACTTTGCTGCACTCGCACAGCTTTACGGTGGAAACGGCGTGACGGTCTCGGGGCCAGGCGAGGCTGGGCCCGCGCTAACGGAGGCTTTGGGAGCCGACAGCTTCACCGTGATGGCTGTTGAAATCCCACGCCGGGCCTATGACGGGCTGATCTGAACCAGCTCCCGTCATAGGATCAACATGGCCCGGAAGTCGTTCACATTGGTCAGTGTCGGGCCGGGGATCACTTGATCACCAAGCGCTTCGAAGAAACCATGACCGTTGTTGTTCGCCAGTTCCGCCCGGGGATCGAGGCCCTGTGCCCGTGCCCGCGACAGCGTGTCTGGCGTTGCCACGGCCCCTGCGACCTCTTCAGCCCCGTCGACGCCATCGGTATCGCAGGCCATCGCGTGAACGGGCGCCCCGTCCAGCGCGATTGCCAGCGAAAGTAGAAACTCGACGTTGCGGCCACCGCGCCCATCGCCCTTCAGCGTCACGGTCGTCTCGCCGCCAGAGAGCAGGACACAAGGTCCCGCGATCGGTTGCCCGCGACGCACAACCTGATGCGCGATACCTGCGTGCACGATCCCGACATCGCGTGCCTCCCCCTCGATGGAATCGCCAAGGATCATCGGCGTAATGCCAGCCTCTTGCGCGATCTCTGCCGCAGCCTCTAGCGACATTTGGGGCGCCGCGATGATGCGGTTCTCGACCCGCGCAAAGATCGGATCGTCCGGTGCAGGAGCAGTCTGGCCGCCCGCTAGGTGGGCAGTCACCGAAGCCGGCGGCACAATACCGAAGTGATCGAGGATCGCTTGCGCCTCTGCCGGGGTTGTCGCTTCCCCCACTGTTGGGCCGGATGCGATGGTCCCGGGATCGTCCCCGGGCACGTCCGAAATCATCAGGCTGACCACCCGCGCAGGGTGCGCCGCTGCCGCCAGCCGACCGCCCTTTACGTCCGACAGATGCTTTCGCACCACATTCATCTGGCCGATCGTCGCACCGGAGGCGAGCAGTGCGCGGTTGACCTCCTGCTTTTCCGCGAGCGTGATACCGCCTGCCGGTCGGATCATCAGGGCTGAACCGCCACCGGAGATCAGAGCGATCACCAGATCGTCCTCTGTCAGTCCCTCCAGCACCTGCAGGAGCCGCCCCGTAGCATCCGAGCCTGCCTGATCCGGCACGGGATGCGCCGCCTCGACGATCTCGATCTGCTGACAGGTGCGCGCATAACCGTACCGCGTGATCACCAATCCGGAGAGCGGCCCATCCCAGGCCTGCTCGAGCGCCTCGGCCATTCGGGCCGACGCCTTGCCTGCACCAATGACAATGGTTCGACCCCGCGGTCGTTTGGGCAAATGGCGGGCCACGCACCGCATCGGATCGGCGGCAGCCACCGCAGCATCGAACATCTGGTTAAGGAGCGCTATCGGATCTGTCATCCGCCTCTATTGCCATCGGGACTGTCCGGTGTCCACGGCAGCTCAGCACTTTGCTGAATGCGCGGTCGGGCCGGACGTCCCTCGCGCCAGGCGACAAAACCACCCGCGCCGCAAATCAGGATCATGCCGGTCAGCGTCGCGCCCGTCGGCAGCACCCCCCAGACGAGGTAGTCCATGACGCCCATCATCACGAGATAGGAATACTCGAACGGCGCGAGGTGACTGGCCTCCGCTTTCTGGTAGGCCCAGATGGACGTCAATACGCCGCCGATATGCGTACACGCGGTCAGCAAGAGCCACATCAGCACCGGCAGTGCCAACGGCAGCCAGCCCGAAGTGAGGAACGGATTGAGCGCCCGCGTCTCTGCGTCCACCGTGACCAGACCGAACACGATCAGCCCGAGAAACCCGATCAGCGCATAGAGCACGTTGTGAACCATGGTCAGCGCAAAGCCCGGGTCCTCGCGGCAACGCCAACGGGTCATGACCACGGCCAACGCATAGCAAATGGCTGCCAGCACCGGCAGAACCGCGAGGGGCTCCCATCCGTCGAGCCCGGGCTGCACAATGCAGATCACACCGATGAACCCGACCCCCACCGCCACAACCCGCCGCGGGCCAATCGGCTCCCCCAAAAGCAGCGCGGCAAAGACCGTGATCAGAAGCGGTCCGATGAAGAACGCCGACGCCGCCTTGGCCAGATCAAGATATGGAAGCGACGCGTAGAAAAAAAGATATGCCCCGCACATCAGGACCGCCCGCAGGGCGGGCCAAAAGAGGCGACGCGGCCACAACTCTCGTGCGCGGCCCATGGTCCGCACCGCAATCCCGAGCAAGACCACGACAGCGACCGACCGGATTGCCTGCATCTGCCAGAGCGAAACCTCGGTGGCCACCAGTTTGACCACAACGTCCTGGACCGCAAAGCACCCCATCGCGAAAAGGATCATTCCGACCGCCCGCCAGGAGACGCTCATCCCCGGCACGGCAGGCGGTGAAGCGCTCGGCCCGGCAGACATTGATCCCCCTCACATGCGTTGCCCGAAACTTGAGACCCCGCCCGACCTCGCACCATTCTTTGGAACAGGCGGCAGGAATTACAGCTTGCCAGCGGACGTGTGGGCGTCAATCTTGCCAGCGTCATGCAAGGTCGCATTCGGCCTATTTCACCAGGAGATGCAGATGAACGACGACTATCTCGAAAAGGGACTGGCACAGCGCAAGGGAACGCTGGGCGAGGCTTATGTGGACAACGTATTCGCGAACGCCGACGAATTCAGCCGGCCGTTTCAAGAAGCAATGACCGCCTGGTGCTGGGGTTTTGGCTGGGGCGATGACACGTTCGATGCCAAGACCCGTTCGATGCTGAACCTGCCGATGCTGGCTGCGCTGAACCGGATGGAGGAGTTCGAGCTACACTTCCGCGGTGCGATCAAGAACGGTGTCACCAAGGAAGAGCTGCGCGCGATCCTGCACATCATCTCGATCTACTGCGGTGTTCCGGCGGGGGTCTCGTCGTTCCGGATCGCCAAACGGATCCTCGAGGAAGAGGGTCTCTGATAAGGTCTTCGGCGCCGGGTTCCGATCGCCCGGCGCCGCGCCTCAGAGCATGCCCTTGTCGGTCAGTTCCTTTTGCGCAGCTTCGGTTTTTTTCAGATCGGTCATCCCCATACCGCGCAGAACGCCATCGGTTTTCGAAAACTGTATGTCGCCGTACTCGATCACCTGGATCATGTTGCCCCAGGGGTCATAGATGTCGACAAAGCGCCCGTCCGGCACGTCTGCACCTGCAGCACGGGCCAGATCCCGCACACGGCTGCGGTCATCGACGACAAGGCCGAAATGCCGGGGATCATCGCGGGTGGACTTCTCCGCCTTCATCAGCGCGATGAACTGATCGCCCATATCGATGAAGGCGGCGGTCTCGCTCTTGCCACGCAGCTCGAACTCGAAGATCGCGCCCCAGAAGGCCAGAGCTTCGTCGATGTCGCCAACT
>CAYYZH010000044.1:0-24905 GCA_964475765.1 uncultured Limibaculum sp.
CCAGCACCCGCAGATCGAGTATCCCAAACCCGACGGGGTGCTGAGCTTTGACCGGCTGACGAATGTCTCGTTCAGCTTTACCAACCACGAAGAAAGCCAACCCGCGCACCTGCAGCTGATCGACCCGGCCAAGCCCATCAACGTCAACCTGCCGCAATATGCCGAGCCCGCGCAGCGCTACTGCCCGGCAGGCGTCTACGAAGTGGTCCGCGAGGATGACGGCTCGAACCCGCGCTTCCAGATCAACTTCCAGAACTGCGTGCACTGCAAGACCTGCGACATCAAGGACCCGAGCCAGAACATCACCTGGACCACCCCCCAGGGCGGCGACGGCCCGAACTATCCGAATATGTAGACTGAAGGGTGCGTCACGGACGCATCCTACGCACCCCAAGCATGGCAGCACTGGTCGGCCCTCATAGCGCCGCTGCCGCCACGGTAGGCGCCTCTTGCGGCTGCCATCCGCTTCTGTGGGATTCCTGACCAAAAGTCGGCGGGCTCTGCTGTGTCTTGCGCGCTGGAGCAGTGCGTCAGCTTCTTGGCTCTGAGATCTTGGATGTATGGTACTGGTTGGTGAGCAACTGCCCCGCACCGAAAGGAGATTTGTGCATCGCCTATGTCTGAACCAGCGAACCACCGACAATCAGAGCGAATTTAGAATTGGGCTGTGCTGATACCTACGCTGTTGTGGCTGGCTTTCGTTGTGACAGGCTACTTGGCGGTCTGGGCTATCATTTCGAAAGATGCTGGACCAGGTGGTGGCATCGTGACCTCCCTGGTGTTCATTGCGATCCACGGTGCCGCGTTTCTGGCCGGACTCGCTGCCCTGATCATAACAATCCGCTACTGGCGCGCAGGCGGCATCTCGCTTTGGGCAAAGACCGTCGGGCTGCTGCCTGCCCTTGGGTATAGTTACGTTATCATCGGGTGGCTGGCCAACGGGATGAATTTCTAAGTTCCCCCGCATCGCAGCTTCTCAGCCATGGGGTGATGTCGCCGCGGCGCTCAGTCTCGCCGCGGCAGTGGCAGGGCGGCTCGGCTAGGGCCGCCCGAGCGGCGGCGGGCTTACTTCGGCCAGCCGCCCGCGCGCATTTCGGAGTTGATCTCGAGGCGGACGAGATCCGAGGTCAGCGGCGCGAACATGCCGAGCCCGAATTTCGAGCGCAGCATTGTGCCGGTGGCCTTCACGCCGACCCATTCGCCCTCGTAATAGGGGATGAACGCGCCGAGCGGGTGGGCGCCCATATGCACGAGATCGACATCGAGCGTGACCTCACCGGTTTGTCCCTTGACGGTAAGATCGCCCGTGACTTGAAGGCTTTGCGCCCCGGTCTGCACGGCGCTGGTCGAGACGAAAGTGACCTCGGGGTGGACGTCAACCTCGAAGAAATCGGCGTTCTTCAGATGGTCGTTCAGAGCAGTGACACCAGAGTTGATGCTCGCGGCCTGAATGGTGACCGAGAGGCTGGTCTCGGCGGGCTTCTCCACATCGAACTCCACCGTGCCCGCAACTGTATCCCAACGGGCCGATTGCTCGGATACTCCGGCATGGTTCCAGAATGCCCGGACATCGGTGTGGCCGGGGTCCAGGTGATAGGTCTCGGCGGCGGCTGGCAGCCCTGCCAGCATGGCGACCGCCGCGAATGTTCGAAGAAGATTGCGCATGTCGAAAGTCCCTGTCGTGATGTCTGCGTCAGGGCCTCAAAGTCCGCAATTCCTCCGATGACAACAACGCACATCCATGTGAACGTTGCCGCGACCACATCACACGGCGGATGGATAGCAGTCCGGCGCTATATTCATCGCCATGCTGCCGACACTCTCTGATCATCCCGACCGCACCGCGCTCATCAACGAGTTGCACGCCCGGCCGTTCCAGCCGATGGCATCGCCCGGGCGCGTATTGCATCTTGCGATCAAGCAACCGACCGGAGCCGCCGAGCGCGACCCCGAGGCGGATCGAGCGCATCTGCGCGCGTTGCTTGACCGGTATTCTGCCGCGCATCCCGCACCCAATGGCAGCCATCACAGCGCCGATCTGGGCATCGCCCAACTGAAATGGGAGCGCCATACCGAGTTCGTCTCCTACACGTTCTACCAGAACGGCCCCTTTGAGCCGGCCTTCGATCGTCAGATCATGGATCTGCTGCCGCCGGACTGGCTGGAGAGCGCGCCTGGTACTGTGCTTGCGGCTGTTCAGCTCGAGATATTGCAGTTCGAAAACGAGGGCGATGCGCTTACGGCACTGCACGGGCCGCTCACCACCCAATTCGTGTCCGAGAGCCTGGCTGCGGGCTGGGTGCTCGACCGGAACGCCATGATCGCGGGGGATTTTCGCCAGCACGCCGGGGGCCTCACACGATTTGCCCTGCTGGAGTTCGGTGATACCGGCCCCCGGCGCATCGGGCGGGTTTGTCAGCGGCTCATCGAGATCGAGGTTTATCGCAGCCTGTCGATGCTCGCCCTGCCGCTGGCGCGGGAGACGATGCGGGATTTGACACGGATCGAGGCCGAGTTGAACGACCTGATCGGGAAAATCGCGCTGGATGAAGATGAAGCGCCCGAGCGCGACCTCCTGACCTCACTGACGACACTTTCAACCGAGATCGAGGCGTTGTCGGCGGACTCCGCCTTTCGGTTCGGTGCGGGCCGGGCGTATGAGAGCATCGTCAAGGAACGCATCGAGCTGTTGCAGGAAGCCCGCGTCGAGGGGCGCCAGCAGTTTCGCGAATTCATGCTGCGCCGCTATGATCCGGCGATGCGCACCGTGCATGCCGCCGAGCGGCGTCTTGAAGATCTTGCAACCAGAGCCTCTCGCGCAGCCGAACTGCTGCGCACGCGCGTAAATGTCGTGCTCGAGGCGCAGAACCAGAGTGTGCTCGAATCCATGGATCGGCGCGCCGCGACGCAGCTGCGCTTGCAAGCAACCGTCGAGGGCTTCTCGGTCGTGGCGATCAGCTATTATGCGGTCAGCCTGGCAGGCTATCTGCTGGCCCCGCTTGGCGAGCCGCTGGGTGTCGACAAGGCGGTGCTGACAGCGATTGTCACCTTGCCGGTTCTGATCGGGGTCTGGTTCTTCATTCGTCGGATGCGGCGGCGGATCGAACCCCATCCGCCCACGCGGGAGTGATGCGATGTGCCGGGCGAAGACCCGGAACCTCCTCGCGGCGCCACGGAGCGGCCCCGGGTCAGGCCCGGGACGCCTCTCGCCTCAGTCCGACGTCTTGCGCGTTCTCGGCTTAACCGCCCGGCGCGCCTCGTGGCTCCGGCGCAACTCGGCGACCTGTTCGCGGGTCCGCGCGCGTTCGGATTCGCGCAAGGCTCTTTCGACAAAATCCATGTGCGTCTCGACCGCGGCCCGGGCCGCCGCCGGATCGCGGGAGATCACCCCGTCTCGGATACCCCGGTGCTGGTCCAGAAGCTGCGTCCGGCGCTCGCGCAGCGAATAGACGACGTTGCGATTGTACCAGACGCCGCGCACCAGCATTTCGTAGAGCGAGCGCATCATATGCAGCATCACGACGTTATGCGCAGCTTCGACAATGGCCATGTGAAACTCGGCATCAATGGTCGCTTCCTGCTCAGGATTGCGTTTGGTCGATGCAGCTTCCATCCGGGCAAAGACGCTCTTGATGACCTCGTGATCGGTATCGGTGCCATGGATCGCGGCCCGCTCTGCGGCAAGCCCTTCAAGGTCCCGGCGAAAGGCGACATAGTCAAAAAGTGCGGTGTCATGGCTCGCGAAAAGCTCGATCAGGGGCGGCGCGAAGGCTGTGCCCAAAACCTCGGCGATGTAGGTTCCGCCCCCCGGCTTGGTGACGATCAGGCCACGGGTCTCAAGATCAGCCAGCGCCTCGCGCAGCGTCGGGCGGGAGACGTCCATGGTCTCGGCCAACTCACGCTCGGACGGCAAGCGTTCACCCGGCCTGAGCACCCCTTGCAGGATCAACTCCTCGACCTGCCGACCGATGGCATGGGAGATCTTTCCCGCATGTATTTTTGAGAACGGCATCTGATTGCCCGGCCTACCGGTCCCAACGCCGGCGCCGCAACCTAGCGCCAAGCCCTCGGCTCGGCCATCTCATTGTAGCGGATTCCGACCGAATTCCGGCAAAAGATCCGCCATAAGCTCGGATTCGTCGGCCAGAATCAGGTCTTCGGCCAGACCGCCGCGCACCGAAATGCGGCCATGTTCAAGGAACAGCGGCGCGGCAAGGGGCGTGACACGAGTCGCTTTGGTGTGATCGATCCGCCCGTCCGAGCGCGCAAGCATTTCCTCGATCCGCCCGAAATCGACCAGCCCGCGCAGCGCCTCGTCCCGTGTGATCTGCATCAACAGGTGATCGGGATCGAACCGGCGCAGCGTATCGTAGAGGATGTCCGAGGAGAACGTCGTCTGCCGCCCGGTCTTGCGCTTGCCCGGCAGGTTGCGTTCGACCAGACCGGCGACCACGGCGACATTGCGGAAGGTGCGTTTCATCACCGTGTTGCCGGCCAGCCAGTCCTCAAAGCTCTCGGTCAAGCCGTCACCATGGAGCAGCGAAGCGGGATCCTCGACCGGGCGCAGCCCCCAGAGCATCACGGCATAGTCGTTCGAGACAAAGCCCTGCGGCGCGAGATCCGCCTCTTCCATGCGTTGGGAGAGCAAGAGGCCCAGTGTCTGGTTCGCGTTCTTGCCCGCAAACGCATAGACGGCCATGTGGTGACGGTCGCCACGCGCAAACGTCTCCACCATCAGCCGGTCGGGCGCGGGCAAGGCCGCGTAGCGTTGCTGCAACTCCAGCCACTCGCGCACCGGGCCGGGCAGATCGGCCCAGCGCCCGGGATCGCGCAAGAGCCCGATGACGCGGTGCGAAAGCTGCGTGGACATCGCCAGTTTGGTGCCGGAAAACACTGCGATCTTGGGCTCCTTGGCGGGCGAGGGGCTGACTTGCAACACCATCTCGCGCGTCGCCTCGTAGCGAACGACTTGGCCCCCGATCAGGAAACTGTCTCCGGGCGTCAGCGTCGCGGCAAAAGCCTCCTCAACCTCACCCAGGATTGGCCCGCCGCGCCCCCGTCCCGTGCGGACCTTGAGATATTCCGGCTCGACGATCGTGCCGACGTTCATCCGCAGCCGCCGCGCCGTGCGTGGATCGCGCAGACCCCACAGCCCGTTTGGCCGTTGCACCAACCGGTGCCACTGATCGTAGGCGCGCAGGGCATAGCCTCCTGTGGCACAGAACTGAAGACAGCGGTCGAAATCCTCGGCGCCGAGATCGCGGTAGGCCCCGCACCCGCGGATCTCCTCGAGCAGCGCTTCGGCATCGAAGTCCTGCGAACAGGCGGTGAGCAGCAGGTGTTGGCAGAGGACATCCAGCCCGCCCATGGGCAGCGGCTCCCCATCCAGCGTGTGCTCGGCGACTGCGTCCAGAGCAGCGCGGCACTCCAACACTTCGAACCGGTTCGCAGGCACAAGCATGGCGCGGGACGGCGTGTCATAGGTGTGGTTGGCCCGTCCGATCCGCTGGACCAGACGTTTGACGTTCTTCGGCGCGCCGACCTGGATCACCAGATCGACATCGCCCCAGTCGAGGCCGAGATCGAGCGAGCCGGTGGCGATGACCCCGCGCAAGGCCCCCGTCGCCATCGCGTCCTCGACCTTTTTGCGGGCTTCCCGCGCAAGCGAGCCGTGATGGAGACCGATAGGCAGATTGTCGGTGTTTTCGTGCCAAAGCGCGCGGAAGAACAGCTCGGCCTGCGCCCGGGTGTTGATGAAGACAATGGTCGTGCGGTTGCGCCGGATCTCGTCCATGACCGCCCGCGCGGCGTATCGCCCGCCCATCCCGGCCCAGGGCGGCGTACCCGCATCCTCCATGATGGCAATCTCGGGCTCCGGTCCGGGATCGGCCAAATGGAGATCAGCCCGCCCCGGCGCCAGCCAATCGCCAAGCTCGGCGGGGTTTTCGACCGTCGCAGACAGGGCAATCAGCCGATGGTCAGGCGCCAGTGTCCGCAGCCGCGCAAGACCCAGCGCCAACTGGTCACCAGCGCATGCACCTCGTCCACGATGACCCGGCGGAGCCCCGCGAAAGTCTGCGCGGCTTCGAGTTGCGAGAGCATCAGCGCCAAACTCTCCGGTGTAGTAAGCAAAAGATGCGGCGGGTCACGTCGCTGGCGCGCCTTGATGGCGGAGGATGTATCGCCCGTGCGGTCCTCGATCCGGATCTTCAAATCCATTTCGTCCGCAGGTCCGCGCAGATTTCGCCCGATATCGGTCGCCAGCGCCTTCAACGGCGAGATGTAGAGCGTATGCAGCCCCGGCCCGGGCGCCGCCCCCAACTCCACCAGCGACGGCAGAAAACCCGCCAGCGTCTTGCCCCCACCGGTTGGTGCAACCAACAAAACTGCCTCGCCGGTATGCTCCAGCAACGCACGCTGATGCGCATGCAGTGTCCAGCCACGCGCAGCAAACCATTCGGCAAAGGGAGACGGCAATGTCATGGGTCGGGATATAGCGCGCGCGCCGCAGCGGGGCTATCGATGGCCCCAGTCGTCGGGATCTTCCGAGTTGTTCGGCGACAGCCCGATGATGTCTCCCGCGGTCGAGACCCCCAGCCCGAGAACCGTCCGGTTGGCATAGTTGAAATAGGCCGAGACCTGATTGATCTCGAGGATCTGGCCGTCATCCCAGCCCGCCGCACGCAGGGCCAGCACCGCCTTCTCGGCCATCTCAGCCGGATCTCGGGTCAGCGCTTCGGCATAGGACAGCGCCGCGTGTTCGGCATCTGTCAGGGGCGCGTCACCCGGACGGCCCGCCTCGAAAGCTGTGCGGATGGCCTGTGCACGGGCCGGATCCCCGATCAACCGCGCCATGCCACCATAATGATGCTCGACGCAGTACCCACACCCGTTCAGCAGGCTCACCCACACCCCGATCGCCTCGAGGAACCATTTGGGGATCGTGTTTGCGCTGTGATGGAGCACATGCTTGTAGATCGTCATGTGCCCCTCCATCGTGTGGGGCCTGAGCGAATGGCTGAGCATGATGTTGTCGACGTTGTCATCGGGCCCTTTGACCCGGTCATAGAGCGTCTTCAGCCGCCCGGTCGCCTGATCATAGGGCACATGGTCGATCCACATCGGTCCTGTCTCCTGAGCCATGACAGCCGCGTCAGTTCATCTTGCGGTGATCGCGATCCACAACCGTCAGCCGCGCCAATCCTGGCTCGCCATCCGCGCCGAGATGAAGCTGATAAGTGGTCCGTCGCTCCCCCACGACTTCGACCAGCTGACCGTTCCTGATCACATCGCCGTAGTTCATCAGATACCCCGCGGCATTGTAGAGAATGCGCAGCGGCTCCTTCAGATCCTCGACCTCGAAGGGTGGGATTTCCAGCTCGAACCCGAGATAGGCCGCCGCCCCGCGGGTCTGAAGTCCGATCATTGGGCTCTCGGGGTCGTTTTGCCCGAAAAGCTGATAGCCGATCCACATGTCGACCGGCCATTTGCCCTGGGTGATCAACCCCGGCGCCCGGGCCACCCGCTGTGGCGGCGCGCACACCTCGGCCCCGCGCCAATAGACACCCAAGGCGGGCGCAACTTCGACAATCGCGGCGATCAGACGGGTCAGCGCCACCGACTGCGCCCGCGCAAGCCCGTGACGCTCCTGATGCTCGCCAGCGCCAATGGCCAGAAACGCCCGGTGTTCCGCCATTTCGTTTGCAGCATCCGCCCAGAAGACCGATTTTTTCTGGGCAAACGCAGCTTCAGGTTCAGGCAGCTTTCCATCGAACAGCGCAATGCCGAACTCGTGCCCGTCAACGGACATGCGAAACGCCTGCTCGGCATCTCCGGCCACAGAGCTTGAGATGATCAGGGACGAGCTTGGCGCGATATAGGCGAACGCCCGGCGCAATGTGCTGGCAATCAGCTCCTCGCACGCATCCAGCGCGACAAATGCCGTAAACCCAAGCTTATCCATCGTCTGAAACCGACATGCCTGTCGCTGTGGTGATTGCGCCCCAAGTCGCGGTCACGTATCCGTGAACCTCGTGTCTTTTCGGAGCTAGCATGAGCGGTGGGCGTGGAGCAAGCCGTGCAGGGTCCGGTCGCGCGCCTCTCGAATGGCCGACCTGGCTTGCATTGGCAGGATGTTACGGGGTCTGGGGACTGGTGTTGGCCGCACATCCCCTCATTGGCTGGTGGGTGGCAATCCCCGGAGCGATTGCCGTCGCGTTCCACTCCTCGCTCCAGCACGAAATCCTGCACGGTCACCCGACCCGCAATGCGGCGGTGAACGAGGCGCTCGTCTTTGCGCCGCTCGGGCTTTTCATCCCCTATCGCCGGTTTCGGGATCTGCACCTGATCCATCACAACGACGAGCGGCTGACCGATCCCTATGACGATCCCGAGAGCTTCTATGTCGCGGCCTCGGACTGGCAGTGCCGGTGCGGTCTGATGCGGCTTTTGCTTTCGGTCAACGCGACATTCGCGGGGCGTATGCTGATCGGACCTGCTTTGGCGATGTGGGGGTTCTGGCAAAGTGAAATCAGGCTGATGCAGGCAGGCGACATGCGGGTGCGCACTGCATGGGTCCACCATGCCCTCGGCCTGATACCTGTGCTGGGTCTTGTCTGGATGTCGGGCATGAACCCGTTCTTCTATCTCTTTGCCATCGCCTATCCCGCAATGTCGCTGATCATGGTGCGCAGCTACATCGAACACCGCGCCGCCGGCCCCAGCCAAGAGCGCACGGCCATCGTCGAGGCGGGATGGTTTTGGCGACTTTTGTTCCTCAACAACAACTTCCACGCGGTCCATCACGACAATCCGACGATGGCATGGTACCGCCTCCCCGCCCGCTGGCAGGCCAATCGCGAGGCGGTGCTGGCCCGTAATGGCGACTACCTCGTGCCAGGGTACGGTGCGGTCGCCCGGCAATGGCTGATCAAGCGGCGCGAGCCGGTGATCCATCCCTGGGTGGATCGGCAGGGCCGATGATCGCAGCGCTTCAGATGTATGACTGGCCGGAGGTGCAGGACCGGACGGACGCATTCTGGTCGCGCGTCCGTGAAGCTCTGCATGAGGAAGGCATCGACGCGCCAAATACTCTCTCCCGGCCCACGGACCTCGCCGCGCCCTGGACCGATGAGGATCTGATCGTAGGCCAGACCTGTGGCCTGCCTTTCGTCTCAGGCAGGTGCGGCACAGCTGTGGTGGTCGGACGCCCGGCCTATGGTGTGAAAGGCGCGGAAGGCGCGACCTACAGCTCGGCAATCATCTGTAGGGCGGATGATGCCCGCACGTTCGCAGAATTCCGCGGCGCCCACGGCGTGATCAACGAGTTCGGCAGCCAGTCCGGCTGCAATGCGCTGGCCGACGAGATCCAGCGGCAAAAGCTGGATGATGGCCGTGCCTTCTTTGGGCAACTCTCCCTTTCCGGCGCGCATCGCAATTCGGCCCGCATGGTCGCCGATCGACAGGCCGATCTCGCTGCCATCGACGCCGTGGCCTGGGCGCTGTTTGAGGAGCTGGAGCCGGTCCGCCACGCCCGACTGCGCGTGCTCGGCTGGACCCGGGCCATGCCCGCCCTGCCCTTCATCACCTCCGCGGCGCATAAGGAAAAGAAAGCGCAGATCTACGGCGCGATCCTTGCAGCAGCTCTCGATATCCAGCACACCGGCGTTCCGGTGGATGTGCTTCCCGCCGACAGTGAGGACTATGGGCCGATCTCGAAGATGGCTGCCCGGATCAAGGGCATGAAACTGGCCCCGGGCACCCGCTCTCTTTGACCTCCGGGAATTGTGGTCAAATTTTAGCCTAAACCTGTCGTTAACTCTTCGCTTGCAGTTGCGTGTTCTGTTGGCGCAAACTCGCACGCGAGTGAGTGTACGCCGCCTGTTCATACGCAGATTAAGACCGGGGACTGAACCAGGGGAATGTCACTTCTTACCGTCGAAGATCTGACGATTTCGTTCGGCCCCAAGGGTCTGGCGCTGCCTGTGGTGGATGGTGTCTCATTTTCCGTCGAGCCCGGCGAGGTGCTGGCGCTGGTCGGCGAATCCGGATCGGGCAAAACGCTGACGGGCAAATCGCTGATGCGCCTCCTGCCGCGCGCTGCGAACATCACTCGGGGCAGCGCCCATTTCAGTCACGACGGTGAGACGCTGGATCTTCTGGCGCTGAACGACCGGCAGATGCGCGCCGTGCGGGGCTGCAAGGTCTCGATGATCTTTCAGGAACCGATGAGCGCGCTCTCGCCGCTCCATACCGTCGGCGCTCAGGTTGCCGAGGTCCTGAAAGTTCACGGCTCGTCCAGCAGCGCCGAGATCAAGAAGACCGTGCTCGACATGTTCGCGGAGGTTGGCTTTCCCTCGCCCGAGCGCGCATGGGCGGCCTATCCGTTCGAGCTGTCGGGCGGGCTGCGCCAACGCGCTGTGATCGCCATGGCCATGGTCACGAACCCTGCGCTGGTCATCGCAGACGAGCCGACAACGGCGCTCGATGTGACCACGCAGGCGATGGTTCTGGATCTCCTGAACCGTCTGCAACGCGACCACAAAATGTCGGTCATCATGATCACCCACGACCTCGGTGTTGTCGCCAACATGGCGGACAAGGTGGTCGTGCTGCGCAAGGGCAAGATCGTCGAAAGCGGGCCCGCCCGCGCGGTTCTGGCCTCGCCCGGTCACGGCTATACCAAGGCGCTGATCGCTGCCGCGCCAACGGTGCCGCACGACATCGCCTGCCACGAGGAGCCGGGCGTCGACGCCATTATGCAGGTTGCCAACCTCGCCAAGACCTATCCCGGGCGCACGCGCAGCTTCGGGCCCGATGATCCCCCGGTGCGCGCAGTCGCAGACTTCAATATGGTGCTGGAGCGCGGCAAGACCGTGGCCGTCGTCGGCGAATCCGGCTCCGGCAAATCGACCGTCGCCAAGCTGATGCTGCGCGCCGAACGCCCGGATCCGGGCGCGGAGATGACGTTCTGCGGCGCTGATGGCGTCAAACGGGACATCCCCAGCCTCTCGGGCGCGGACATGACAGCCTTCCGCAGACAGGCGCAGATGGTCTTTCAGGACCCCTACGCGGCGCTCAGCCCGCGCATGTCGGTGCAGGACATCCTGACCGAGCCGCTGAAGATCCACGGGGTCGGCACGCGCACCGAGCGGCGCGACCGGGCGGCGATGCTGATGGACCGGGTCGGACTGTCAGCAGAGCATCTCGCCCGCTTTCCCCATGCTTTTTCCGGCGGACAACGCCAACGCATCGCGATCGCCCGCGCGCTGGCGCTGCAACCCGAACTCTTGGTCTGTGACGAGCCGACCTCGGCCCTCGATGTCAGCGTGCAAAAAGAGGTGCTCGAGCTTCTGGCGGAGCTGCGCGACGAAATGGGCCTCAGCTATCTTTTCATCAGCCATGATCTGGCTGTTGTCGCCACGCTTGCCGATCGGGTGATGGTGATGCGCCGGGGCCGCGTGGTTGAGGAAGGCGCCGCCAACTGCGTCTTCAACGATCCGCGCCACCCCTATACCCGCGCGCTAATTGCCGCGAGCCCCGAGCCGGACATGGAGCGTCGGCTCGACCTCAAGGCGGTGGCCGCAGGCGCGGGCGAGCCGGACAGCTGGCCTCAACCGTTTGGTTATCAGGGCGATGCGGCGCCCGGTCTGATCGAAGTCGCTCCGGGACATATGGTAAGGGCTGCTGCATGACGCACATCGCAAAGACGTTCGGGGCAAAGACGTTTGGCCTTCTTGCCGCCCTCCTCATAGCGGCTCCGGCCACGGGGGCCGAAACCTATGTCGGTCCCCTCAAGGAAACGCTGTCGCTGGCCCATTCGGTCAAGCCCGAGGGCGATCTGCCGCCGATCGAGGAGCGCATTCCAGCCGAGCCGCTGGTGGTCGATCTCGACGCGCGAGGGCGCGAAGCCGGCAAGCATGGCGGCACTCTCAAGATGTTCGTCTCGCGCTCGAAGGATGTGCGCTACATGTCGGTCTGGGGCTATGCCCGGCTGGTCGGCTATAACGAGGACTATGAACTCGTGCCCGACATCCTGCGCGACTACGAGGTCTCCGAGGACGGGCGCACCTATACCTTCCACCTGCGCCGCGGTCATCGCTGGTCGGATGGCAAGCCCTTCACCACGGAAGACCTGCGGTATTGGTGGGAAGATGTGGCGCTCAACTCGGCACTCTCGCCCGCAGGCCCGCCGGTCGAATTGCTGGCCGATGGGTTTCCCCCGCTGGTCCGCGTGATCGACGAAGTGACGATCTCCTACACCTGGCCTGTCCCCAATCCGCGGTTTCTGCCCGCACTCGCGCAAGCCCGCCCGGTCTACATCTATCGTCCCGCGCACTTCATGAAGAAGTACCACGAGGACTATGCCGACCCGGATAAGCTCGCGAAGAAAGTCGAAGACTCGGGCAAGACCTGGGCGGCCCTGCACAACAAGAAAGACAATCTCTACAAGCTCGATAACCCCAAGCTGCCGGTGCTTCAGCCCTGGGTGAACCAGAACAAGAAGAACTCGCAGCGCTACACGCTGGTGCGCAATCCGTTCTACCACCGGATCGACACCGAAGGTCGGCAACTGCCGTATCTCGACAATGTCGAGTTGGAGATCGCAGCTTCCAACTTGATCGCTGCCAAGACCAGCATGGGCGAGGCGACGCTGCAGATCCGCGGCTTGGGCTTCTCGGACGCGCCGGTCCTCAAGAAACGCCAGATGATGGCTGAGGAGAAGGGCGAAAGCCAATACGTCACGCGGCTCTGGCGATCGGGCTCGGCCAACGAGGTCGCTCTCTACCCGAACCTCAATTATGCCGACGAGGTCTGGCGCGATGTCTTTCGCGACGTGCGGTTCCGCCGCGCGCTCAGCCTGGGGATCAGCCGAAAGGCCATCAACAAGGTGCTCTATTATGGGCTGGCCGAGGAGCGCGGGGTCTCGGCGCTCGAGGAAAGCCCGTTCTTCGACGCGGAAAGGGCAAAGTCCTGGGCGCGTCTGGACATCGAGGAAGCGAACCGGCTGCTGGATGAGATCGGTCTGATCGAGCGCAACCCGGCGGGTGTGCGCCGTTTGCCCGATGGGCGGCTGATGGAAATCATCGTCGAGACGGCCGGAGAACGCTCCGAGGTCGAGGATACGCTCGAGCTGATCGGGGCGACATGGCAGCAGATCGGCATTCGCCTGCTGGTCAAGCCGCTGGACCGCGACGTCCTGCGCAACCGGGCCTATGCGGGCAAGTCGATGATGGTCGCCTGGTTCGGCTGGAACGTCGGCATCCCGACACCGGCCAGCGCACCCTCGGAGCTGGCCCCCGTGGATCAGGCGACGTTCTCCTGGCCAAAATGGGGGCAGTACTATCAGACCAAGGGCTCGGCGGGTGAGAGGCCCGACATCCCCGAGGCGGTCGAGTTGATGACCCTCTTCGAGGACTGGACCACTGCGAGCAATCCCGAGGAGAAATCGACCATCTGGCGCCGGATGCTGGACATTCACGCCGATCAGGTTTTCTGCATCGGCACAGTCGCGCGTGCGCCGATCCCGCTGGTCCATGACGCAGCACTGAAGAACGTGCCGGACGAGGGCATCTATGCCTGGGATCCGGGCGGGCAGCTTGGCGTGCACCGGATGGACGAGTTTTTCTTCGAGGGAGGCCGGATCCGGTGATCCCGGCACCTTTGAGCCACAAAGGTGCGCTGTGGACGCACCCTACGACGTCAGCGCGCCGTCCTGATCCGGTATTCGCATCATGGTGATGTTTCTCGTCCGCAGGGCGGCGACGATGTTGATCACCCTGGCCGCCATTTCGGTCCTGATCTTCATCATCATCAACCTGCCCGAGGGCAATTATCTGTCGAACCAGATCGCCGAGATGAAGGCGACCGGGGAGGCGGCTGGCGTAGCCAAGGCCGAGCAGTTGATGGCGGAATACGCTTTGGACAAGCCGGTCTGGCAGCAATACCTGATCTGGATCGGGTTTGCGCCGGGGATCAACGGGTTCTCGGGCCTCATTCAGGGTGATCTCGGCTGGTCCTTCGAGCTGGAGCAGCCAGTCGCAGATGTGATTGGCGAGACTGCCTGGCTGACGGTCGCGGTAAACCTCGCAGCCTTGCTGTTCGTCTATGTCGTCGCGCTGCCGTTGGGCACCATCGCGGCGGTACGTGCCAATTCCTGGATCGACTACGTCTTCTCGCTGATCGGCTATATCGGGCTCGCGACGCCGAACTTCCTTCTGGCGCTGATCCTGCTGTTCTATGGCGCGCAGTATTTCGACATCCCCATCGGCGGGTTGATGGCCCGCGAGTTCGAGGGTCAGCCGATGAGCTGGGACAAAGCGATGTCGATCCTGTCCCACCTGATCGTGACGACCATCGTGATCGGCACCTCGGCCGCAGCCGCCGTGATGCGCCGCCTGCGCGCAAACCTGATGGATGAATTGCACAAACCCTATGTCGAAACCGCGCGGGCCAAAGGTGTGCCGCCCGCTGCACGGATCATCCGCTATCCGTTGCGCATGGCGCTGAACCCGTTCGTGGCCGATATTGGCAACCTGATGCCGCAGCTTGTCTCCGGCTCGGTCATGATCTCGGTGGTGATGAGCCTGCCGACCATCGGCCCGATCCTTCTGCAGGCGTTGAAAAGCCAGGATGTCTATATGTCCGGTTTCATCCTGCTGTTCGTCAGCGCACTGACACTGGTGGGCATGCTGATCTCGGACATTCTGCTGGCGCTTCTGGATCCGCGCATCCGGCTTGGCGGCAATCGGAAAGGGGCATGAGATGAGCGATATGCCCCACTACGTCGCCGATGACGGCTATGACGCGCACGCCGACCGGCAGGTGCTGGACCGCGCCGATCTCGACGCGCCGACCTATGTTCTGGTCTGGCGCCGGTTCCGTCGGCACCGGCTGGGTGTGGTCTGCCTGATCTTCCTCGTGACGATCTACGCCATGCTGCCGTTCATGGAGATGATCGCGCCCTACGATCCGAACCGGTTCAACGAGGACGGGATCTATGCGCCGCCGCAGGGCCTGAGCCTCTTTCACAACGGCGAGTATGTCGGGCTGCACACGCATCCGACGGCCACCGAATACGACCGCGCGACCGGATTGGTGAAGGCCACCGCCAACGATCATATCGTCCAGCCGATCCCGGTCCTGACCACATGCGGGCAGCCCTATCACCTGCTTGGGCTCTTCGAGAGCCGCTTTCATCTGATCTGCCCGCCCGAAGACGGATCACTGCATGTTCTCGGCTCGGATCGCCTCGGCCGCGACATCCTCAGCCGTATCCTGCACGGCGCGCGGCTTTCGATGACCATCGGGCTGATCGGCGTGACGGTCAGCTTTGTCATCGGGCTCTTTCTGGGCGGCATTGCCGGGTATTTCGGTGGCTGGATCGACTCGACGGTGCAGCGGCTGATCGAGATCTTCCGGTCTCTGCCCGAACTGCCGATCTGGCTCGCGTTGTCCGCCGCCGTCCCGGTCAATTGGAACTCACTCGCGGTCTTCGCCATGATATCGGTCATCCTCGGGCTACTGGACTGGCCGGGTTTGGCGCGCGCGGTCCGATCGAAGTTCCTGGCCTTGCGTGAGGAGGATTATGTCCGCGCGGCCGAACTCATGGGGGCCAAACCGTCCCGCGTGATCCGGGCGCACATGATGCCGAACTTCATGAGCCACCTGATCGCCTCGGCTTCGCTGTCGATCCCTGCGATGATCCTCGGCGAGACGGCATTGAGTTTCCTCGGCTTCGGCATTCGCCCGCCTTCGGTGAGCTGGGGATTGATGCTGAACGATGCGCTGAAGCTGGGGCTTGGTGCGCTCGAAATCTATCCATGGGTGCTGTGGCCCATGGTGCCGGTGATCCTGGTGGTGCTGGCGTTCAGTTTTGTCGGCGACGCGCTGCGCGATGCGCTGGATCCCTATTCGTGACGCCGATGACGACGCGCTGTGATGGCACGGGAGGCCATTTCGCGCTAAATTGTGGAAGAGGACGGATAACCTAGCAAGGGTGGGACCTATGAAGCTTGCAACCTGTCTGACTGCGTGTGCGATGATCTCAGTTCTCTCGATGCCTGCCGATGCCTATACGGTGAAGGGCAGCGTCGAGTGTCCGGACATTGTGCGCGAGAACAACAACGAGAACTTTCGCGAGATGAACAAGTGGTGGATGCTGGGCTACTTCACAGCTCGGAACTTCGCCACAGATGCCTCCGTCGGCAAGGACATCGACGACGACAACATCTACAACATGGCGCTGGGGTTCTGTGAGCAGAACAACGACAAGGATTGGGACGACGCCGCAATCCATGTCTATGATCTGCTGGACTGAGCAACCAGACAGGGCCGGGAGCAAGGCGATGACCGAGACCGTATCCTTTACCGCCATGGCGGAAGGAACGTTTGACGACTACCAGCTTCTGGAGGCCCGCGAGAAGATCTACCAGCAGGGCACCGCCAACCGGTTGCTGCGCGAGTTGCAGAGCCAGGCCGAAGACAGTCTGACCGGCTACAAAATCACGCGGCTGGAGCACGGGCTGCAATCGGCAACCCGGGCCCGGCGCGATGGGGCGGATACGGACTGGGTGGTGGCGGCACTTTTGCACGATATCGGCGACGGGCTGGCGCCGCAAAACCACGACAAGTTCGCCGCCGAGATCATGCGCCCCTTCATGCGAGATGAAGTCGTCTGGGTCGTTGCCCATCACGGGATTTTCCAGATGTACTACTACGCGCATCACTATGGCTGGGACCGTGAACTGCGGGCTCAGTTCAGGGATGCGCCCTACTATCAGACCTGCGTCGATTTCTGCGAGAGATGGGATCAGACGAGCTTCGATCCGGACTATCCGATGGATCCGCTGACGAGTTTCGAAGACGAGGTCCGGGAGGTCTTTGCTCGCAAAGCGTATGATCCGGCGGTGATCGAAAAGGGCGTTGTGCGCGGTTTGCCGCCGCTCTGATCCGGCCAGAGACCTAACGGCGTTCGCGGCGTTGCCGCTCACACGACATGCCCGCGATCCGTCGCCCTGCGGGCTGGATCACGGTGTTGGCGCTCTTGGCTAAGGTCCGGTTCAGTTTTCGGGCTTTTGCGCCTCGGCAAAGAAACCACTGCTTTGCATTGTGTTGCGCCAGTCTGATGTGCGGGCATCCATGAGCCGGTTCAACCCGGTGCCGAAAGGCCGCTCCACACGGCGTTTCCAGAACTTCAGCATGTTCAGGATCGCCGAGTACTTGCCCCGGATCGGATAGATTGTAACGTCGTCGAAGTCGCGCAGAAGGTACGCCATCCCGTCCCGGCTGAGCCGTTGGTAGTCCTGGAACACCAGTGATTTCGGCGCATGATACCGCCACATCCACGGGACATAGAGATAGAGCTTCCCGCCCGGCGCAAGCGCATCGCGGAAATTCTGTACGGCTGCAGGCGGATCGTAGACATGCTCGAGAATGGCCAGAGCAATCACGACATCATAGCGCCCGTGCATCCACTCCGGGAACGGCTGGCAAACATCACCAAGAATGTCAGGGCGGGTCAGATTTTCATCTTCTGCATCGATGTCGTTCAGATCGAGGGTTTCGACCCGGCCTGCCAGCGCGGTACGATGCGCGCGCATGCCGTCCCCGATATCGAGGATCCGGGTCGCACTGAGCGTCTGGTCCGCGATATAGGTCCGCGTCCGATCATCATGGAGGAACCGAAGATCGATTGCGGCGCGGCGCGTGATAGATTGCAGTTCTGTATTCAGGGCATCGACATCATGGATGCGGCGTGGAGATGTTTTGGCAGTGTCGGTCATGCGGTGGTCCCGGCCAAGACGATCTGCTCCAACACCTCGATGGCTCCTGTACCGTCGTCGCCAGTCAGACGGATGCGCGGGCGCAGAGAACCTGCGGCGCGGGTCTCAACGGCGCTGGCGAGCCGATCCGCCGTCAGCCCGTCGGTGCGCAACATATCGATGCCAGGGTGCCGTGCCAATGCGCGGGCGCGGATCAACTGCTCCTGCTCGCCCGCTTCTTCGGACGGGATCAGGATCGCCGGCACGGTCTCGCGCGCGAGTTCAACGGCGGTGTTGTACCCGCAAAGACTGACCGAACACGCAGCCTCGGCCAGCAGGGTCCTGTAATCAGCACGTGCAGGCTCGACCATGAGATTGGAATGCGCATGGGCGGCACGGGTTTGCGCCGCCACATCTGCGGCATCACTGCCGCCAACGAGCAGGCGCCACGGACGGCTCGAAAGACCTGCGGCCTCTGCCGCGACTTCAAGCACATGGCGCCCGAGGACACCGCCTCCGACAGCAACCAGGACCTCGCGACCCCGCGGGCGTTTGTCCGCGGGGCCTGGCCCGACATAGCCAGTGTGGTGGATCATCGGCGCGAGATCTGAGGGCAACGGCCAAGTCGTCGACAGCGGCAGGAACGCGGCATCGCCATGCACCACCACGCCATCGTAGCTCTCGCGCAGGTGGTCGGCCGTCTCCTCCTGCCGTTTGGGTTTTGGCTCCGGGATGTCGCGCACGGAACAGAGAACAGCGACGGACGGATTTGCCCGACGCGCGGCGGCAATGGCATGGGCAAACTCGGCGGCGAGGACCCGGCGGCCAAAAGGGAACAGCTCGGTCACCAGCGCATCGGGCCTGAGATCGCCCAGGATCTGCGACAGGATCTCACGGCGGGCGTTCATGTAAGCGTCCTCCACCAGAGCTCCGGTGGGATCGCGCAGGGTCGTGAACTCAAAGCCCTGCACGATGACCGGCGGCAGCTGGCGCAAGACGAGATCGCCATGATCGAGATGGGGGAGCGGGCGCCCGCCGGAAAGGACCTCTACGGTATGGCCGCGCGAAGCCGCTGCGCGGGCCAACGCGAGGGTGCGCACAAGATGCCCCGTTCCGGTGAGGTGGCACGACAGGAAGGCGATCCGCGCCATCACGCAGCTTCCCGCGCCACCAGCCGAACGGCCTCCTGCACATCACAAGGTTGGCCCGACGCACGCAGGCTCAGCGGATAGATCCTGCCCCGTTTGATCTCCGGCACGCCCTGCCAGGCGCAGGCGACCCCGAGGATCAGGCGCATCAGAGCCTTGTGCATCACGATCAGGGTCGGGCGCCCCTCCCCGGCAATCTCAGCAAGCGCCGGTTTGACCCGCGCCCAGGCATCGGCGGCACTTTCACCGCCCGGCGCGCGCATGGTCCAGTCCCATTCATGGGTCGGACGAAAGTCGATGTCCGGATCCGCCAGCAGGTCCTTCGCCCGCTGTCCTTCCCACTCACCCCAGGAAAGCTCGACCAACCGCGGATCGGTCTCGATCTCCTGCCCCTCAGCCAGAATACCAGCGGTCTCGACCGCACGGGACAACGGACTGGCGATCAGCCGCGCCTGATCCCACGGGGAAGGCAGCCGAAAACCCGTCAAGGTCTCGCGCGCTACATCGGTCAACGGAATGTCGGTCTGTCCCTGCAGCCGCTGCTCGGCGTTCCACGCGGTCGGATAGTGGCGCATCAGGGCGATGGGGGTCATGACACCAGCGGCATCAGTTGATCACGCAAGGTGCGGGCGGCGGACGAGACGGAGTGTTTCTGCACAATGTGATCGCGCGCTTGGCCAGACAGAACTTCGCGTTCGCGAGCGCCCCGTTTGATGGCATCGGCAAAGGCCCGGGCATTTCGCACAGGGGCAAGCGGCGCCGCGATGATGTCACGCTGGGCGGCATGGTTCTCGGCGATCACGGGCAGACCCGCAGCTTGCGCCTCGAGATAGGTCATGCCCACGCCCTCGCCGACGCCGGGCCAGACCAGCAGATCCGCCGCCTCGTAGGCTGCGCGCATCGCGGCGGGATCATCGAGCTGACCGCGAAAGAGCGTGCGGTCCTTGAAAGGCGCGAACATGGCGTGGACCTCGTCAGCGGCTTCTCCATCGCCGACAATCGTCAGGATCCAATCGTCCGAGAGGAGTTTCAGAGCGTTGGCCAGACGCCGGTAGCTTTCGATCTTGTCGCCCGAGCGCATCATCGCCACAGCCAGAAGCCGGAGCGGCGTGTGCGCGGCGCGGCGCTTAGGTGGTGACCCTTCCGCGACAAAGGCCGGCAATTGCTTCATCCGTTTGGCAAAACCGGCCTCCTCGAGCGCCGGGCGATCGCGACCGGTTGTCCAGAACAGGCGGTCAGCGCAGGCAATCGCGGCTTCGGACGCGGCGGCGAACAGGGCCCAGTCGCCCTCCCGTCGCTTTGGTGAGATCGATGGCTCGGAGATCGCGTAGGGAATGCCCAACGCCTCCGACACGCGCGGGCCGACCAGATCGGGAGCCTTGTAGTAGCAGTGATAGGTGAACCAGAGCGCGGGAGGATTGTCGCGAAGCTGCTCGACAAGCCGCCGGGCTTCGTCGTGCGAGGCCTTGGCCAATGCATGTTGGCGCCGGAGGTCGCCATCCATGTCCAGAAGCCTCAACTCGGACACGGTGCCGGGCAAGAACCCGGCCCGCGCCAGCGCCTCCAGCGTCAGGCGGGCAATCTGACGATCCCCGGACGGGGTCGGATGATCCGGGGGTTTCATCGGCGCATAGAACGCAATCCGCGGCTCGGCATCGTGATGGTCTGGCAACGACATGAACTCACCCCCGAAAGTTGCGGCGGAGGGCCGTCATGCCGCAGCCAATGCTGCGAGAATGCGGGCCTCCAACCGGTCGATCCCGGAGGCTACATCGAAAGAGGTCACCAAACGCTTATACGCCGCATCAGCCATGCGATGGCTGAGATCGCGATCAGCGGCCAAATCCCCGATTGCAGCGGCCAGGCCGTCCGGATCATTCGGAGCGATGAGACGCCCGTGAACGCCGTCCTCGATGAACTCAGGGATGGCGGAGACCGCGGTCGAGATGATGGGGAGGCGCTGGGAGGCGGCCTCCATCAGTACATTGGGGAGCCCATCCCGGTCGCCGTCCTCTGCGATGCGCGACGGAAGCACAAAGAGATCCGCCCCGCGCATGGCGGAGACGACAGCATCCTGGGCTTGCTTGCCGCGCCAGTCGATGCGATCGGCCACCCCGGCGCGGGCGGCCTCGGCATGCAGGCGCTCCTTCAGCGCACCGCCGCCGATATGGACAAAGCGCCAGTCGAGGTCCGGTCCCAGCCGGGTCAGCGCCGCGATCAGCGTGTCATAGCCCTTTTTCTCGACCAGCCGCCCGACGGAGAGGATCGTGAACGGCCCCTGCCTCGCATCGCGCGTGGGCGGATCGGGAAAGCGGCTGACATCAAGCCCGTGATAGACCAGATCGACGGTTCCACCCACCTCATCAAGGCCCTGCAAATGGGCAGCCCCGGTCCCGGTACAGGTCACACCAAAGGCGGCATCGGCGATCTTCTCCCGTTTCTCCCATTCGGGAATGGTCCAGATATCCTTGGCATGGGCGGAGAAGCCCCACGCGTTGCCCCGGATCAGCGCCGCATAGCGCGCGACCGATCCCGGTGTGTGTAGAAAATGGGCATAGATCAGCGGAACGTCCGCAGGCAGTTCGGCGGCCAGCACCATCGCCTGGCCCCATCGGCGCACCCGGTTCGGTGTCCGGTCCCGCCGGAGATCGCGGAACCAGACCGCCCGCGCGCGCGCATAACCCGGCATCCGCCGCGCCGCGCGCCAGCCACGCAAGACACGGCCCGGCTCCTGATAGAGATATTCCGGAAGATAGTGGCAGGGCGCAGTGATCCGGTCGTGGATCGGATGGGTCCGCCCGCCATCGTAGGGCTGGCGCAGCGACCAGATGTCGAACGCCCAGCCACGGTTCTGTAGCTCCAGCAATTCCTGCGCAATGAAGGTCTCGGAGAGCCGGGGATAGCCCTTCAGCACCACCGCGAGCCGGGGCCGTCCGGAGGCCGCCCCATCCATGCTATTCGCCAGCAGCCGCGACCGGCGCTTCCCCTGGATCGGCGCGGGCGGCGATCGTCTTCAACCCGTCCATCAGCCCGGAGATACGGAACTCGGACGGGCGGCGCTGATAGGCCAGCGCCTTCATCGCTTCGGACATCACGGCGGCACTGTCGCCATCGCGCTCGGGCAGCAGCATCCGCAAAAGACCGAGACGCTCGGCCGCTTCGGCCCGGATCGCCTGCTCGCGGCGCGGATGGGTGCGCGGCACGATGATCGCCGGCTTGTCCAGCGACAGGATCTCGCAAAACGTGTTGTAGCCCCCCATGGCGACCACGCCCTGCGCGCCCGCCAGAACACGCTCGAGCCGCGCATGAAAGCTCATGGCCGTGACCCGTCCACCCAGCCGGGCAACGCGTTCGTCGAAATCCTGCCGGGCAGCCGCGTTCATGAACGGGCCGTAGACAATCAGCGCATGGCTGCGCAGCGTCGTGTCCTGCTCATAGGCGCGCAGCACCCAATCGACCAGCGCGGCACCGTCGCCACCGCCGCCGGTGGTCACCAGAACGTAAGGCTCTTCGGGCACATCATCGCTGGTCTCCGCAGGCCAGTCCGGCGCTTCGCGGCGCAGATATCCGGTATAGGTCACCCGGTCCTGCATCCGCGCGGAAAGACCAAGGCCCGCCAACGGCTCACAGATCGCCGGGATGCCGTAGATCCAGATCTCGTCGTAAAAGCGCTCGATCGCCTCGACAGCATTCTTGCGCGCCCATTCCGCGCTGAGCGCATCCTCGTCGTCGAGCACATCGCGAATGCCAAGGACAATGCGTGTGCCCGCCGCCTTGAGCGCCTCCAGCGTCTCGGCCAGTTCCTGGCGAAACCCCCAGGGCTCCTTGTCGACGATCAGGAGATCCGGCGCGAACTGGCGCGCAGTGGCCGCGATGATCGAGCCGCGCAGGCTCACCATATCGTCGATGGGCAGGCTGAGGTTCAGCGAGGAATAACTGCCATCGGCCAGCTTGACGACACCGGGCAGACGCACATGGTCGATCCGCTCGGCAAAGTCGAAACGCCCGGCAATCGGCGAGCCCGTCACGATCAGCGCGCTGTTGGCCGTGTTGGCACCTGTCAGCGCGGTCGCAATGGTACGGGACCGCCTGAGATGGCCAAGACCAAAGGTGTCATGGCTGTAAAGCAGTGTCCTGTGATCCCGCGCGCCGGGATACTTCTGCTGCGTTCCGTCCATACTCACTCTGGTCGTCGTTGCCGTATATTGGACCGAGAAAGACATGCCGTTTGCATTGCCCCACCCCGATCAAAGGCATGGTTACCCCGGACGGCGCCCGAGCGCCAGAAATTCCCGATCACAACTCTTGCACGGCGAAACCTCAGCTGAGCCCTAGCCCGCAGGCGGCGAAATGCCGTATACTGCCGAAAAGTCGCGTAAAACCTGCTCTTGGGGTTGGGGTTAAGGGAAAACATGAGGCGGAGCAGCGATCTGAGAAAGCTTGCGGGATGGCTGATCATCGGCCTTCTCGCGGTCATCGTGCCCATCGGCGGAGCTGTACCCGTCGCTGAGGCGCAGCTTCTCGACTATGGCTCGCTGCTCGGCGGTGATGACGAAGAACCCCAGCAAAGCACGCAGACCTCGATCTTGCCGTCCTCAAATCAGGCGACCGAAACCGAGGTTCAGCTTCAGTCGCGCCCCCTGCCATCAAGTCCGCGCATCAATCCCGAGACCGGCCCAAGTGTGACCGATTATGGCCTCGTGGCGGACAGTGTCGCCGACCCGATGCTCAATGCGACGCAGCAGGCGGTGTCCCTTTTCCGCACACGACTGGTCTCGACCCTCAAACGACTGCCCGAAGCTCTGGATGACATCCATGTTGCGCTCGCTGCTGCCAGCCCAACGGGACTTGCGAGCTATTTCGTGGGCGTTGCCCTGTTTGCTGTCCTGCTGATCGTGATCGGACGGGCGGTTGCGGTCGTCTACGCCATCTACATCGCGCGGCGCCTGATGATCGCGGTCCAGCGCCCGAACCCGGAGGGCTATCTCGGCAAGCTGCCGGTCCTGGCCTATCGGGTGCTGCTCACGGCAATCGCGGTGGCGATCACGCTGGCGGTCGCAACGGGGATCGGACTCTTTTTCTATCAGGAACACGAGGCCACGCTGATCACCGCCATCCTGGTCTTTGTGGCCTATGGCGTGACCATGATTGTGGACACGATCTGGCGCATGGCCGTTGCGCCCTATCTGCCGGAATACAGGCTGCCGACCATTGAGGACGGCGCGGCGCGCAGCCTCTATCTCTGGCTCTCCGGGGCGACGACCTTCGGTATCTTCTCCATGGTCTTCGGGTACTGGATGCAGGCGCTGGGGCTCGCCACCGAGGTCCATGTCGCGATCACTGTCATGCTGTCGCTGATCACCGTCCTGATCCTGCTGGCCCTGATCCGCACGCACAGGCGGACCATCAGCGGGATCATTCTGGCGGGACGCACCCGCGAGGAGGCGAGCTGGCCCGCCCTCGCGGCCGTCACGCTCTGGGCGCCGCTGGTGACGCTCTATCTCATCTTTACATGGGCCGAGATGAGCTTCCGCCTGATCATGGGGATCGACCCCAGCGCGCTGCGCCTCGTCGCACCCTACGGCATCTTCATGGCGGGCATGATCGTCTATGCCGTGGCGTCCTATGTCATCGAACGGATCTTCGCCCGCAATCGCGAGATGGAGGAGATCAACCGCGAGCTCGACAACCAGCGCAAGCTGGAGGAGGAAGCCGAGCAGGAAGCCCTCAAATCCGAGATTATGGCCCGCGCAGGCGATGCCGGCGATGTCGACGGGGATGGCGACGACGAAGGCGGCACAGCGCCCATCGAGGCCGAGAACGACGGCATCGCCCTCTACGCCCATTCCCGCCCGGGCATGCAGACGATGGAGGATCTCGCCCGCCGGGTCGCCTCGATCTTTGCCATTGGCGCCGTGGCCTACGCGTTGGCCCGGTTCTGGGGCGGGCCCACCGTCTTCGAGGACAACCCCGCACTCGCGCTGATCGAGGACGT
>CAYYZH010000045.1:0-24846 GCA_964475765.1 uncultured Limibaculum sp.
TCAGATCTGACTGTCCTGTCCGATGGGCACCGGTTCCGAGCAAGCACGCTGCGTCACGGCGCGAAGATTACCGTCTTCGCCGGGGGCCATGCACATGCGTTCACTGTTCCCGACCCTCTTGATTTGGAAGATGAGGCAACAGGTGGTGGCGACCGGATCGCTGCCCCGATGACCGGCCTGATCAAAACGGTCGATGCCGAGCCGGGAGCCTTCGTTTCCAAGGGCGATGCCCTGATCGTCATGGAAGCCATGAAGATGGAACACACTTTGCGCGCGCCGCGAGACGGGGTCTTGTCCAAAGTGTCTGCCAAGCCAGGCGATCAGGTCGAAGAGGGGGCAGTTTTGGTTTCGCTGGAGAGCGACGGTGACTGAACACGTTACGATTTGGGAGATGGGTCCCCGCGACGGGCTGCAGAACGAAAAGGCGCACATCGCAACCACCGACAAGATCCGGCTGGTCGACATGCTGACCGCATGCGGGTTCTCGAAGATCGAGACTGCCAGCTTCGTCAGCCCGAAATGGGTGCCACAGATGGCAGACGGAACGGAAGTGATGGCCGGCGTCGCGCGCGCGCGCGGTGTTGCCTACACCGCAATTGCTCCCAACCTGAAGGGCTATGAGCGCGCCCGCGAGGCGAACGCCGATGCCATCGGAATCTTCGGGTCGGCCTCGGACGGGTTCAGCAGGGCCAATGTCAATTGCGGGATGGAGGAGGCGCTGGAACGCGCGCAGCCGATCATCGATCAGGCGCGGGAGGACGGCATTCCACTCCGGGGTTATGTTTCCTGCGCAATTGCCTGCCCTTATGACGGTCCGGTGCCACCGGGCACCACTGCGCGTATAGCGGAATGGCTTTACAAAGCCGGATGCGTTGAGATCAGCCTCGGCGACACCATCGGGGCCGGGACGCCCGAGACCATCGACGCGGTTTTGGCCGCAACACTCGACGTGGTACCTGCAGACAAAGTCGCCGGGCATTACCACGACACCAACGGCCGGGCGCTCGACAACATCACAACGAGCATCGCGCGGGGCGTGCGGATTTTCGACAGCTCTATCGCTGGGCTGGGTGGTTGTCCTTATGCACCGGGCGCAAAGGGCAATGTCGCAACCGAAGGCGTGGTCGAACTGTGCGAATCTCACGGTTTCACAACCGGCATTGATCGGAACCGGCTGGCCGAGACCGCTTCCTTCGCGAAGACACTCCGCCAGAACGAGGGAGCTGCGTAATGGACTTTGAAACCATCACTATCGAGACCGACACCCGCGGGGTCGCGAGCCTTTCGTTGAACCTGCCGGAGAAGCACAACGCCCTTGCCCCGCAGATGATTGCCGATTTGACCGAGGCCACCTCGATCCTGGCGTCAGATGATGCGGTCCGAGTCGTCGTTCTCACGGGTGCGGGAAAATCCTTCTGCGCAGGCGGGGATCTCGCGTGGATGCGCGAGCAGTTCCAAGCCTCTCGCGCCCAACGCATTGCCGAGGCGGGAAAACTCGCAAACCTGCTTGGTAAGTTGAATGAGCTGCCCAAGCCCCTCATCGGGCGGGTCAATGGTCAGGCCTATGGCGGCGGAATGGGCATGATCGCGGTTTGCGATGTCGCTTTCGCGGCGGAGCATGCTAAATTTGGCTTCACCGAAACGCGGCTGGGCCTCGTTCCCGCGACCATCTCTCCCTACGTTTTAGCGCGTATGGGCGAGGGAATGGCGCGACGGGTTTTCATGTCCGCGCGACTCTTCGGTGCCGACGAGGCCCGCGAGATGGGATTGGTAGCCCGGGTCGTTTCGTTGGAAGATCTGGACAGCGCCATGGAAGTCGAGGTGGCCGCCTATCTCGGCGCAGCCCCCGGGGCCGTTGCCGCCTCAAAACGCCTTGCGCGGTCACTCGGGCCGCGCATCGATCCCGAGACGATCGAACGCTCCATCGCCGCTTTGGCCAATGCCTGGGAAGAGCCGGAAGCCCACGAGGGGGTCGCAGCGTTTTTCGACCGGCGCACACCGGGCTGGGTCGTCAAATCCGATGAAGGGAGCACGTAGAGATGCCAAAAGCCAGGCCAACTAAGCGCGTGTCACAGAAAGTCCTTCGTCAGCTTCGCACCGTGACGACGCCAACCATCACGACGCAGTTGCTCAAACAACATGGGCTGCACAACACGGCGCTGCGCGGGGTGCTGCCGCTTGATCCTTCCCTCCCGCCGTTCGCGGGCCCGGCCTATACGCTGCGCTATGTGCCCCTGCGCGAAGACCTTCTGGCGGCGCAATGGATGGATCACCCGGAGAATTTGATGACACCCGCGATCGAAGACGCCCCAAAGGGTGCTGTCTTTCTGATGGAAGCGGGCGGTTGCGTGGATGCCGGACTGCTCGGTGGCAACATCGTGATGCGCCTAAAGATGCGCGGGCTGGCCGCAGCCGTAACCGACGGGGCGATGCGCGACATTCCGGAAATGGGCGAGATTGGCTGGCCGGTCTGTTGCAGCACAATCGCAGCGCCCCCCAGCATGGCCCGGTTGATGCTGGCCGACACGCAATGCCCAGTTTCCGTAGGCGGGGTCGCGGTCTTCCCCGGTGACGTCATCGTCGGAGACAGCGAAGGTGTAGTGGCCGTGCCGGCTCATCTTGCCGCCGAGGTTGCTGAGGCAGGTCTTGCGCAGGATCACATTGAAGGATGGGTGAACCGGGAATTGGCCAAAGGCGGTTCGATCAAGGGGCTCTACCCGCCGGGTCCCAACGCTATGGCTGCCTACGAAGCATGGGTAGCCGCGGGAGAGCCAGACGAAAACTGAGATCAGAAGGTCTCGACCCAAGGTCTGAGTTCGATCTCCCAGGCCCAGGACGACCTGTCCTGTTCCAGGAAATGCCAGTAGCTGCGTGCGATCGCATCGGGACAGAGCATCGAATCTGGGTTCTCCGGCCCGTCGACGCGCTCGGGCCGAGCCGGATTCCGGATCCCACCATCTATGACGAAATGACCGATATGGACGCCCTTGGGGTGCAATTCTCTCGCGATGGACTGAGCCATTCCGCGCATGGCAAACTTGCCCATCGCGAAACTCGCGGACTGCGGATAACCCTTTACGCCTGCCGATGCTCCCGTCAGTAGAATTGCACCATGCCCTTCTGGAACCATCCGTTTGGCAGCCTCTTGAGCTGCGAAAAACGCACCCATCGCCGTGACCTGAACCGCAGCCTGCACCGCTATCGGGTCCAGCTCGACAAAGGGTCCACGCACTCGTGCGGAGGGGTTATAAACAACAACATCGGGCGCGCTGCCGTTGTCCAGTGCTGCAAAGAGAGCCTCGACCTCATCGTGGTTGCCTGCATCGCAGGTGTAAGTGCGAGCTCCCGTCTCGTTCGCCAGATCCCCAAGATCGGATGGGTCACGCGCGGCGAGGGAGATCTGCAGACCCTTTGCATGAAACAGCCGAGCCAGCGACGTGGACAAACCAGGGCCGGTGCCGATGATCAGAGCATGTGCGAAGGTTGGTGTCATTGACTGGTCTCCTCCCTTTGACTGTATTGATATAAGTGCGCTTCAGCCGAAAACACGAAAGTCATCCTCGGCCCGCAGAGAATTTGCTGTCTACCGTGATCGGGTCTGGCAAAGGGCCCGAAGCGGCGGCAAAAGCTCGATAGGTGTCTTCGATCCGTCGGACAAAGTCAGCAAACCCGATGCGCCAGAGCAATCTGTTCGAGATGTTCTGGATCTGAGCTGCATTCGAGTTTGCACGATCCGCAGCAGCAAATGTTTCGAAAGCATCTTCCTGAAAGTGCCGTTCCATGGCCGCCAATCCCGTCTTCTTGGCCGCCGAGTAGCTCTCGCGGTCTGCCTCCCAATATAGGCGGCGCGACAGAGTCTTATTTGTCTCTCCAAGCGGTAGTTGAGCCGCGAGATCATCAAAGTATGGAACCTCTCGCCATTCAGGAACCAACCGTGCGGTCATGTCAGTGACAATCTCAGCTGAGATCTTCTCCAGAGGAGATCGACGAAACCCAGCCAGAAACATCTGAGATGTCAAGAGCGGAAAAATCGCGCCCAGCGAGAACGCAACGGGCACCCGGCGACGCTGCTGGCTACGGACATATATCCAGTCGAGGAGATGCAAACCGGACAAACCGACGGCCTTACCCTCGGCCATAACGTTCTCAAGCATATCGGCACTGACGTCTCGGGCGACCTGGCTCAGAAGTGGTGGAATCCTTCGACGATATGCCATGAAGGCCGCTATGCGTTTCTTCGGTGCTGCCACATCGTCAGGCTTGTAGGAGTGGTGCCGAACGATTTCCCCGCCCCACCCGGAAAAGTTCCATCTATGGATCGTACCGGGATGGTCCGACATGTTCCAACGTAAGAAGGGCGATGACGCAGCGCCATCGCCACTTTTGGGACCCGCCCTCCCGACATTGCTCGGCCAGCCATCCCCTTCGAAAAGCTGGAACCAATATGCAGCACTTGCCTCAAAATCGACGCCGCCCTGTGGCACCTGTTCAGGATCAAAGCGATTTTTGGTCCAGTCAAGCGGACGCGATGACTTGCCAACAAGATCCTCCGCAACCTCCGCGTCGATATTCGGTGGCCAGAACGTGTCATAGCGGGCCTCGATGTCGAGACCGAGCGCCATCGCTGCGACGAGCCTCTAGTCGCGCCCACCAGACAATCGGATCCGTGGCGGTTCCTTGGTTTCAACACGAGTAGTACTCGACGAGATGGCCTTACCCGCATTGACTGCATCATCTGAGGTCACATCAGGATTGGTGCTTCTTCGAACAGCAGCGTAGTCGCGGCTGCGAACCCATCCAGCCTGAGCCCGTGTCAGGCGGGCCGTTGTCCCAGGCGGCGAGACCGACACCCCCTCAAAAAGGACCGCTCGTCGAGCAACCAGTCCAAAGCGGCATAGCTGGCCCAAGCATCCTCACCGATCTTTGGGCATCTATCGCGAGCAACCACAATCGGTGCGAGTGCCGAAGACAGAAGATCAGGGTCTCCATCTGATGCCGTATAGACCCGTCCGCATCCGAAGAAATCCGTCGCCGCATAGATTGCGTCCATCCGCGTGAAGAGACAGACGCTCGCGAGTGGTGGCAGCACTTTCCAGACCTCGGGCAGATCACCACAAAGACGGCTGGAAAACTGGCGGAGGTACCGCGATGGGCTATCTTCTCGCGTTTGAAGCATCGTTGGCATTATGTGTGTTGAACAGACCAGGAGATCTGGTTCTGCCAAAACCAGTGGCACATCGAAGAGTGGTGGTTCCGGCGATATTGAATAGAGTGCCAGCACATCTGACCAGCTGACGGCTTTCCGAGTAGCAGTATCGCCGTTGTAGGAGACTTCCATGCGTTCCATGGCGCCGGCGAAGCGCTCTACTGCAGCCTCGTTCTTAAGTCTAGCGGCCAGCCAAACGGGCTGGGACAAATCCGGGTACGTGTTGGGACGGCCTGACATGGGAACAACTCCTTCCGCCGCGCAACGCACGGTGGTTGCCATACGCGCTAGCGCAAACCCGTCCGCATCGACAATCGAGTGCGATTAGTAGGGCCGGACAGGCGCTTGGCTCCGGCTTTCAGTCACAAGGGTCCCTCGCCCTGATTGATAGGATGATGTAGGACCGTGTCAAACGTGAACGGAGGTTACGGTATGGGACGGAAGATTATGGTTGTGGGCGCTAGCCGTGGCATCGGGCTGGAAATGGTCCGTCAGGCCGTAGCGCGTGAAGACACGGTTTGGGGCACCGCCCGGGACGAAGCGGGTGCGGCCCGAATCAGCGAAGCTGGCGCCCATGCACTAACTGCAGATGTGATGGATGAGCGCGCGCTTGCGGAAATGGCAGCGCAGGCGCCCAACGCGCTGGATTTGCTGGTCTGCAATGCCGGTATCTATCGCGGGCGCGGCGCGATCGGAGATGCAGATATGGATGCCGAGGCATGGCAGGCGTCGATGATGACAAATGTCGCCGGGCCGTTTTTGACGATCAGAGCCTTGCTTGAACCGCTCGAGGCTGCGAAGGGCAAGGTCGCAATCATCTCTTCGAAGATGGCATCATCAGAGTTGGCGCCGGGCGGGTCGTATCTTTACAGGTCCTCTAAGGCAGCAGTGACGAATGTCGCCCGTAACCTCGCGGCTGATCTCAAACCAAAAGGCATCGCCGTGGGCTCCTATCACCCGGGTTGGGTGCGCACCGACATGGGTGGAAGCGCCGCAGACATTGGCGTTGAGGAGAGCGCGGCCGGCCTTCTCGCCCGCTTCGATGCGCTGTCTCTCGAGAATACCGGCGCTTTCGAGGATTGGAAGGGCGAAGCGATCCCGTTCTGAACAGCCATTACGTTGCGCGACAGATGCACCCCACATACCCGGTGGTGTGTCGCGGAAGCACCGTACGCCTCACAGTAGTGCGCTCAAGATCCGAGCGATGTCGCTTTCCAACGGAAAGGACAGCGTACCCATCACGCCGTAACCTAAGAGCGGGGGCAGGACGTAGAACCGAGTCATGTAGAAGAACCATGCAGCGAAGATCGGCACCAACGGCTCGATCAAGAACCCTGGCGTGATCGGGCGAAACACGCGCAGGATCGGGTCGGTGACCCGCACGAACACTTTCATAAAGAACCACTCGCTGTCAGCAGGCAGAAAGAGGCTCATGGCCGCACGCCCTATCAGCGTCCACATCATCATGCCCAACGCGTAGTCGAGGAGAAGGACCCAGACGGGAATATCTCCCAGTGGACCGGTCACGTTTCAGATGCTGCCTGAGTGGTGATGATGGTTGGTTCTCCTCCCACATGAAGGAGGAGAACCTGTTGGTGAGCCCGAAGCACTGGTCTAGTGATTTTGGGCCAGGATCGCACTGCCAGACGGTTTGCGCGTCTCGTCGACCATGGCCTGGATCTCGGGACTTGGCGCCGGCGTCATATAGCTCACGACCACCATCGCGATCAGGCTGACCGGCATGCCGATCATACCAAAACGCAGCCCGTCGAGACCATACCACGGCTCCATCCCGTTCTGGATCGCATAGAGATAGATCGCTCCGGAAAGGAAACCGAGTGACATACCCGCGATGGCTCCGGCCCGGTTCGCGCGCTTCCACCATACGCCGAGGACAAGCGGGAAGAACAGACCGGAGCAGGCAAAGCAGAACGCCCATGCCACAGCCCCAAGTATCCCCGTGAGTTTAAGCGAGGCAACGAACGCTCCCGCACATCCGATCAGTATCAACAGGATGCGCGCCACGACCAGCCGCCGCCGCGTGTCCGCCTTGGGGTCGACGATCTTGTAGTAGAGATCGTGGCTGATCGCGTTGGCAATCGCGAGAAGCAGACCATCCGCCGTTGACATCGCCGCTGCCATGCCGCCTGCCGCGACAAGGCCCGAGATCACGTAAGGCAGCCCTGCGATTTCCGGCGTTGCGAGCACGACAATGCCTGAGCGCATGAAGAACTCATTGATCTGCAGGATACCGTCGGCATTGGCATCGGACACCTTGAGGAAGTTGACCTCGGACCACTTCTGGATCCAATCGAGTGCCATCACCTCTTCGATGGATTTTCCGATGATCGCCGTCGGCAGCTCAGGATCCAGAAGCTGTAACTTCGTCAGCGTCGCCAGTGCAGGTGCTGTGAAGTAGAGCAAAAAGATGAAGAGGAGCGACCACGCCACCGACTTACGCGCCGCCCGAACGGACGGCGTCGTGAAGTAGCGCATCAAGATATGTGGCAGCGAGGCGGTGCCCGCCATCATGCAGAGCGCCAGCGTGATGAACTTCCAACTCGCCATGCTGTCATAGGCCTGAGGATCGTTGTGTGCGACTGTCAGGGCCTTCAATCCTGGGAAGGTCTCCGTTGGCGCCGTGCCAACACCCAACATGGGCTCAAGTTCAGCAATCCGCTGGACGGCGTCGCCGTAGCTGAAATGCGGAATGATGCCGAAACCCTGCACGTTCGACATCCAGATCACCGGCACGAGGTAAGCAATAATCAGGACGATGTACTGTGCGACCTGGGTCCAGGTGACCGCCCGCATACCGCCGAGCATCGAACACAGGAGGATGCCTAGCAGTCCGAACCAGACGCCCAGTTCGAAAGGAATGTTCAGCGCGCGCGCCGCAATGGTTCCGGTCGCATTGATCTGAGCCGTCACATAAGTGAACGACGCCACGACAAGGATCACCACAGCCAAAAACCGGGCCATGTTGCCACCATAGCGCGTGCCGATGAAGTCCGGCACCGTGTAGCATCCAAACTTGCGCAGGTAAGGCGCCATCAGCGAGTTCACCAGCACATAACCGCCGGTCCAGCCCACAACGAAGCCGAGATACCCGTGCCCGCCGAAGTAGATACCACCGGCCAGCGCCACGAAGGACGCGCCTGACATCCAGTCGGCTGCCGTTGCCATACCATTGAACACAGGCGGCACTTCACGTCCCGCAACATAGTAGGCGTCGACCTGCATTGTGCGCGACAGCCATCCGATCGCAGCATAGATCAGGATGGTGAAGGCGACGAAAAGAATGCCGATGGTCTGGGCATCCGCGAGTTCGAAGTACTCGAGCAAAGCCATCAGGCCGATGAAAACGATAAACCCGCCGGTGTAGAGACCATAGATCTTTGGCAGATTGTCGATGAAGTTCCCGTTCATCTCTGATCTCCCCTAGTGGTCGTGGCCGTAGTCATCGTCGATGGCGTCCTGCTGAGCATTCTGAAAGAAGATCAGCACGACGAAAACGATGAGCGACCCTTGCACGGCCATGTAGTATCCGAGGGGAAAGCCAAGAAAGGTGAACTGGTTCAGATAGCTGGCGAAGACGTGTACGACGAATGCAAACACAACCCAGATCAGCAAGACAAAGATCGTCAGACCTCTGGTCCTGCGCCAGTGCGCTGCATTCGCTTCGGGTGAATTATCAGGCATCCGTGGTCTCCCCGTCCCTGATCGTTAATCGGTCCATCCCCGGCTGGTTCTTACTTACACCGGGTTGCCGCGTCGGGGGAAAGGAAAAGTGACGTCGGGAGCGTGGGATGATGTGAAATCGATCTGCGCCGCACTGTGGCGGGCCGGTCTGGACCGCGTTCGACCGCAACGGATCAGGTCTCGAGTCGCACTCGTCGAGTTTATCCACAGCCGGGCGGCCTATATCGGGCAAACTGCACTATATGGGTATCTCAAGACCCGAACGGGCACGCGATTCCGGGAACTCTTTCAGGACGAGCGATTCGCCAATGCGATTCGCTTGTCTCGCAGCCGGGTCATTGAGGCCTGCCTTCAGGATCTCACGGTCTTTGCGACGGGCCTCCTGGTGCGCGAGGGGGGGCTAAGCACAGAGAACTCCCAAAAAATCGCCAGTGATCTCTACACCGATGCCATCAAGCTTCTCCAGGAGCAGGACTTTGAGGCTTCGCGCGATGACGCAACTGCGTTTCGCACGCGGCTCTCCGGGACGGACTGGCGCCTGATGGCAATCGGGGAGGCGGCGTTCTCCACCAGTCCGACCGCTCTGGTAAAGCACGCCCCGGTGATCGACGACTACAAGGAGCTGGACCGGGAGATCGTCATGAACTCGGTGCGCTTTCGGTGGGCAGACGTCCGTGGACAGATGTCCCGGCGCCTGAATGCGACAGATGTGGTGCGCGACATGTCCAAGCCTTTGACCTGACCGCCCGGCTGCGGCACACTTGCGCCCTCAAACCGACCTTTGATTGAAGAGAGACTGCTATGGCCCGACTTTTTGTCCTGATCGCCGTTCTTTTTGCCCTGCCCGCTTATGCCGGTCTGCAATCGTGGAGCGTGCTCTATCTCAACGATCAGGGAAAGCCGGTCGCCTATGGCAACCACACGACTGCCGAGATGTGGTCGGAAAGCCAGGCCGGGTGGCAAATCTCGATCGGCTGTTTCGGCGGCAGTCTTTCTCTCCACGTTCAGGCGCCGGCCGGTGAGAAAGCCGACTTTGCAGGACCTGCCTTCGAGCCGTCTGTGCGCATCGGCAAACCCGGGACGGATCTCTTTCTTGGCCCCACCGGCGAGATGACCTTCGACGGCACGCGCTACAACGGTCCGCTGCCCCGCGTGGTGTTGGATGCCATGCTGACCGACGCGAGGGACAAACAGCTAACTTTCACCGACTTCAACACGCGCACTGCGATTTTGCTCAAGCTACAACGCGTTGAACGCCCGATCAGCGAATTGCCCTGCGCAAAATAGCCGATCAGGGGATGGGTTCGACCCCACACCAGTCCGCGATGAAGGCCGCGATGGTCTTGGTGACGCGGCGCGTACTCTCGAGGCTGACGCGCTCGTCGAACCCATGAATGTTCTCTGAACGGGGCCCAAAGACCAGGCACGGACAGTCGCCGTAAAGTACGAACACCCGGCCATCGAGATAACCCGGTGTCGTAAAACTGCGAAGGGTCTCTCCATCGTAGGCTCGCTCAAAAGACCGCGCCAGTGTTGCCTCGGCCTCCGTACCCTCCTCCAGAACGTAGCCCTTGGCAAAGAACCCATTGAAACTCACAGTGGGCGGGTTGTTCGACAGAAACGGATCGTTTGCAGCCGCCGCCCGGATAGCGGCTTCGATCTCGGCTGCGGCATCCTTGGGCTCAACGCCGGGATAGATCGCGGCACGAACATCGAGCCGACACCAGGCCGGGACGGATGAAGCCCAATCGCCACCCTTGATCTTGCCGATATTGATGTTGATCGGATGATCGAGGTCTTCGAAATACCGGTGCTCGGACTTGCGCGCGTTCCAACTGGCCTCCAGTTCCTGTAACGCGGTGATCACGCTCCAAGCCGAAAGAATGGCGTTCGAGCCAGTGCCTGCCTCGCGTACATGCACCGGCTTGCCGCGGATCTCGACCGCAAACCAAAGGACACCGCAGTTGGCGCGGACCACCATGTCGTCCTCGGGCTCAGGTATGATGGCCGCGTCGGCCCGGTAGCCGCGAACCAAAGCCGACAAGGCCCCATTACCGGTGCACTCTTCCTCCGTGACGGATTGGACATAGACCGTCGCGGCAGGCTGAAGGCCACAGGTGCGGAGCGCGTCCATGGCAAAGATGTTGGCCGCAATCCCAGCCTTCATGTCCGCGCCGCCCCTGCCATAGAGCCAATCTCCCTCCACCGCAGGCTCGAACGGTGGGCGGGACCACATGTCGTGCGGGCCCTCGGGCACCACATCGATATGGCCATTCAGGATGAGCGATCGGCCCTTCGTCTCTCGCGGCGTGTGCGTGCCGACGACATTGACAGCGTTGTCATAGGGCACCGCGATCGGCGAGAACCCTTCATGATCGCGGATCGCGTTTTCATCGATTATCCAGCGATCCATGCCATATCCACGTTCGGCCAGCGCACTGTGGACAAACTCCTGAGCCGTATGCTCCTGCCCACGCAGTGACGGATAGCGGATCAGGTCACGGGTGAACGCTAGCTGCCGATCCCAGTTTTCGTCCACCGCAGCGAACAGTTTTGTTGTCAGATCGCTCTGGCTTTCGGCCATTCACCCCTCCGCTGGCGCTTGTCTGGCTGAGGACACAGCGTAAGTTGACAGGTGTCAACCGCAGGAGGAAACCGGCGATGCGACAGGTTCTCACGGCAATGCTAGCAACGTCCACCCTGCTCGGCTGCGCTGTCGCGACCCAAGTCAAGGACGACGCAAAGACCTACACTCGAAAAACCGGCGAGGCTCTGGTCGATACCGGCAAAGACATCGGCGCAGCGGGCAAAGAGGCCGGCCAGGAAATCGGGCAAGCCGCGCGTGACGCGGGGCGGACCGTTCGGGACGGTACTAAAGAGGCTAAGGAGGCCGTCTCGAACTAAAGCTGGACAATCAGCCGGAGCGAACTGGTTCCAGTGTCATCGGCGACCGGAATGCAGATAGGGTTGCAGAATTGAGATTGATTCGGGAGCCGGTGTCATGGCGTTGAAGCAACCATATCTGCTGTTTCTGGGGGATGCACCCGATGCGTTGGCGGCGAAGGTCGCACAGGGCATAAAGGACTGGCGCCCCGACGCCAGTGTTGGCCAACTGCGCCTGCCGGGCTGCAATGCGGACATGGGACTGACGGACATGACCGTCGCCGAGGCGCGCGAAGCAGGTGCCCAAACACTCGTGATCGGTGTTGCCAACCGCGGCGGCATCATCTCCGACGCGTGGAAGGCCGTGCTGATCGAGGCAATGGAAGCAGGCATGGACATCGCAGCCGGGCTACACACGTTGCTCAACCGGCAAGACGATCTGGTGGCCGCCGCAGAACGGACAGGGCGCACTCTACATGACGTTCGCGTGCCAACGGTGCAGTACCCGATTGCCGACGGTGTGCGTCGTACGGGCAAACGCCTGCTGGCTGTTGGGACAGACTGTTCCTGCGGGAAAATGTACACAACGCTCGCGCTCGAACGAGACATGCGGGCGCGCGGCATGAACGCCGACTTCCGTGCGACCGGCCAGACGGGCATTTTGATCACCGGTGACGGTGTACCGCTCGATGCCGTGATTGCTGATTTCATGGCCGGCGCTGTCGAACACCTCACGCCCAATGGGGCTGACGATCACTGGGACATCATCGAAGGTCAGGGCTCACTCTTTCATGCCTCATATTCTGGTGTCACAATGGCGTTGATCCATGGCGGCCAACCCGATGCGCTTGTGCTCTGCCATGAGCCGACACGTAGCCATATGCGCGGACTACCGCATTTTCCCGTACCGTCGATGGACGATCTGCAACCGCTGGCTTTGCAATTGGCCCGGATCGTGAACCCAGACTGCAAAGTCATCGGATGCGCGGTAAACACCGCCGCGCTGACCGAGGCTGAGGCAGATGCTTATCTCAAGGAGACCGAGGATCGCATGGGCTTGCCCGCTGTAGATCCTTTCCGTCATGGCGCAGGGCGGCTGATCGATGCTCTTTGAAACAAGGGTGCGTCCATGACGTGCACTCGGAGCAAAAGGCAATGAAGCTGGCGGTACGCGAAGATATCTTCCCGATTGCCGGGACCTTCACGATCAGCCGGGGCAGCCGCACCGAAAGTCGGGTCGTCACTGTGATGCTGGAGCAGGACGGAGTAACCGGCTGGGCCGAGTGCTATCCCTATGCACGCTATGATGAGACTGTCGACAGTGTAATTGCTCAGATCGAGGCATTGGCACCAGCCATTGAAAAAGGCCTCGATAGAACGGCGCTGCAATCTGCCTTGGCGCCGGGTGCAGCAAGGAACGGGCTCGACTGCGCCTTCTGGGACTGGGAAGCGAAGCGCTCGAACACACGTGTCTGGGAGTTGGCTGGGCTGTCTGAACCCGCCCCCGAAATCACGGCCTTTACACTGTCGCTCGAGGAGCCCGACAAGATGCGTGCAAAGGCTGCCGAAAATTCACATCGGCCGGTCCTGAAGATCAAACTCGGCGGCGAAGGTGATATCGAGCGCCTGAAAGCCGTCCGCGAAGGTGCACCCGATGCGACCATTGTTGTCGATGCGAATGAGGGCTGGAATGCGCAGACTTATGCCGAGATCGCTCCAGCGGTGCTGGATCTTGGCGTGACAATGGTCGAACAGCCCCTTCCGGCTTCGGACGACGCCGCGCTTAGAGACATGCAGCGGCCATTGCCGGTTTGCGCCGACGAGGCCTGCCATGATCGGGCCTCGCTGCCTTCGCTGGTGGGCAAGTATGACATGATCAATATCAAACTCGACAAGACCGGCGGTCTGACCGAAGCGCTTGCCCTGAAGGCCGAAGCCGAGGAGATGGGCTTCAAAGTTATGGTCGGCTGCATGATTGGCTCGTCGCTGGGCATGGCACCCGCTACTCTCGTTGCTCAGGGCGCCGCTGTCACCGATCTTGACGGACCGTTGCTGTTGGCCAGCGACCGAGACCATCCTTTGACCTATGACGCGAACGGGGTGCATCCCCCATCGCCAGAGCTGTGGGGGTAAGCATGAGCCGTATTGTCTATGTAAATGGCGAATATCTGCCAGAGGCCGATGCCAAGATCTCGGTTTTCGACCGCGGCTTTCTTATGGCCGACGCGGTGTATGAGGTGACCTCGGTCCTCGACGGAAAACTCTGCGACTATGAGGCCCATGTCACGCGCCTGCACCGCTCGATGGAGCATCTCCAGATGACGCCGCCGGTCGGCGATGATGAACTGCTTGAGGTCCATCGCGAACTGGTCCGCCGTAATGACCTGACCGAGGGCCTTGTCTATCTTCAAGTCACCCGCGGTGAGGCCGATCGAGACTTTGCCTGGCCCGACAGCGCGCAGCCTGGATTGGTCCTGTTCACTCAGAACAAACCGATCTGCGATACACCGTCCGCCGAAAACGGGATAAAGGTGATGGCGGTCGAGGATCAACGCTGGGGTCGGCGCGACATCAAGACAACGCAGCTTCTTTACCCATCCTGGGCCAAGATGCAGGCGAAAGCCGAAGGCAAGGACGATGCATGGCTGGTCGAAGACGGTCATGTTACCGAAGGCACCTCGAACAATGCGTATATCGTGACCAAGTCGGGCACCATCGTGACCCGGAATCTGTCGAATTCTATCCTGCATGGGATCACCCGCGCTTCGGTTCTCCGACTGGCCGAGGAAGCGCAGATGAAAATCGAAGAGCGCCCGTTCACGATTGCCGAAGCACAGGATGCTGCGGAGGCCTTCGTAACCGCGGCCTCCAGCTTTGTATGTCCGGTGATCGAGGTGGATGGCACGGTTCTGGGCGACGGCACCCCGGGGCCGCTGTCACGGCGCTTGCGCGAGATCTATATCGACAATGCCCGGGCTCAGGCGATCTGACACTGGTACGGCCAAGAGCTCAAGCATGCAGACGCAACCCGGCAAAGTCGTCCTGATCCGACACGATGATGGTCCTGAGGACGATCGTATCACGTCCTGGTTAGCGGCACACAACATCGCTTCGGAGGTCTTGCGGCCCTTTAAGGGAGACGAAGTACCAGAAGGGCAGGACAGTGTGCTTGCCTCCGTACTCTATGGCGGGCCGTTCAACGTCTTCGAGGAAGATCAGCACCCGTTTCTGCACAACGAGAATCGCTGGATCGAGCAGTGCATTGCCCACGATGTCCCCTTGCTGGGGATCTGTCAGGGAGCCCAGTCGATCGCTCGAGTTTTGGGGGCAAAGGTGGGCCCGCTCGATCCTGAAATCCACGAATTTGGGTATTATCCGCTGATTCCGACTGAAGCCGGAGCGAACCTGATCCCGGACGGCCTTCATGTCTGTCAGGCGCACTTCCACGGCTTTGACCTGCCGGACGGAGCCATTCGGCTGGCGGCTTCAGAGAGGTTTCCAAACCAGGCCATGCGCTATGGGGAAACGACATGGGCATTCCAGTTCCACGCTGAGGTCACACCCGAAGGCATGCGGCGCTGGCAAGACCGTCCCGAGGCGGCCTGGGGCAAACCGGGTGCACAGACCCGTGCCGAGCAGAACCAACGCATGATTGCAAATGACGCGGCTCAGGCAACATGGTTCAACGGTTTTCTAGACCGCTTTCTGGGCACAGCGGTCAGGGTGCGAGACCTGGCTTAAGCCTTTAGGCGATACCCGGAGGCCAGCCATCGCCAAGCCAGCCACCAAAGCACGATATTTATGACGAGGGTGATCGTTAGTCCTGTCCAGGGACTGGCATCGCCAATGCCCAAAGCACCGTGGCGTGCGCCGTCGATCAAGTAGAAGAAGGGGTTCATCAAGCTGGCGGTCTGGAACCCCGTTGGCAGGGCCTGAATCGAATAGAAGGTGCCGGAGAGAAAGCTGAGGGGTGTGATGACAAAATTGGTGATCATCGACATCTGGTCGAACTTGTCCGCGTAGATCGCTGCGAGAACACCCAGCAGCGACAGCATCACCGAGGCCGAGAGGGCAAACCAAAGCAGCCAGAGCGGCTGGGCCGGTAAGATCCCGACCCATGGGAACGTCACGATCACCACGGCAAGGGCACAGACGAGACCACGCAAGACGCCGCCGGCGACATAGCCGGTAAGGATTTCCCCCGCGCTCAACGGCGGCATCAACGTATCAACGATGTTCCCCTGGATCTTGGAGATCATGATCGAGGACGAGGTGTTGGCGAAGGCGTTCTGGATGACGACCATCATCAGGATGCCGGGTGCGAGGAACTGCTCGAACGGCAAGCCCATGATGTCACCGCGCCGCGCACCGAAAGCGAGGGAAAACACTGTCAAAAAGAGAACCGAGGTGATGATCGGCGCGAGAATGGTCTGCGTCCAGACGTTCAGAAAACGCCTAACCTCGCGTTCAACAAGGGTCTGCAATCCTAACCAGTTGATCCGTCCGAACCGGCGCTGGCCCATGCCGGTGTGGCTTGCGGGCTGATCTTGCATGTGAATTGCTCCGGATGCGGTCCTGAATGCGGCGCTTCGTCTTGTAACACTGCGCTGCAACCCTATGCTATGAGTGTCGTGGTATAGGGTGCCCTTGGTGGCAGCAAGGAGACAAGTATGTCGTGGACCGATGAACGGGTTGAAAAGCTGAAAGAGCTTTGGGGCGAAGGCATGAGTGCCAGTCAGATCGCCAAGGTTCTGGGCGGCGTCACCCGAAATGCGGTGATCGGCAAGGTCCACCGGCTGGGTCTGTCGAACCGCGGAGGCGGCACCAGCGAAGAGACGCCAGCGGCGGAACCTGTTAAGCCGAAAGCGGCCAAAACCGCGAAGGCTGCCCCTCCTGCACCCAAAGAAGAGCCCGCGGCGCAACCACCGGCGCCTACAACACGGCGCACCGCACCTGTAATCCGGGATGCGACGCAGCCCCGGGCGCCTGGCGCGCCGACGCCGGAAGAAGAAGCCGCCCGCGCCACGCTGGCTGAGATCGAGAAGATCGCCCGCAAGGTGTCGTTGCTGGAGTTGACGGAGCGAACGTGCAAGTGGCCAATCGGGGATCCGACCGACGAAGACTTCGCGTTCTGTGGTCTTCCCTGCGTGCCCGGGAAGCCCTATTGCGAAAATCATGTCGCCGTCGCCTTCCAACCGATGTCGAGCCGCCGGGATCGCGCCCGGGCGCGGTAGCGTTTTTCTGGTGCAGACGAACCAAACGGTGCGCGGGCAAGCCCGCGCATTTCTTTCTTGGCAGATCGGGAAAACGCTAAAGGCGCTCAAGCGCGCATTCAGCATTTTGGCGATCTGCTTGGCGCTCGGACAGTTTCTTCTCTCTGGTGGTGACGCCCGCGCACGTGATGGCGCGCTGTTGGGCCGGGAAGCCTATCCCAATCTCGAGCTTAGACCTGCCGCACTGACCTTCAACCCCGAACGCCTCTGCGTGCTGATCGATCAAGCAGCCTCAGATTTTGGTTTGCCACGCGAGTTCTTCACACGACTGATCTGGAAAGAGAGCCGGTTCGACATATTCGCCGTAAGTCCTGTTGGGGCGCAGGGTGTCGCGCAGTTCATGCCTGGTACGGCTCGTATTCGAGGTCTCGAGGACAGCTTCGATCCACGCCAGGCGATTCCAGCATCCGCGAGTTTTCTCGCTGATCTGAAACAACAGTTCGGCAACTTTGGTCTGGCCGCAGCAGCCTATAACGGGGGGCCGGATCGGGTGGCACGCTGGTTGGCCGGTCGCAGTGGCCTGCCGAGTGAGACGCGCGATTATGTCTACTCCATCACATTCCGGCCAGCCAAGTGGTTCAGAACACCGGGGCGGGAGGTCGAACCGAAGCCGCTGGAAAAGGATGTCGACTTCCACACGGCCTGCGCGAAGCTGCCTGTAGTTACATCGCGTTCGACCCTGGCGCGGGCTCCTCGCGCTCCATGGGGTGTTCAGGTGGCAGGCGGGATCAGCCGGCGCGCGGCGCTCCAGGCGTTCAAACGGGTGCGCAAGCGCTACGCTTCTGTCATCGGCGGACGCGGAGCGATCATCTTACGATCGAAACGCCGCCCAGTTCGGTACACGGCGCGCGTGGGCGCTCAGACCCGCAAGGCAGCACGAACGCTCTGTGCGCGACTGAGGCAAAAGGGCGGGCGCTGCATTGTCAGGCGCAACTGACGCTTGCTCGACTTGGGCGGACCTGCCTATGGTCATTACCATACCTTGCCAAACAGCTTCCAGCCGAGGATTACACTTATGAACCGGACGCTCTCGCACCTTCTGTGCCAGGGGATGCTGGATGCCGGTATCGACACGCTCTATTGCCTGCCGGGCGTGCAGAACGATGACTTCTTCAATGTGCTGGTCGATTTTCCTGCCATCCGCCCGGTCGTGGTTCGCCACGAACAGGCGACTTCCTACATGGCAACCGGCGCAGCCTTGGCGAGCGGAAAGCCGCAGGCCTATGCAACCGTGCCCGGCCAGGGGGTTCTTAATGCGAGCGCAGGTCTTTCGACCGCGTTTGCAACCTCGGCCCGCGTTCTCGCCATTGCAGGGCAGAACAAGTCCGAATTTGTTGGCCAGATGCACGGCATGCTGCATGAATTGCCGGACCAGATGGCCTTGCTCTCGCAGATGTCGAAACATGCGGTTTCCCTTAAGGATCCCCGGACCGCTCCAGCAGAGATCAACGCCGCCATTGCCGCTTTGGCCGGGGGCCATTCCGGTCCGGTGACGGTGGAATGCCCATTGGATCTTTGGCTTGCGGAAGGACCGGAAGTCGCACCGACGGCTCCTGTTTTTCCAGAGGTCGATTTGGACGCCATCAACCATGCCGCGGATCTGTTGGCTTCGTCCAAAGCACCGCTGATCGTGTTGGGTGGCGGCGCGCATGAGGCAACCGAAGCGATCACAGAACTCGCCGAAATGCTGGGCGCACCAGTCTCGGCGCTGAGACAGGGCAAGGGCGCCTATGACGATCGGCTGGCCTTGTCTGTCATGGGTCCGGTCGCACACCAGTTCTATGCCGATGCTGATGTCGTTCTCGGCATCGGAACACGGCTGCAATGGCACGAGATGGTCTGGGGCGTAGACGATGATCTCAACCTGATCCAGATCAACGCTGACCCCAACGAGATCAATCGCCGTGGCAATGTCGCCGTCCCGATCAACGCTATGGCCGAGCATGCGGTACCAGCCCTGATCGATGCCCTTGCCACTCGACTGAACAAATGCGAAGACCGCGGCGACCTGATCGCAACCCGCAAGGCGGCGTTCGCAAAGGATCTGGAGACCCTACAGCCCACGGTCAGCGATCTTCGTGTGATCCGCGAGGTGCTGGGCGAAGACGGGGTCTTCGTCGATGATCTCACACAAATTGCCTATGCCGCGCGCTATGCCTACCCTGTTTACAAGCCGCGGACTTATGTCTGCGCCGGCTATGCCGGGACGTTGGGCTGGGGCATGCCCGCAGGGCTTGGCGCCAAGATGGCGATGCCCGGCCGACGGGTTCTGACCGTGCAGGGCGACGGCGGCTTCCTCTATGCAGCGCAAGAGCTTGCGACCGCGGTCAAATACAACATCCCGCTGGTCACGCTCGTCTACAACGACAACGCCTACGGCAACGTCCAACGCATCCAAGAACAGCGCTTCGGCCACAACCGCACCATCGCCACGGATCTGGTGAACCCAGACATCGTCCGCTTCACGGAGAGCTTTGGCGCGCTTGGTATTCGGGCAAAGCCGGGACCGGAAGGGCTGCGCGCGGCCCTGATCGAAGCCTTCGATGCAGGCGGTCCTGCCGTGGTCGAGGTGCCGACGCCCGAGCGCTACCCTGATCCGTGGAAATACATATTCCTGCCCACAGTGCGTGGGCCTCAACTCCCACCCTTGCTGGCGATGCCGCCAAAAACTGCGACCTGAGGAGGCTCTGATGGACGTCAAAACAAAACATGGCGGCGCGGTGATGGTCGATTGCCTGCGCGCCCAAAATGTGCGGCGAGTCTTTGCCGTGCCGGGTGAGAGCTATCTCGCGGTGCTCGACGGTCTGCACGACGCCAACGACATCGAACTGGTGCTGACACGCCATGAAGGTGGTGCCGCGTTCATGGCCGAAGCCCACGGCAAGCTGACCGGCCAGCCTGGCATCGCAATGGTGACGCGCGGACCGGGCGCCACGAACGCTTCAATCGGTGTGCATACGGCGATGCAGAACTCATCGCCCATGGTGCTCTTCGTCGGTCAGATCGCAACGTGGATGCGCGACCGCGAGGCGTTTCAGGAAATCGATTACCGCGCGTTTTTCGGCCCGGTTGCTAAATGGGTGACAGAGGTCGATGACGCCGCTCGACTGCCCGAGATCATCAGCCGGGCATTTTCGACCGCGCTGTCCGGTCGACCAGGCCCGGTCGTGGTCGCGCTGCCTGAGGACATGCTGGCCGCGGCGTGCTCATCCGCGGCGGGTGGCGAGATCCGTGTCTCCAGACCCTTTGCCGATCCCGTGGCGATTGCCGAGGCGATGGAAATGCTGGCCGAGGCCAAGCGCCCGCTGGTGCTGGCAGGCGGTGGCGGTTGGTCCGACGAAAGCCGCACGCTTCTGAAGGAGTTTGTCGAGCGCTGTGGCCTGCCCGTTGCCTGTGTCTTCCGGTTCCAGGACCTGATGGACAACCACTCCGACTGCTATGTGGGCGATGCCGGGGTCGGCATGGCACCTTACATGAAGGAGATGATCACCGAGGCAGACGTGATCCTCGCGCTTGGTCCGCGGTTCGGCGAGTCGACAACGGACGGCTACACATTGTTCAAGGCGCCAGACCCAAAGCAGGCGTTGATCCATGTCCACGCCTCCGACCGGGAACTTGGCAAGATCTATCAGCCGCGTCTGCCGATCCACGCCCATCCCCAATCCTTTCTTGAGGCAGTGACGGCTACGTGGCTGCCAGCCTCAGACGCGCGCGCGGAGTGGGTCGCGCACGGGCGCGCGGGCTATCTGGCAAGCCAGGACATTCCCGCCCAACCCGGTGCGCTCGACATGGGCGAAGTGATGCGCCATTTGCAGGCGGTCCTGCCCGATGACGCGATCCTGACCAATGGCGCTGGGAACTTTGCGATCTGGCCGAACAAACTTTTTCGGTTTGGTCCAAACCAACGTTTGCTTGGCCCACAATCGGGCGCCATGGGTGCGGGTGTTCCCGCAGCCGTTGCCGCAAAGGCCGAGCATCGCGATCGTACAGTGGTGTGTTTCGCTGGTGATGGCGACTTCCAAATGACCGGGATGGAGCTGGGCGCCGCCCTGCAATCCGATTGCCAGCCCATCGTACTGGTTCTGAACAACGGCATGTACGGCACGATCCGCATGCATCAGGAACGCGAATATCCGCACCGCGTCGCCGGTACGGCGATCACAAATCCCGATTTTGTGCAGTTGGCCAAGGCATTCGGCTATCATGCCGAGAGGGTCGATCGGACCGAAGAGTTCCCCGCGGCCTTCGAGCGTGCTGCGAAATCTGCAGCGGGAGCGTTACTCGAACTGATGATCGACCCGGAAGCAATTACGCCCCGCGCAACTCTCAGCCAGATACGCGGAAATCCATAAGCAACGTGGTCAGCGTTGCTGAAAAGCCCCCTGCGGCCAACTCGCAGTTTTTGGGGAGGGGCGCGGGATTCTGCGTCTGGGATCAACCGCTTTGATGCTCTTTTTCACGCATAGATTGAATCTCCAAAGAGATTTCTTCTTTTGTTTGAATCGATTCTCCGCAAGGCTTGGATCTGCCACGGTCGGAAACAACACCATGAGAACACCATGCAAATCGACAACGAGATGGTAAGCGATCTGCGGGAAACGACTGTGACGGTTGGCTCGATCAGCCTGAACGTGCTGCTCTGCGGAGACGCCTCGAAACCGCCGATGCTGTTCCTACATGGTTTCCCCGAATTCTCCGGCATGTGGGCTGGGGTCATGCCGCACTTCGCCGATCGCTACTTCTGCATCGCGCCGGATCAGCGGGGCTACAACCTCTCATCCAAACCTGCCGGGGTCGACAGCTACAAGACCTCGAAGATGTCCGGCGATGCCGTGGCGCTGGTGCAAAAACTCTCGCCTGGCAAGAAATTGGTGCTGGTCGGACACGACTGGGGCGCGGCGGTGGCCTACGCAATGGCGATGTGGAAGCCGGATCTGATCGACGCTTTGGTCATCATCAACGGGCTGCATCCGGCGACCTTCCAACAGGCGCTCCTCGATGATCCGGAGCAGATCGAAGCGAGCCAGTACTTTCATACCCTTCGCGCTGACGGGGCCGAGAACAGGTTCGCAGCCAACAATTTCGCGCCGCTCTTTGAACAGTTCGGCAAGTTCTCCGACACGAGCTGGATGACCCCGCGCCTCCGCCGCGACTATGCCCATGCGTGGGCACACCCCGGGGCGCTCCGGGCGATGCTGGATTGGTACCGTGCAAGTCCAATCCATGTGCCGGTACCGGGCGAAGACACGAGTAGCCATGCGAACCCGTTTGCCGATCCGCAAAAGACCCGCGTGAAACCGAGGCACCTTCTGATTTGGGGAGAAGCGGACCGAGCAATGCGCCCGTCCTGTCACGAGGACTTGGCGACTTATTGCGATGATCTGACCAAGGTGCTGATACCCGATGGCGATCATTGGCTGGTTCACACGCACGCCGAACGGATCATCACCGAAATCGACGGGTTCCTGAACGGCTGACCCTTAACGACCCTTGGGCACGATTAATGTTTCGGGCCGCCGTTCCTCGGCTGCTTTGAACAGGCTGAAGGTCTGGTTGACGTAGTTCACCGCACCCGAGATGTGCTCGAGATACTCCTCGACCTCCGGCGTGCGCGTGGCCTCGATGACCTGCACCGCACGGTCCTGCGGCGTCGTCTCAAAGAGGCAATAGAACAACGGCTCGCCTCGACTGAGGCGAATATCCACTTTCGGGTCATGCCATTCAAACGCCCACATCAGCGGTCGCGGCCATAGGTTGATCGGAAACCGCCCACCAAAAATCGTGCCTGGCAGCGGGTCCTTACGATAATGCAGGAAAGGCGAGACCTGGCTCATGTAGACCGGCTCATCAGCCAGAAACAGATAAGGCAACTTGAGCTGGATCGTTGGCCGGTCGGCATAGCGCCATTCGTGCTCTGCCGTGACATGCAACAGCTCGCTCAGCTTCTTGCCACGCACCGGCGAGGCATCGCCCATCATGTTCTTCAGCGCGGGCCGGCCGTTTTTATCCCGCACGAATTGCAGATGCAGATCGAACGGGCACTTCACCTCGAAATAGCGACTTTCGAGATTGATCACCGCCGGGCAGCGGCTGGCGGACTTGGCGTGGGTCTTGTTCATTTCAGGCGAACGTACACGGGTCGGCGCGTCATAGATCACACCGCCCTTGTCCTCGTTCAGAAGCCAGCCGACCTTTACCGGGCCAGAACCGGGCGTGTCCTCGGCGGGGCGTTCATAGGTGACATGCAGGTCCATCGGCGGCTTCTCCTACGCGGCATCGACGTCGCCCGGCGCGCAGGCGATGTTCCCTTGATCACAGTCTATCAGCCGTTTTCAGGCGATCCCACAACGAAGATGTGCAGCGCCACGGGCCCATGTGCGCCGAGCTGCAAGACCTGCCCAATATCGCCCGAGCGCGACGGTCCGGTCACCAGATTGACAGTGCGCGGATCGCGACCCGCTGCGCGCCACTTGGTCCAAAGCTCCTCGAACCCTCCGACAATGTCCTCAGCGTCGACCACCGCGAAATGCGTCTCGCCAAGAAAATTGAGCGTCACCGGGTTATCCGGCCCCGAAGCAAAGATGAGGCTCCCTGTCTCGGCCATGCCCATCTCAGCGCGGGTCAGGGTGGCCGGTTCTGCGACCCGTCCGGCCCCGGTTGTGCGCTCAACCGTACCCCAATCGCGGTCGAACGCGGGATCATCGCCGGTCCGAATGGCCGCAGGCAGATTGCGATTGCGCAGCTCCTCCGCCAACGCTTGAGGCAGATCGTCCATGCTGTGGATGCGGCTGGTAGTGGCGTTCACCTTCTCTGCCTGTGCAATGAATTGCTGAACCGCAGCAGCACCAGATGTACCGGCCAGCGTGGGTTTCAGCCGGTCCGGCATTGGCACATCGCGCGCCGCCTTGCGCACCTTTGCCAGAATGCGATCACGCCCGCTCATCGTTTTGCCCACTGGCTTTGGAAGGAGCCGCCCTTCTCAGGTGCAGGCATATCCCGATGATCAGTCCAGCCCCGAGCCAACGGGAGCCAGGCCATGTTGCCGCGTGCCCGGCCCAAAAGTGAAAGCACCCGGTTCATGCCGCCCGTGATAGCGCGATATGCGCGGGGACGCGCCGCCAGCCATCGCCACAAGGCCAGCCCATAGCGGGCGGCGCCCGGGATGAGACCCCTCTCGAATTCCCGCTCACGCCAATGACGCATCATCTTCGGCAGGGGGATGCGCATGGGGCAGACCGCCTCGCAGCGCCCGCAGAACGTCGAGGCATTGGGCAGGTTGCCGCCGGTCTCGACCCCGATCAGCGACGGCGTCAGCACTGCGCCCATTGGTCCGGGGTAGACCCAGCCATAGGCGTGCCCGCCGACGGCGCTGTAGACCGGACAATGGTTCATGCACGCCCCACAGCGGATGCAGCGCAGCATGTCCTGAAACTCGGTGCCCAGCATGCCGGAGCGGCCATTGTCGAGGAGGACGACATGGTACTCCTCCGGCCCATCGGGATCTTCGGCGCGCCGGGGCCCCGCCGAAAAGGTCGTGTAGACCGACGCCTCCTGCCCCGTGGCCGAGCGCGCCAGCACGCGCAGAACCGTGGAGGCGTCGTCCAGCGTCGGGACGATCTTCTCCAGCGAAGCCATCACGATGTGAACCCGCGCAAGCGATTGCGTGAGATCGCCATTGCCTTCGTTGGTGACGATCACCGATTGGCCGGTTTCGGCGATCAGCATGTTGGCACCAGTGATCCCAACCTCGGCAGCGAAGTATTTTTCGCGAAGGACCGCGCG
>CAYYZH010000046.1:0-24153 GCA_964475765.1 uncultured Limibaculum sp.
ATACGCGTCAGACGGCAGTTGGCTGCCGATCAGATTGCCCAGATGCTTGACCCCGTTGATATACGGGAGCGCCGACGTGATGAGAATGCGTTCCATTATGACCTCCTTTGGTCCGCGCCCTCTATAGAGGGTCCGAAAATCGGGTCAACGCTGCCGCCGAGGGTTGTGCAATTTCACGCCGCACTGCACCATGCGCTGGAGCAGTTCAAAGGCTTGACGGGTGGCAACAGGTATCGATCCCTTTCTTCTGGACGCGGCAACCTACCTTGGGGCCGCTGTCGTCGCTGTGCCCTTGGCAAAGAAGCTGCGGCTTGGATCGGTCATTGGCTATCTCATCGCCGGTGCGGTCATCGGGCCTTATGGGCTAGGCTTCATCGAGGACAGTCAGTCCGTGCTGCACTTTGCCGAGTTCGGCGTGGTGCTGTTGCTGTTCGTGATAGGGCTCGAGCTGCAACCCGCGCGGCTCTGGCGATTACGCGCCGAGATCTTCGGGCTCGGGCTTTTGCAGGTGTTCCTCTCTGCGATCGTGATCGCGGCGGTGATCTACTATTTCGGCTGGCTCAAGCTCAATCCGGCGATTGCCGTCGGAGGAGCGCTGGCGCTTTCTTCAACAGCGTTTGCAATCCAAATTCTGCGAGAACGGGGTGACTTGACCAAGCCGTATGGTGATCGCGCCTTTTCGATCCTCTTGTTCCAGGATCTTTCGATCGTACCCTTGCTGGCGCTGGTTGCGGTCCTGTCGCCGTGGTCTGGGCAGAACGCTGAGTGGTCGATCGATGAGGTGCTGATCCCGGTCGGGGCGGTTTGTGCGCTCATCGTTGTCGGGCACTACTTGCTGCGCCCACTCTTTCATATGATCGCTGCGGTCAAGGCGGATGAAATCTTCACTGCGGCGGCACTTCTGGTCGTAGTCGGCTCGGCGCTCGCCATGCAATACGCTGGCCTGTCGATGGCGATGGGCGCTTTTCTGGCTGGGGTCTTGCTGGCCGAAACCGAGTTCCGACATCAGCTTGAGACGGATATCGAGCCTTTCCGCGGACTACTGCTTGGGCTCCTTTTCATCGCCGTTGGGATGAGTGTCGCCTGGCCGCTCATTGTGCAGTATTGGCAGACTGTGGTGTTTGGAGCGCTGGCGATCTTTGCCGTCAAGGCGCTGATCATGATCGCGCTCACCCGCATCTTTGGATCTTCGTGGCGCGATAGCCTGCGAATCGGTGCTGTGCTGGGGCAGGGCGGAGAATTCGGCTTTGTCCTGTTCACCGTCGCGATGACGGCAGGGCTGATCACTCAGCGCGATGCGTTTCTGCTGACCGGGATTGTGACGGCCACCATGGCGCTGACCCCGCTAGCGGTAATGGCGGCGAACCGCGTGAAGTCCGGGCGGAAGCTGCCGGATCTCGCCGGTATTGAGCATGTGGATAACGCTGAGCCCACATCGGTCATTGTTGTGGGTTTCGGGCGCTTTGGTCAGATCGTGGCGCGGATTCTCAAACTGCGCGGTTACGACGTGACATTGATCGATTCGAATCCGGAGCGGATCCGGATTGCGCGGACTTTCGGCAACAAGGTGTTCTTCGGCGATGTCGGACGGGGCGACGTTCTGCGCGTGGCCGGGGCGGAGAACGCCAAAGCAGTATTCCTTTGCGTCGACGATCCAGAGGTCGTGCGCCATGCCGCCAAGGCCCTGCGCTGGCGGTATCCGCATCTGATGTTGTTCGCGCGGGTGCATGACCGTGTGGCCGAGCTTGAGATGCGCAAGCATGGCGTGGATGTCGCGACGCGGGAGATGCTGGAATCGAGTATCTCGATGGCACGCGAAGCCCTGGAGCGGTTTGGCGATGGCGATATGGCGCCGGAAGTCATTGAAGAATTTCGCCGACGGGACGCTGAATTGTTGCGCTACCAAAGCGAGTTTGGCGCAGAGGGCGGATACGAAAAGATGCGCGCGCAGTTCGACCTGAAAGACGGCTAATCTACTCGGTGTCCGGATCTCGCATTAGGGCCGCGAGCGTATCGGTTTGGCTCCCGATGGACGAGGTTTCCATGTGATCGGCAGCGCGCAGGCGCACGTCGTCATCCTTGTTCTGATTCAGCTTAAAGGTCGACGTGACCTCCTGTACATCCATCTCAATCGGGATGATCATGCGCATCATCCGCTCGCCGGTTCCGGGCGTCATCTTGTCCATTGTCCAGATCTTCTTCGGCAGAAGGCGCGACTCGATATGACCGGAAACATGGTCGAGATGGGGCTTCAACTCGTCATCCGGCAGTGATCTGACAGGCCCGCGCAAATGCACCGCCACGTAATTCCACGTTGGGACCTGATCGTCGATCCCATACCAGTCGGGTGAGACATAGCCGTCCGGCCCGGACACGATCAAAAGAGCCTCGGCCTCCTCCTCTGCCAAAAGCCGGACAATCGGGTTTGAACGCACGAGATGCGCGCTGATCCGCATGCCATCCAGCACAAACGGAATGTGAGAGGCCAGCACGCGATCCCCGCCGATCACCGTGAGCACGCCAAAAGCCCGTTCGGTCGCCAGTTGCAGCGCGCGGGACTGATCAACGCCGCGAAAGGCGGGATTGGGGTGCATGGTTTCTGCCTCCATCCATCGAATGGCTGCTGATAGCTGTGAAGGTCGGTTCGGATCAACCGGTGTCGAGACGCCGCGATGTCGTGGGATCGAAGGCATGCACCAGATCCGGCGCGATTCCGAAAGTCAGCGTAGCTCCTGGGTCAATCTCGCGAATTCCGGCCAAACTTGCGGTCAACGGGGTATCGGTTCCGGCGAGAGCGCCGTGAACGAGTGTTTCCGCCCCCAACTGCTCCGCAACATCTGCAATAAGACGGATGGGGCCGTCTGGTGTTTCGGTGAAGTGCTCCGGTCTTATCCCGACGGTAACGTCGTTCAGACCGCTCGATAAGGGCTCACCAAAGGACAGCTCGGCGGATGGTCCAAGCCGGATTGTCCGGCGATCATCGCCGAGAACACCGGGTAGGAAGTTCATCGCCGGGCTTCCGATAAACCCGGCGACAAAGAGGGAGGCGGGGCGTTCATAGAGCTCGATCGGCGAGCCGAACTGCTCGACATGCCCGCCATTCAACACCATCAGCCGGTCACCCAGCGTCATGGCCTCAACCTGATCGTGGGTCACATAGATCGAGGTGGTGCCCAGCCGTTTTTGCAGCTTCTTGATCTCGAGGCGCATCTGCACGCGCAGCTTGGCATCGAGGTTGGAGAGCGGCTCGTCGAAGAGGAATACCTCCGGCTCGCGTACGATGGCCCGACCCATGGCAACGCGCTGTCGCTGCCCGCCCGAGAGCTGACGCGGCTTGCGGTCGAGATAAGGCCGGATCTCGAGAATGTCTGCAGCGGCTTCGACCCTCCGGCGGATTTCATCCTTGGCCAGCCCCTTGATCTTCAGCCCATAGGACATGTTTCCAAACACGCTCATATGCGGGTAGAGCGCATAGTTCTGAAATACCATCGCGATATCGCGCTCGGCCGGCTCCAGATCGTTCACGCGCCGCGCGCCGATGTGCAGATCGCCGGAGGTGATTTTCTCCAGCCCCGCCACCATTCGCAAAAGCGTGGACTTGCCGCAGCCTGACGGGCCGACAATGACGATGAACTCGCCATCTGCGATGTCGCCCGAGATGCCGTGCAGCACCTCGGTCTGGGCATAACTCTTGTGCAGGTCCTTGAGCGTTATGCTGGCCATGGGCGTCTCACTTCTCGGTCTCGGTAAGCCCTTTAACGAAGAGCTTTTGCATCGCGATGACCACGATCACCGGGGGGAGCATCGCCAGAAGCGAGGTCATCATGATGATGTTCCATTGCGGGGACTGTTCCGCCGCCTCAAGCATCTGCTTGATCGACATGACGATGGTGTACATGTCGCGATCGGTCGTGATCAGGAGCGGCCAGAGATACTGGTTCCAGCCATAGATGAAGAGAATGACGAACAACGCTGCGATATTGGTGCGGCTGAGCGGCAGCAGGATATCCCAGAAGAAGCGCATCGGTCCCGCACCGTCCACGCGCGCCGATTCCAGCAACTCATCCGGGATTGTCAGAAAGACCTGGCGGAACATGAAGGTGGCCGTAGCCGAGGCGATCAGCGGGATCGACAGCCCGGCATAGCTGTTCAGGAGGCCAAGATCTGCCACGACTTCGAATGTCGGAAGGATGCGCACCTCGACCGGCAACATGAGCGTGATGAAGATCATCCAGAAAAAGCCCATGCGAAACGGGAACTTGAAATAGACGATGGCAAAGGCCGACAGCAGCGAGATGACGATTTTGCCCCCCGCGATGGTCAGCGCCATCACGAGGCTGTTCAGCATCATGCGCCAAACCGGGGCCGTCTCCGAGCCCTCGAGGCCCTGACCGAACAGCGTCAGCGTCAGGTTCTCCCAAAACTTGTCGCCGGGTGTGATCGGCACCGGCACCTGCAACATCCGCACCCCGTCATGGGTGGCGGCGACCAGCGTGATCCAGATCGGAAACGCGATCGTGGCGATGCCCAGCAGCAGCACCAGATGGGTGAAGAAATCGAGGATGCGCCGGTTCTCGACCATCAGTATTCCACCCGCCGCTCGACATATCGGAACTGTACGACGGTCAGGACGATGACGATGGCCATCAGAACGACGGACTGCGCGGCAGAGCCGCCAAGGTCGAGGCCTACGAACCCGTCGTTGTAGACCTTGTAGACCATGATGGTCGTGTCTTGTCCCGGCCCACCCTTGGTCACGGCATGGATGATCCCGAACGTGTCAAAGAACGCGTAGACCGCGTTGATCACCAGAAGAAAAAACGTCGTTGGCGAGATCAGTGGGAAGATGATCGTCCAGAACCTTTTGACTGGTCCGGCTCCGTCAATGGCCGCGCTCTCAAGCACCGATTTCGGGATGGACTGCATCGCGGCAAGGAAGAAGAGGAAGTTGTAGGCAACCTGTTTCCACGCCGCTGCCAGCACGACCAGGGCCATCGCTTGGCTGCCGTTCAGTTTGTGGTTCCACTCAGCGCCGACCGCGGCCAACCAGTAGGTGATGATCCCGAGCGTTGGGTCGAACATGAAGACCCACAGCGCGCCTGCCACCACCGGGGCAATCGCATAGGGCCAGATCAGCAACGTGCGGTAAGCTGTGGCGCCCTTGACCACACGATCTGCAAAGCCAGCGAGAACGAGCGCGAACGACATCGCCAATAGCGCGACGAGGATCGAGAACAACGCCGTGCGCCAGACCGTAGCGTGGTACAGCTTGTCCGTCAGCAAGACTTCGAAGTTCTCGAACCAGACGAACTCGAAAGTGGTGCCCCACGCATCTTCGATCAGCAGCGACTGGTAAAGCGCCTGGCTCGCAGGCCAGATGAAGAAAACCAACGTGATGACAATCTGCGGCGCAACCAGCGCATAGGGCAGCCAGGAACGGGGAAAGTGAACGCGTTTGAGCATGAGAGACGGTGTAGGGTGCGTCTAGGACGCACCCCCGTTGTCAGATCAGTTCACGGTCCGCTCGAACTTGCGCAGCAATGTGTTGCCACGTTCGGCCGCGTCATCCAGAGCGTCGTCAGCAGTCTTCGAGCCATTCCAGATCGCTTCCATCTCCTCGTTGATGACGTCGCGGATCTGGACGAAGTTGCCAAAGCGCAAACCGCGCGAATTGGACGTCGGCGCGTTCAGGCTAAGCTGCTTGATCGCGGTATCTGTCCCTGGGTTGCTGTCATAGAAACCCTGCGACTCCGACAGTTTGTAGGCTTCAGTCGTAATGGGCACATAGCCCGTCTCCTGATGCCACCAGGCCTGAACCTCGGGTGAGGCAAGGTAAGTCATGAACTTGGCCACGCCCTTGTACTCAGCGTTGTCATGACCGCCGAGCACCCAGAGGGTCGCGCCGCCGATGATCGAGTTCTGCGCCTTGTCGGCAACAGCGGTGTCGATGGGCAGCATTGTCTGGCCGAAGTTGAACTCGGCCTGACCCTTGATCGAGCCGTAATAGGCCGACGAGTTCATCCACATACCGCATTCACCATTGGTGAACATCGACAGGCTGTCGCCGCGCCGCCCGCCATAGACGAAGAGCTTGTCCTTGGACGCGTCTGCAATGGACTGCAACCGTGCCTTGACCGGATCGGAATTGATGCTCAGCTCGGTGTCCGTCCCGGCAAAGCCGTTTTCCTTGGTGCCGATTGGTTGGTCATGCCAGGCGAGATAGTTCTCAATCATCACCCACGACTGCCAGCCGAAGGAGAACCCGCATTTCATACCGTTATCGACCAGCTTTTTCGAGGTGTCGAAGACTTCGTCCCAGGTTGCGGGTACAGCAGCGCCCGCGGCATCCAGAGCGTCCTTATTGTACCAGAGAACCGGCGTCGACGAATTGAATGGCATCGACAGCAGCTCGCCATCGGGCGTCTGGTAGTAGCTGATCACTGCAGGGAGGAAGTCCGACTTGTCGAACGCTTCGCCAGCTTCGATCATCAGCTTCTCGACGGGGTAAATCGCGCCCTCGGCGGCCATCATGGTTGCGGTGCCGACTTCGAAGACCTGCACCAGATGTGGATGCTCCTTGGCGCGGAAGGCCGCGATGGCCGCGGTCATGGTCTCGGTATAGTTGCCTTTGTAGACCGGCACGACCTCATAGTCGGACTGGGTCGCGTTGAAATCGGAGGCGATCTTGTTAATCCGTTCGCCGTTCACGCCGCCCATGGCGTGCCACCACTGGACCTCGGTTGCGGCTAGAGCAGCGCTGGCCATACCGGCGGCGAGGATGCCAGCCAAGGGTGCAAGGAACTTCGTCTTCATTGGACTCTCCCGTTGTACATTTATATCGCGATCAACGCCGGGTAAGGCGGGTTCGGCGCACTCGGTTAGAAGTGTCCGAACCGCAGTGACGGGAGGAATATAGCGCGCATCGGTGACGGTTCTGCAACGCGGTCCCCCCGGTCCGATCGACGCTATGGCGAAGCGGGAAAGGTTGCAAGGCAAGTATGTGCTTCGCGTTAAGGGGGGCTTGGCTCCTCTTGCAGGACACCGCGCGTGCCCGCATGGTGTCTTAAGCGCACAATAGGTTTTGGTATGGCGATCGATACGACAAAGGCGAAGATGTTTGGATCCGAGGACGTCACGACGTTTCTTGGCCTGCCGTCCTGTACGAACCTCTCCACGCTGAAGAAGCAGGGGATGTGCGGGGCGATCATCGGTGTCCCTGGCGTGACCCCTTATTCCTCGGTAGGGCCATACTGCGCAGACGCGCCCGCCGCGATTCGGAATGCGGTGGCAGAAGACGCGTCAATTGTGAGTCATGTCGACTTCGACTGCGGCCAACCGATGTTTGCCGCCCATCCGACAGTTGCGGATGCGGGCAATCTGCCTTTTGACTCGGCGGATTTTGCGCGGAATCGCGACCGTGTGCGCGCCGCGGTTGAGACCATCCTCGCCCAGGGTGCTGTGCCAATCGCGCTCGGCGGTGATGACAGCTTACCGCAACCGATGCTCGAGGCCTTTGGCGGACGCGGTCCCCTGACCATTCTCCAGATCGATGCTCATATCGACTGGCGTGATGATGTTGATGGCGAGCGCAATGGCCTCTCATCCGGGATGCGCCGGGCTTCCGAGATGGACCATGTGGTGGGGATTGTTCAAGTCGGTATGCGCGGCCTCGGCTCGGCGCGTCCGCAGGAAGTTTCCGATGCACAGGCCTGGGGCGTGCAGATCGTTCCGGCCCGCGCAGTGGCGCAAAGTGGGATCGCGCCGGTGATCGACCTGATCCCCAAAGGATCCGACGTCTTTGTCGCGCTCGATGCCGATGCCCTGGACCCGTCCCTTGTGCCCGGACTGATCGCGCGTGGCCCGGGCGGCCTTGGCTATTGGGATGTCGTTGGGCTGATCGAGGGGGCTGCCACGCGAGGCCGGCTCGTCGGGTTCGAAGTTGCCGAGTTCATGCCAGCGCGCGATATCGATGGCATCGGTGCGCTCACCATTGCCCGGATAGTGGCCAATGTCGTGCGTGTGGTCGCAGATCAAGAGGCATCGCACGATGCCTGAGTCCGGTACGCTACCGCTGACAGGCGGATGCTCGTGCAGGGCTGTGCGCTACCGGGTGACCCGTCCTCCGCTTTTCGTGCACTGTTGCCATTGCTCATGGTGCCAGCGCGAAACCGGATCTGCCTTTGTCGTGAATGTTCTTCTGGAGGCCGAAGCACTTGAGATCTCCGGCACTCCAGACCCGGTGCCGACGCCATCTGAAAGTGGTATCGGGCAAACGGTTTTTCGCTGCCCCGAGTGCCGCGTGGCGCTTTACAGTCATTATCGCAGAGCAGGGCGCGCAGTCGCGTTTCTGCGTGGAGGTACTCTGGATGATCCAGCGGCGGCGCCTCCGGACATTCATATCTTTACCAGCTCGAAACAGGACTGGGTGCAAATCCCGGCAAAGGCTCGTCAGGTTCCTGAGTTCTACGACTACGAAAGCACCTGGCCTGAGGAGGCGTTCGCCCGACGCGCTGCGGCCATAGCGCGGATCAAATCCGTTGAGGACGCGCCATAGGCAGGATAGGCTTTCTGCTGGGAGGCGCCGCGATGCACTGTTTCTTCGTCCACTTTAAATGCCAGCTTGGCCGCGCCTATGACGTTGCCAATGCTCTGGCTGACACCGAGCTGGCCTCCGAGATCTACTCGACCTCCGGCGACTATGACCTTCTGGCCAAGTTCTACGTCGAGGCGGATGTCGATATCGGCCGGTTCGTTAATGCCAACCTGCACGGCATAGAAGGGATCGAGCGCACACTCACGACCCTGACCTTCAAGGCGTTCTGACGGACCCGTTCTCATTCACAGCTCGTGGTGAAAGCTGGTAGACTGCCCCGAGATCTGACCCGTCAGGGTTTCGAAATTTGGGGGCAGGGGCAGTATGGATATTCAGGAGCAGCTTCAGGCAGCGGTCGGTGCGCATCAGCGCGGGGATCTCGATGAAGCGCAGACGGCCTATGATGCGATCCTAGCTGAGGCGCCGGATCAGCCCGATGCGCTGCATTTCTCCGGTCTGTTGCGGTACCAGAACGGCGATGCCGAAGCAGCGCTTGTCCTCATTCAACGCTCGCTTGATCAGCATCCCGCCAATGCCGGGGCGCACAACAATCTCGGAAATATCTACAAGTCGCTGGACCGCCGCGAGGAGGCCGTTGAGGCCTATCAGGCTGCGCTTGGTATCGACGAGGGCCACGCCGATACGTGGAACAATCTTGGCGTCCTGCTGCGCGGCTCGGAGCAACTGGAAAAGGCCGCACAGGTTCTTGGCCGTGCAGTGGAACTCCAACCCAAACATGCCGAGGCCTGGCACAATCTTGGCGTCACGTACATGTTCGACAACAAGCTGGAGGAAGCGGCCAACGCATTCGAGGCCTGCGTCGCACTGGGGACAAAAACCTGGTCTGATCCGGTTTGGCACGCTCGTCTCCTCTGCGCGCTGGGCCGCAAGGAAAAGGCCATCGCCCATCTCGAAGGGTTCCTTCAAGAAAAACCGGACCATCCCGTAGCGACCTATCAGCTTGCTGCCATTCGGGGCGATACGATGGAGCGCGCGACGGATGAGTATGTGCGCGAGCATTTCGACAGCTTCTCTCGGACGTTTGATGACGTCCTAAAGGGGCTTCAATACAAAGCGCCTGAAATCGTAGCGGGTGTTGTCGATGAGTTGATGGAGGGCCGCCCGCCTGTCCCAGACGTGGTCGATCTCGGCTGTGGGACCGGCCTTTGCGGCCCGCTGATCCGCAAACATTGCGGTAAGCTGACAGGGATCGACCTCTCACCCGGCATGCTGCAAAAGGCAGCGGAGTTGAGATGCTATGACTTTCTGGTCGAGGGCGAGCTCATCGCCTGCCTCAACGATGCGCCAAGCGAATGCTTCAATCTCGCTGTCTGCGTAGACACGCTCTGCTATTTCGGCGCGCTCGATACGTTTATGGCCGAACTGCAAGGCGCCCTGAAACCGGGTGGAGTTCTCGTTGCAACGGTCGAGGGGATCGAGGGCGAAGAAGCCCCGCCATACCGAATGGACGACTCCGGTCGCTATGCCCACCACCGCGACCATATTGCAGATGCGGCCCGGAATGCAGGTCTTCACCTACGCAAATGTCGCCCTGAAATCCTGCGCAAGGAACTCGGTAAGGATGTTGGGGGCTATGTTTTTGTGGTTGAGAAGTCCTCTACCTAAAGCCGTAACAGATCTGTAGCACAATTTTTAGCAATCGTGCGGGACGAGTGCGGGTTAACTCTTGAAGCCGCCGGTTGCTTTGTACATTGTGACGCTCGCGAGAGTAACCCGAGCTTGGGGGCAACGGGTCCAGGAGCACATACAAAACAGGGGAAACGACCTGATGGCTGGTGAGAAAGACACTTTCGAAGTCTACAAAGATAAGCGCGGCGAGTTTCGCTGGCGGCGCAAGGCCCCCAACGGCCGGATCGTCGGAGCGGCTTCGGAAGGTTACAACAAGAAGGCGGACTGCGAAGCGAATATGAACCGCGGTCCTAACCCGAAGGACAAGTGGGAGTTCTACAAGGACAAGCGCGGGGAATTCCGCTGGCGCCGTAAAGCCGTGAACGGCAACATCATCGGCGCAGCCAGCGAAGGTTACAGCTCCAAGAAAGACTGCGAGGCGAACGCTGCGCGTCAGGGATATCAGGGCTGACCCACGGGCCAAAATGCCATGAGAAGCCGATCAAGGGTCGCCGTGGGCGGCCCTTTTTTGTTGCGTCTTCTGACTTGACCGGGCGGCTGGTGCTGCGGAAGCTCTAATGAGTTGCGCGCATGGAGCCCAAGGGATGACTGACTATACAGTTGCCGATCTTGTGGCCGAGGTTCTCGAACGCCTCGATGTCCGAACCGGTTTTGGCGTCGTGTCGGTGCACAATATTCCGCTTATGGACGCTATTTCACGGCGCAACCGCATTCGGCTCGTGCCGACGCGGGGTGAGGCGGGCGGCGCGCATATGGCCGACGGCTATGCCCGGGTAACCGGACGGCTTGGCCTTTTGATCACCAGCACCGGGCCGGGTGCTGCCAACGCGGTGGGAGGGCTCGTCGAAGCGCGTTTTGCGGCGACGCCGCTCCTGCACATCACCGGTCAGACGCGCACCTCGCATCTGGGACGCGGCATGGGCACGACCCATGATGTCGAGGATCAGCTTGGGATGCTCCGCTCCACCTGCAAGGCTGCGTTTCGCGTGCCATCGCCGGGGGAGGCCTTTGGGACGCTGGCGCAGGCGGCGACGGCAGCTTTGACTGCGCCTTGTGGCCCTGTCAGCGTCGAGATCCCGATAGACATTCAGCGGGCCGTGATCCCACGCCCCGAGGGATTGGCGGCGTTTGATCTGCCAATCCCGCTGCCGCCCATGCCCGCTTCGGTGATGCTGGACCGCCTTGCCGAGCTGGCCCGGGCCGCTCGTCGCCCGATGCTTTGGCTGGGCAATGGGGCTGCCGGGGCAGGGACCGCCGCCACAGCGCTGCTCGATCGCGGGTTTGGCATGGTCACGAGTTGGAATGGCCATGGCACGGTGTCGGATGATCACCCGATGTCGCTCGGCCCGCTCAACGGCGGCGGTGTGCCGATGATCGAGGAGTTCTATGCCGCGTCCGATCTAATGATCGTGGCGGGCTCGCGCCTGCGTGGGCACGAGACCATCGATTTCTCGGTTAAGCTGCCCCGCCCGCTGGTGCAGGTCGATATCGACCCGGCGGCGGACGGGCGGACCTACGCCAATGATCTCTTTGTACTGGGTGACGCTGCGGCGACGCTAGAGGGGCTTGCCGAAAGGCTCGATGGCTGGACACCGGATCCGTCTTTCACTCAAGATTTTGAGCGTCTTAAGAAACGAGCCCGTGCTGCGTTCGCAGCGACCCTTGGTCCGTATCAGACCTTTTCCGATCTGCTTCGTGCGGAAATGCCGGAGGACGCGGTCTGGGCGCGCGACGTGACAATTAACCATTCGACCTGGGGCAACCGGCTTTTCCCGCTGCATGACCCGCGAAGCAATGTCTATCCCGTCGGCGCCGGGATCGGGCAGGGACTCAGCCTTGGCATTGGAGCAGCACTTGGGGCCAGCGAGGACCAACCCGGCCGCAAGACTGTGTGCATGACCGGGGATGGCGGGTTCTTCCTCAACCTCGGAGAGCTCTGGACCGCCATTCAGGATCGCGCCGATATGGTAATTCTTGTGATGAATGACGCAGGTTACGGCGTGATCCGTCACATTCAGGACGCGACCGGCGCAGGACGGCGCTATGAGAGCTTTGCCGCGCCCGATCTTGAAGGTCTCGCGACACTTGCTGGGATTCCGTTCTGGCGGGTCTCCGCGCCCGAGCAATTTGGCGAGACTGTCGCCGAGGCGCTGGCCGTTCAGGGGCCAAGTCTGGTCGAGGTCGATATGACAGCGATCGGCCCGCATCCGCCCTACTTTCCCTATGGGCCAAAAGCCGAAGCGCTGGATTGAATGAGTAGACTTGCCCCTTGACCGATCTTCTCCTGCCCGCCGAGATCAGCCCACTGGTGGCCAGCCTGTTGATGGGCGTCAGCTTTGTCGCCTCCCTGATCACCGCGGCATTCGGCATCGGGGGAGGCGTCGTCATGATCGCTGTGCTGGCCTCGTTCCTGCCACCCGCGGCGCTGATCCCCGTGCACGCGGTTGTTCAGGTCGGCTCGAATGCCGGGCGCGCCCTGATCATGCGCGCGCATATCGACTGGCCGGTCTGGCTGGTGTTCCTTGCGGGGACCGTCATTGGGATCGTGCTGGGCGGCCTAATCGTGGTCGATCTGCCGCCCGCGCTGATTCAGATCGGGATCGGTCTCTTCATCCTCTGGACGATCTTCTTCAAACCGCCGGGGTTCTTGCGCCACTCCGCGTGGCTTGCGGGTGGGGTCTCGTCAGTTCTGACGATGTTTTTCGGGGCCACGGGACCATTTGTGTCGGCTTATCTCAAGACAAGGCAATACGATCGTATGGGGCAGGTTGCGATGCAGGGCGCCTGTATGACCGCACAACATCTTTTAAAAGTTGTGGCCTTTGGGGTTCTTGGGTTCGCCTTTGGCCCCTACATCCTTCTCATCGTCGGTCTGATTGGGTTTGGCTTTCTCGGTACGCTTGCCGGAAAGCGCCTGTTGATGCAAATCGACGAAAAACGGTTTAAGTTCGCCCTTAATGCAATTTTGGTCGTGCTCTCGGCACGGCTGATCTGGGCGGGCACTTCCACATATATCTGACGAAATTCTCTGACGGGAGAGAGCGTAATGACTGATCTTTCAGGCAAAGGTGCCGTGATCACCGGTGCGAGCCGTGGCATCGGGTCGGCTACGGCAAGGGTGCTGGCCGAAGCAGGCGCCCATGTGATCCTTGCCGCCCGCACGGCGCATGAGATCGAAGATGTCGCCAAGGACATCGAGGACAAGGGCGGCTCCGCAGAGGCGGTGACTTGCGATGTCACCGACTACGCCGCCTTCGAGGCTGCGATAGCGGCATGCGAGACGACCGCTGGACAGCTTGATATTCTTGTGAACAATGCCGGTGTGATCGACCCTATCGGGCATCTTTCGGACTCCGATCCTGAAGCCTGGGTGCGGGCCGCGGCCATCAACTACAAGAGCATCTATTATGGTCTGCGCCTTGCTTTGCCGAGGATGAAACAGCTGGGCACGGGCACTATCATCAACATCTCTTCAGGGGCGGCGCATGGCCCGATGGAGGGCTGGTCGCACTACTGCTCGGCCAAAGCGGGCGCGCATATGCTGACCCGGTGCGCCGACAAGGAGTGTCGGGATGATGGCGTGACAGTCATGGGGCTCAGCCCGGGCACTGTCGCGACCGAGATGCAGGAGCTCATCTCGGCCTCGGGCATGAACCCGGTCAGTCAACTCGACTGGTCCGCGCATGTTCCGCCGGAATGGCCTGCCAAAGCGATCCTGTGGCTCTGTGGTCCCGATGGCCGAGCCTTTGCTGGCGAAGAGGTCAAGCTGCGCGACGAAGACATCCGGCAGAAGATTGGGCTGGTCTAAATTCTGACGGCGCTTCGACCGGAGCGCCGCATCACCAGAACAATCATTGCCGCGACGACCATCTCGAGCCAGGCCAAAGGCAGGGCTACGACAAGTATGGCTGGTGTCGCCAGCCGCATGTTGTAGAGCCCGAGCCAAAGCATGACGAATACCGCGGCCCATACAAGGGTTCCGGCCCAGACAGCTTGCCGTGCAGAGCTGCCGAACCTTTCGAGCCAAAGCCAGCTAAATCCTGTGATTGCGATGATCAGAATGGTGTCCCAGATGCCCCAGACGAGAAACACGGGCAGGTTCATTGGGGCGATGCCTGGGACCATAGCGAACGTGTCACGCATCATTGGCATGACAAAAACAAAGTAACGGAAGATTTCGGAGGCGTTGACCCATACGATGTTGGCCAGCAGCGCCAAAACCAGCGCACGAGGAATCGGAGCTCTGGGCGCCTGGTTCAGATCAGTTTGCAGATCCGTCATCTCCTAGCCTCCTTTTGATCAGATCTATGAGCGTTTTCGCCTGACGGCGCAGAGTGGCTGCGTTGTCGATCACACGCGACATGGCCCAAAGCCCTGTTGCAGCCGTGACAAGAACCTCCGCCAGATCATTGATCTCCTGTGCGGGAAGGGAAGGGGTGGTCCGCTTAAGCGCCTTGGAGAACCCCATCAGCAAACGGTCGTTGTGGGCAGATATAGCTGTTTTTACCGGAGCGGATTGGGCTGCGGCTTCTGTCGCGGTGTTGCCGACCAGACATCCTGGGCCGGGCATACCTACGGACTCGGCTAGGGCAATCTGATGTTCAAAGTATCGAGCGATGTCTGCGAGATCGGCCTGATCCGACTCGACCGCTGCAAAAGCGGGTGTGACGACCGTTTCGCTGTATCTTGCAAAGATCGCAGCGAAGAGCCCCGCTTTGCCGGGGAATTCGGAATAAATGCCATGCCGACTGACCCCTGTGGCTTTGACCAGATCGTCCATCGAAGTTGCACTAAAGCCATGCGCCCAGAACTGATGCAGGGCAGCATCGATCAAATCGTCTTTGGTGTGGGTCTTGGTGCGAGGCATCACTTGATAATATCAGAACGGTCATTCTGTTAAAAGTGAAAGTTGCACAACAAGGTATCAGCGCGCGGTCCTGCCGTTCCCAGCGCAACATGTCGGAGACCAATGTATACCGCTCTGTGCATGCCGGGACCGGTGAGAGCCGGGACCTGAGATCGATCAAACCTTCAGGCCGAAAACGGTGCCTAAGACGGTTGGTTCGGACAGGGGCGTAAGCGCCTGCTCCACACCTTCCCAGGTTCCGTGGTCTGCGCGCCCAGTTTGGGTGCGAGGGACCGAAGCTTGTGGCAGCGCTGTCACCGCATAGTGGCGGGATCAGGACCAGGAATGAAATAGACTAGGCCGACGAAACGAGGCGCACTTCCCAGTGCCGTGCTTGAAGAGATCTCTAACTGCATCCGGCTTGCTCATGCACAGCTCGGGACGCACGTACCGCCTATCAAGACTGATCGGTCGGAACAGGTCTTTCTGCGTTTAAACTGAAGCCCTCATAGTCGTTCGCCGCGATGGCGTCGCATTTTTCCCGATACTGAATCATTCCGCCGATATAGGGCATGAACCCGACGGGCTTGCCCTCGATGTTCTCGCCCGTGTACCAGCTTGCAGTCGATGACCGTAGATGTGCGGCGCCGACTTCGCGATTGTGCTCCATCCAAGCGTTCTCGGCTTCGAGTTCTGCCTCGATCTTGCGTTGCCCCTGGTCCCTCAGCGACTGAATGCAATCAGTGATCCATTCGCAATGCTGCTCGATCGTCGGGATCATGTTCGTGAACACACTAGGACTGGCTGGGCCGGTGACAGTGAAAAGGTTCGGGAACCCGTGGATGGCCAAACCAAGATATGACCGCGGCCCGTTTGCCCAGCGATCCTGTAGCCGAACGCCCTCACGCCCTCGGATATCCACCGCGAGCAAAGCCCCGGTCATCGCATCGAACCCTGTGGCATACACGATCGCGTCAACTGGATAGGTCTGACCGCCGGCGATCACACCTTCCGGAGCAATCGAGACGGGGTCGTTGGAGACATCCACCAGCGAAACATGATCCAGGTTATAGGTCTCGAAATAGCCGATATCGACACAAAGCCGCTTCGCGCCGAGCGTGTTGGCCGGGCAAAGCAAAGCCGCGGTGTCTGGATCTTTCACCGTCTCACGGATCTTGGTCCGCACGAAGTCTGCTGCGGTTTCGTTCGCGGACTTGTCGAACATCACATCGGTAAAGGCCGCATTGAAGAGCAGCCCGCCCGCATCCCACCGGCGCTGGAATTCAGCCCATTGCGCTTCGCGGGAATGATCGCCTGCCGGACCCAGGGGCGGGGGGCCTGCGATGTTGCTTACCGATTTGGCCTGGGCATCGCGCAGTTCCCCATACCCCGCCTTGATCTCGCTTCGATAGGCGTCGTCCAGCTGTTGGTTTTTGGCAGGCACGGCATAGTTTGGCGTGCGTTGAAAGACGGTCAGTTCTGTAGCCTGCCGGGCTATGACCGGGATGGACTGGATCGCCGAGGAGCCGGTGCCGATAACGGCAACCCGCTGGCCGGAAAAGTCCACCTCCTCGTGGGGCCATTGTCCGGTCTGATAGGCCCGGCCCTTGAAGAGGTCCCGCCCGGGAAAGTCGACAACATTGGGGACGGACAAACATCCCGTCGCCATGATAAAGAACGAGGCGCAGACGCTCTCGCCCGTATCACAAGTGATCGCCCACGCGGCGGCGTCTTCGTCCCATTCGGCGCGCCTGACCCGGCGCCCAAACGCAATGTCCCGACGCAGATCCAAACGATCGGCGATCTCGTTGGCATAGGCGAGGATTTCGGGTTGTGGCGCATAGCGCTCGGACCAATCCCAGTCCTGCTCCAACTCGGGCAAATATTTGTGGCTGTATTGCACGGATTCGACATCGCACCGCGCACCGGGATAGCGGTTCCAATACCATGTCCCGCCAACGCCGCTGCCCTGTTCCAGAACGACGGCATCGACCCCTTGGTTGCGCAGAAGATGCAGCAGATACATGCCCGCGAAACCGGCGCCAACAACAACGACATCGGCGGTTTTGGGAACGGACGAACGGCCGGATTGATCGCTCACTTACTTCTCCCTGTTCAACAGGGGAGATGTGCCACGATTGGGCGGATCAGACCAGTGTCAAGCGCTTGGCGATCGCGTGCCATCGCCCATTTGATACGCGGTCGGACGATGTGAAGTAGGCCGGAACGCTTTCAGGCGACCTCGAGAGCACGCGCTTCATCGGATGATGTCGTCAGCGACACAATCTCGATCCTGGCAGGGGCAACGACGGTTTGCGCAATGGCCGGCGGCACCATCTGCGCCGAAACGCACGGCCAACCCATCTCCTGCGCTTCCTCATCGGTGGAGGAAACCGCAAACTTGAACGTGTCGGGGCGGCCCGATTCCTCCCATGCCTCCACGATTTCCTCTGCCATCTCCTCCTGCTCGGCGAACAGTTTTACCAGAGCGGTGTGGACATGCTGGGGCATCTTGTCCGGGTTGAAGATCCATCCACGAACGACCCGGCGGTGAACGTCGAAATACTGCGCCGCGGCGTCGACCGACATACCGCAGAGTGACAGTTGCGCTCGTAAAAACTCCATACTCTGCCTTTCTCGACACTACTCCAAAGAGAACCTTGCCACTGAATTTAGGCATAAAATTGACATTTAGGCGAGAGACTTTTGTGGTGGCCAGCGCAAGTCCATGATTACACGTAAGAATTCGAGGTCAGAAAACTTCGACTGTGAAGTTGTCTGTCGCGACATAGCCACGATGTTCGACCCGCACTGTTAGAGTATCTTTGCCTGTGAACCCCTTTGCGGGGACATAGATCAGCTTCTTTGAGGCCACGATCTCCCCTGCACAGCTGTTATTTCCGAAGGTGGTTTTGTCCGGTACTGCCCAAACAGATCTTTCGATCCGGGTGGATCCAGTTTTGGGCTCGTCGAGCAGATCCATCCGAAACGCTACACCATCGCAATTTCGGTTCAAAAATGCGTAATTGCCGAGTTCCACCTCTTCTCCGGCCGGTGTTTCGGCAAGCTTGTCGCGTTCGACTTCATTCGGGTTGGTGAAGGTCGGACTGTTCCCGGTGCCCTGGCACCCAGTGAGGGCCAGTACGAGAGTTGCAGCGACCCATTTGGCTCTCATACGCATTTTTAACCTCGCAACTTTGCTCTATCGGCTGACTGTCACGCCAGTTGTGCAGCAGGTTGGAGAACCGCCGCGCGCAGCGCATGCCTTTGCGGCCTGGAGCATGGCGCGTTGTCGATTGGTATGGCTGGCGGTTCCTCGGGCATTTCCGCAGGCTGCAACAGCGCGCCAAGGTCCGGTTGTCTTGCTGCTCGTGTTGCTGCCCGCCCCAGCGCTGCTTGTGTTGCCCGGGTCGCTGGTGCTTTGTTGCCGCCGCGCGGCTTCTTTGCGGGTCTCCTCGCGCTTTCGGGCTTCTTCACGTTTGCGGACTTGCTCGGCGCGATAGGCTGCCAGTCCGGTCTCGGATTGCGCCTTCACACGCGCAATCTGATCCTGGGTTAGATACCCGTTTTGAGGCAGCGCCGCGGTTCCCTGCCAGGCGGAGATTGCGGCGCGGGTGCCCGGCCCGAACACCCCGTCGATCCCGCGTGGATCGTGGCCAAGAACAGAAAGCCTTTCCTGAATTTCGCGCCGCGCTGACCGGGTAAGGCCAATGGCCGCCTCAACCTCCGCTGGGCCGAGCGCGGCGACCACCTCGGGCTGCTCCTTGTTAGTCTCCGCAGCGGGTTCGGACGCAGTTTGCTCTGCCCCGTCGCCATTCGTCAGTGCCGCGATCCTGACCTTGGCCAGCCCCGCAAACGTGCCCTCGGGAAACTGGTCGAGATAGGCTTCGTATTCGGCTGCCGTGCCGCCCTTCTCTGCTGCCTGCCATAGAAGGACCTCTGCCGTCTGCGCGCCGGGCGCGACGGTCACATTCAGATCGCCCTGGATCACAGGCATCAGATAGACCTCGCCAATCAGCGACGAGTTTGTCCACGGCAGCTGCTGGCGATCGGTGCTCTTGAAGACCTCGGCCCGCACGCGGGTCATCATCACGTTGATCTCCAGACCTGGTGTGCCGATGTGTTTGAGAAGCGCCGTTGTAAACGGGCTGTTCACTCCGTCGCCGTCCAGCGCCACCTCACCCGGTTCAGTCGCAAAGGCGATCAGCGATCCGCCCGAGGCGCGGATCTTGGCCAGCCCCCGCCCGAGCGAACTGCTGGTTCGGGTGAGGGCCATCGACCGGGTCAGCGCGCTCTCGAACGGATTGTCCCGGCAAGCGTCGAGCAACAAAACCTTGGTGGCTGAGCCCCGGTCGAGTTGGCGCGTCACCAGATCCACATCGATCGCGGCAAAGTCGAGATCCGCCTCGGATTTCAGCGCGGCATCGATGGGCAGGAGATAGTTCTTGCCGTTCACCTGAATGCCGTGGCCTGCATAGAAGAAGAGCCCAAGCTCCGCCCCGGCCACCGCATCCGAAAACTCCCGGATCAGGCGACGCATGGCGGCATATTCAAGGTCTGTGCCGTCCAGAACCTCGAAGCCCAGACCCGTCAACCTTTCGGTAATCGCCTCCGCGTCGTTGACTGCATTGCGCAGGCGCGGCGCATCGCGATAGTCGGAATTCCCGATGACCAGTGCGACGCGGGTCGCGGCTCCCGCATCATGTGCGGATGCAAATCCCACCCAGACCAAAAGGGCAATGAAAGCGCGAGCAATTCCCAATCGACATACCCGTCTCATCGCGTTGAATGACCCCTCGCCGAAAATTACAAACCGCTGGTGACATGATACCGTAATTTCTAACGCGCTGCCATCACGGCGAAACAGGGCCCGGGGCTTGATTTTCCGACGATGCGACTGTATCCCCGCGCAGCTTCCGAACGACAGCACTGCGACGCCACTCGTACACGGGACCGGAAGCCCAGACCCCCGTGTTTTGAAGCGCGCTTGGATAAGAGGTAGACCATGGCTCTTTATGAGCATGTCTTTATTGCGCGTCAGGATCTTTCCAACACGCAGGCAGAAGGGCTGATCGAGCACTTCGGCCAGATCCTTGCAGACAATGGCGGCACGATGGTGGGCACCGAATACTGGGGCCTCCGGACGATGTCGTACAAGATCAACAAGAACCGCAAGGGCCACTACGGGTACATGAAGTCCGATAGCCCGGCACCGGCCGTTCAGGAGATGGAACGCCTGATGCGTCTGCACGACGACATCATGCGAGTGCTGACCATTAAGGTCGATGCGCACGAGGAAGGCCCGAGCGCCATCGTGCTGGCCAAGAACAGCCGGGACGACCGCGGCCGTGGCCGCGACCGGGATCGTGGCCCGCGCCGTGATCGCGACGATCGCCCGCCGCGCGACGACCGTCCCCGTGACGACAAACCGCGTGATGACCGTCCCCGCGAAGACCGCGGCCCCCGTGAGGAGAAATCGTAATGGCGCGCAAACCGTTTTTCCGCCGGCGCAAGTCCTGCCCGTTCTCGGGGGGTAACGCACCGACCATCGACTACAAGGACGTCAAACTGCTGCAACGCTTCATTTCCGAGCGTGGCAAGATCGTCCCGTCGCGCATCACCGCGGTGTCGTCCAAGAAACAACGTGAGCTGGCTCGGGCCATCAAGCGCGCGCGGTTTCTGGCGCTTCTGCCTTACGCCGTCCATTAAAGGAGGCTGACATGGATGTTGTACTCCTCCAGCGGATCGAAAAGCTGGGACAGATGGGCGACGTGGTCACCGTTAAGGATGGCTATGCCCGGAACTTCCTGTTGCCGCAGGAAAAGGCGCTGCGCGCGACCAAGGCCAACATGGAGCGCTTCGAGACCCAGCGCGCCCAGCTTGAGGCCCGCAATCTCGAGATGAAGACCGAGGCTGAGGCGGTTGCCGCGAAACTCGATGGCCAGCAGTTTGTCATCATTCGCCAGGCGTCTGAGGCCGGATCGCTCTATGGCTCCGTCGCATCGCGCGATGTTGCCGAGGTCGCGACAGCGGAAGGCTTTTCGGTCGAGCGCGGTCAGATCGTTCTGGACCGTCCGGTCAAGGAGCTGGGCCTGCACCCGATGCGGGTCATCCTTCACCCGGAGGTCGATGCGACGATCACGATCAACGTCGCGCGATCCGAGGAAGAAGCCGAGTTGCAGGCCAGCGGCCGGTCCATTCAGGATCTGCGTGCTGAAGAGGACGCCGAAGCTGAGTTCGACATTGCCGAGCTCTTCGATGATGTCGGCTCCGCGGCGCTCGATGAGGATGGCGATGGCGGCGAAGACGGCCCCGCGCCGGTCATCGATACCGAGACCGATCAGGAAGACCCGCGCACCTGACCCGTGCGCCGTGTCCGGGGTTGCACCGGGCCGAACCCAAAGAACCCCCGTCCTATGGCGGGGGTTTTTTCTTGGCGATGTCCGGTGCTTGCAGCGCAGGCCCCACCGCGTTATCACTCCCGCATCCGTTGGGGTGCCCGTCCGGGCTGAGAGGTGCAACGCACCGACCCATCGAACCTGATCCGGGCAATTCCGGCGTAGGGAACGGGACCATCCTTTCAGTGTCCCTCCACGTGCCAATGCCCTTTCGACGCCGCGCGCTGCGTGGCCAAAACCGGAGTGACCGATGACACGCCTTGCTGTCCTTTTCCTCGCCCTCTTTGCGCTGCCCGCACAGGCTGCGGACAAGATGACCTTGATCCTCGACTGGTTCGTGAACCCTGATCACGGGCCGATCATCATTGCCGAGGAGAAGGGCTACTTTGCCGATCAAGGCCTAGAGATCGAGGTCGTGCCGCCTGCCGATCCCGCTGATCCGCCGAAACTGGTGGCCGCGGGTCGGGCTGACCTGGCCGTCTCCTATCAGCCGCAATTGCACCTTCAGATCCACGAGGGTCTGCCTCTGGTTCGTGTCGGCACGCTGGTCGCGACGCCTTTGAACTGCCTGCTGGTGCTCGAAGACGGGCCGATCAATACGGTCGCCGATCTCAAGGGCCGCAAGGTTGGGTACTCAGTGGCAGGAGTCGAGGAAGCGCTCCTCTCGACCATTCTGGACCGCGCCGGGCTCACAATGGACGATATCGAACTGATCAACGTGAACTGGTCGCTCTCGCCCGCGCTGATGTCCAATCAGGTCGATGCCGTCATCGGCGCCTTCCGCAATTTCGAGCTTAACCAGATGGATATCGAGGAGGTGCCGGGCAAGTGTTTCTATCTCGAGGAGGAGGGGCTGCCCGCCTATGACGAACTGATCTACGTCGCGAACCCCGAGACAATGGACGCGGATAAGATCGCGCGCTTTCTTGCGGCAACCGAACTGGCCACCCAGTACATCATCAATCACCCGGACGAGAGTTGGGAGATCTTCAAGGCGACATCGACGGAGCTGGATGACGAGTTGAACGCTCGCGCCTGGGTCGACACGCTGCCCCGTTTTGCTCTGCGTCCTGCCGCCGTGGATGCCGGGCGGTACGAACGCTTCGAGGCGTTTTTGAAAGAGACCGGTCTGATCCCCGGCCTCAATCCGGTCGATAAGATTGTGGTCGACGTGACGGCCAAGTGAGACCCACGTGAGGGCACTCGCATGACCTCCGCGCCGGGGATTGCCTTCTCCGGCAGTGCCGCATTGGAGGGCCGGACGCTGTTCGGCCCGTTCGAGTTCACCATTGCGGCGAAGGAGTGGACGTGCCTTCTGGGGCCGTCCGGTATTGGCAAGTCCACCATCCTGCGTCTTATCGCGGGGTTAGAGACCGGCGCGCGCTTCGATGGCAATATCTTTGCCGGGGACGGCGCCGCGCTGACCGGGCGGATCGCCTATATGGCACAATCCGATCTGCTGCTGCCCTGGCTGGATGTCAGCGGCAACGTCGCGCTCGGTGCGCGGCTGCGCGGTGAACGCGTTGATCCCATGCGAATCAAGGCTGTTATCGCCGAGGTTGGTTTGGCCAAGCACGCGCACAAACGTCCGCGCCACTTGTCGGGCGGCATGCGTCAACGCGTGGCGCTGGCGCGAACGCTGATCGAGGATCGGCCCATTGTTCTGCTCGACGAGCCGTTCTCAGCGCTTGATGCCCGGACCCGGGCCGAAATGCAGGAGCTGGCCTTTCGTCTGCTGGCCGGGCGCACAGTGCTCCTCGTAACGCACGATCCGGCCGAGGCGGCGCGTCTCGGGTCCACCATTTTTGCGATGACCGAAGGCGGGCTTCATGTTGCACCACCGCCTCCAGCACTGCCGATCCGCGAAGTCGATGACGCGGAAGTGTTTGCCTGTCAGACGCGCCTCCTCGACCTGCTTCGGGAACCGGTATGACCGGCGCGCTGGGTCGTGGATTGCTCGCCACCATGGTGGCGCTCTCGCTCTGGCAGTTTGTCGTCTGGGCCGGCGACATGAAGCACTTCATCCTGCCCGGGCCGCTCCGGGTTGCGGAAGCGTTCTGGGCCAATCGCCTGCTCATTTGGGAAAACGCGCTGGTAACGTTTGCCGAGATCGGAATCGGCCTGGTCCTCGGTGTCCTGCTGGGGGCCGCCAGTGCGATCCAGCTCGCCAGCTCTCCTGCCGCCCAAACGGTCGTACGTCCAATTCTGATCTTCATGCAGGCGGTGCCGGTCTTTGCGCTGGCGCCCATTCTGACGATCTGGTTCGGCTATGGCATCTGGTCCAAGATCGTCATGGCACTGCTGATCATCTACTTCCCCGTCATGTCCGCGTTCTATGACGGGCTAACCCGGACGCCGCAGGGCTGGGTCGATCTCGCGCGGACCATGGGCGCGAGCCCTGCTCGCATCATGTGGCGGGTGCGCATCCCCGCTGCGATCCCATCGCTGGCCTCAGGTCTTCGGCTTGCTGCAGTCTATGCACCGCTTGGCGCGGTGATCGGCGAGTGGGTCGGGGCGTCTCAGGGGCTCGGCCACCTGATGCTGTTGGCCAATGGGCGGGCCAAGATTGACCTGATGTTTGCGGCGCTGTTCGTGCTAGCGCTTTTTACTGTGCTGCTGCACCTTGCAATCGACCGCGTTGCGGATCGGCTGGCCGACCGGATGGG
>CAYYZH010000047.1:0-23912 GCA_964475765.1 uncultured Limibaculum sp.
AGGCGATAGCTCCGACCGCCAACTTCCACTGTCAATTCAGGCATTGGCGGGGGCTCCCTGTCCAACAGCGCCGCGCAGGTCGATCAGCGCCTGGCGCACCGCATCGGCCGCTTCGGCCCGCAGCAGCTTGTCCTCATCGGCTCTGGCCTGCAGTTTCTCGACCTCATTGGCGAGGTGATCGCGCTCGGCCACAACCGCAGGGATTTCCACCTCGGGGGCATCCCCCGCGGTTTCGTCCTGTTCGTCCATTGCCGTCTCCAGCCGCTTCACCGCATCGCCTAGTCGTTGAAGGGCACTTTCCAATTCGCTCATTTCTGCTCCTGCTCGCTCTGCTCGCGCAGACACGGACCTCGTTCTCATGGGCCCGCTGATGCGCGTAGGCTACACCGAATCGTGTGTGTAGTCGTAAGCACACCACAACATTAGCCCGATTTACCCGCTTTCGGCAAATATCTGCTGACACGTTCCATTATGCCGGGAAAGGCTTGACCCCTTCGGTTCGGATCAGCTACGCCGCCGTCGAAGGCACCTGCCGAAACGCGGGCATCCGGCAGGGCCAATTCGATCCGGAAAAGACGAGGGGGCATACCGTGACCATCGCAGACATGAAGGCGGCGGACGAGCGGCGCTTTGACATGGCGAACGCCATTCGCATCCTGGCGATGGATGCGGTTCAGGCGGCAAAATCGGGCCATCCCGGCATGCCAATGGGCATGGCCGATGTCGCGGCGGTGCTCTTTGACGGACATCTCAAATACGACCCCAGAGATCCCGATTGGGCGGACCGCGACCGCTTCGTGCTTTCGGCAGGGCATGGCTCGATGCTGCTTTATGCGGTGCTGCATCTCGCGGGTTACAGCGACATGACGATGGAGGAGGTGAAGAACTTCCGCCAGCTCGGTGCAAAGACCGCGGGTCACCCGGAATACGGTCACGCCTCCGGGATCGAAACCACCACGGGGCCTCTGGGGCAGGGGCTCGCCAACGCGGTCGGGATGGCAATGGCCGAGCGCTCGCTCTCCGCGCGCTTCGGCAAGAAGCTGGTCGATCACCGCACATGGGTCATCGCTGGCGATGGCTGCCTGATGGAGGGGATCAGTCAGGAGGCGATTGCGCTCGCCGGTCATCAGAACCTCAACAAGCTGATCGTCCTCTGGGACGACAACGGGATCACCATCGATGGCGAGGTCTCGCTGTCGGACAAAACCGACCAGATGGCCCGCTTCGCTGCGTCGGGGTGGGAGACCATCGCCGTCGACGGGCACGACTATGCGGCCATCGATCAGGCGCTGACCAAGGCAAAGTCTGCCAAGGCGCCGGTTCTGGTCGCGTGCAAGACCCATATCGGGTTTGGCTCTCCGAACAAGCAGGACACGTCCGGGGCACATGGCGCGCCGCTCGGTGATGAAGAGATCGCGCTGGTCAAGCAGGCGCTCGGCGTCTCGCCGACCCCGTTCGAGATCTCGAACAGCGCGCGCGATGCCTGGGGCGAGGCCGGACAGCGCTTTGCCTCCGCCCGGCAGGTCTGGACGGAAGACTTCGACAGCACCTCGGCTAGCCGTCAGGCTGAGTTCAAGCGGGTCATGTCCGGTGGGCCGCCGAAACGGCTGACCGGCGCGGTGCGCAAGCTCAAGAAGGAGATCTCAGCCGATCAGCCCAAGGTCGCGACCCGCAAGGCGTCCGAAATGGCGCTGACCGCGATCAACCCGGTGATGCCGGAGACGCTGGGCGGCTCGGCGGATCTGACCGGCTCGAACAACACCAAGACCGGGGATCTCGGCACCTTTGCGCCGGACAACGCGAAGGGGCGCTATGTCTACTATGGCATCCGCGAGCATGGCATGGCCGCGGCGATGAACGGCATGGCCCTGCATGGCGGGGTCGCGCCCTATGCCGGGACGTTCCTTTGCTTCACCGATTATGCGCGCGGCGCCATGCGCCTCAGCGCCCTGATGGGCAAGCGCGTCGTCTATGTGATGACGCACGATTCCATCGGTCTTGGCGAGGATGGCCCGACGCACCAGCCGGTCGAGCATATCGCGATGCTGCGGGCGACGCCGAACATGAACGTCTTTCGTCCCGCCGATGCGGTCGAGACTGCCGAGGCATGGGAGCTGGCGCTTTCTTCCGAGAGCACTCCGTCGGTTCTGGCGCTAACCCGTCAGGGATTGCCGACCGTGCGCACCAAGCATGTGAACCGGAACCTGACAGCCCAAGGCGCCTACGTGCTGGCAGACGCGGAGAACAAGCGCCAGGCCATCCTGATGGCAACGGGCTCCGAGGTCGAGGTCGCCATGAACGCCAAGGCCAAGCTCGAGGCGGAAGGGATTGGCACCCGTGTCGTGTCGATGCCCTGCTGGGAGCTGTTCGCCGCCCAGGACGAGGCCTATCGCAAACGGGTTCTGCCCGGCGGCGCCGTGCGCGTCGCGATCGAGGCTGCGGTGCGTCAGGGCTGGGATCAGTGGCTCCTTGGTGAGCGCGGTCGCGAAGCCAAAGCAGGCTTTGTCGGGATGGAGAGCTTTGGCGGGTCCGCCCCGGCGGGCGATCTCTACAAGCACTTCGGCATCACCGCCGAGGCCGTCGCCGAAAAGGTCAAAGCGCTGTTGTGACCCACGATCCGGCTGAGATCGAGACGCTTCACACCGCCGAGGTTTACAGCAATCGCTGGATGCGTGTCCGCGAAGACCGCATTCGCCGAGCCGACGGGGTCGATGGCATCTACGGTGTCGTCGAGAAGCCCGACTTTTCTGCGGTTGCAGCGCTCGAGAACGGGTATCTCTATCTGGTCGAGCAGTATCGCTACCCCGTTGGTGCGCGGCATTGGGAGTTGCCCATGGGCACTTGGCCCGCGGGCAAGACCGGGTCAGCCGAGGACCTCGCTCGGACGGAATTGCGAGAAGAAACCGGCCTTGTGGCGGAGAGCCTCGAGCACATCGGCCAGGTTCACATTGCGCCGGGATTTTGCACGCAGAGGTTTGACCTCTTCCTCGCCACCGGTCTCCAGCAGAACGCGTCGAACCGCGAACCGGAGGAGCTTGGCATGATCTGCCGGAAGTTCTCCGTCGCTGAGGTGCTCGAGATGATCCGCTCGGGCATCTTGACCGATGCCGCGACCATTGCCTGCGTCGCCCTGTTGCAAATTCACGGTCGGATCTGAGGCAGCGCCAGAAGCTCGCGACCGCCGATCACTCGCTCTTCTTCCCGCGGGAAATCAGCTCACTCCGGTGTCAGAACAGGGGCCGTCCGGGTCGACTTCGTGTACATACGCCTGCCATACGCAAGCCATACAGGTGCCAGACGTTTGCAATACGCCTGCCATACGCGAGCCATACGCCTGCCATACGGGGTGAATCCTGGCCTTAGCGACGCAGTTCCACCCCGGATCGTAGCCTCAGAGTTCGGCCAGATTCCCCGCGGTCATCTTCTTGACCTTGCGTGAGATGAGGTTCAGCTCGCCCATCGCCCCACGAAACACCTGCATATGCGCCGAGGCTGCATGGGCCGCGAGATGGGCATCGCTCTCCCACTCCTCATAGACATGAAATCTGTCTGGAAATTCAATGTCTTGGTAGAAGCGGTAGTGGATGCACCCGTCTTCTTTGGCGGTCTCCGCGGCCATGGCGATCATGGCGACGCGGGCGGCTTCGATACTGTCGGTCCCGATCAGGAATTCTCCGCTGACGACGATCATACTGGTCTCCTCCTTGGTTCGTTCCATCCTGCGGGGCAGATGGCGGCGGGTCAAGAATTTGGCTTGTCTCAGAGGCACTTACCTTGCAGGGTGCCCGGCGAAAAGGGGAGCGGGAATGGCGGATATCGAAGCGGCAGCCCAGCATCTTTGCAACGCTTGGCGGACCAGAGCACCCTACGAGACCCTCTCCGGCAATTTAGCGCCTGAAGATCTGGGAACAGCATACCAAATCCAGCACCGGCTTCAGACCCTTCTGGCCGCTGAGCGCGGGCCGATGGCCGGACGCAAGATCGCGTTGTCTTCGCATACAATGCAACAAATGCTGGGGATCGATCATCCCATTGCCGGGGCGTTTTTCCAGCAGGATATTCACCATGGATCCGTGGCGATAAATGCGTCCACGTTCCGCCATATCGGGTTGGAATGCGAACTCGCCGTCGAGCTGTCCCGCGACATCGAACCGGGAGAAAATCACGATGCAACAACGGCTTATCAGGTTATCTCTAATGTTCGCCCCGCCTTCGAACTGATCGAGGATCGCGGGGCGGACTATGCCAAGATCGATGTTCTGACGCTGGCCGCAGACAACGCATGGTGCGGCGGAGTGATCCTGGGCGCAGAGATTCCAGGATGGCATGATCTTGATTTCAACAATGTTCCAAGTGTGTTGGAGCAGAAAGGTCAAGCTCCGGAGGAGGGCAATACGGGCGCAGCCGATCCGTTGAATTCACTCGCCTGGGTTCTGAACCACTTCTCCGGACGTGGTGAGACGATCCAGAAGGGCGAGTTCGTCATCACAGGCTCAGTGCTGCGTACACGCTTCCCGAAACCCGGGGATCAGTTCATCTATCGCATCGGTGATCACGCGTCGGTGTCGCTGGAGATCGTGTAAGTGCCTGATTCTATTGGTGATTCTTCGAACCTTTATGACCCACGTGGCCTGATCCGCGAGGCCTATCGGATTGATGGGATTGGGCCGGAGGACTGCCGGTCGATCTTTCTCGATTGGGCGTTGGGTCTGAGCGATGACATTGCCGCCAGCACCGCCGTGCGCGCGCTGCTGGCGCACTATCGCGATGAACCGCCCGATCATCCCATGACAAAGGTCTTAAAGGATTCTCTGAAGTCGGTAGAGAAACCACGTCGACGCGGCGGCGCGTCTGGACGAAGAAATTAGTTTTCCCAGTGCCTTACGAGAGAAAACTCAAGTCGAGAGAGAGCTAAGGACACGGGCCCAGGATCGCGCACCCTTGTGGAAACTGCTGACCTCGTACTTCTCGTTGGGCGAATGGATATTGTCGTCTTCCAGCCCGAATCCGATCAACAGGGAATCCATGCCCAACCGGGCCTTGAGCTCACCGACCACGGGGATCGACCCGCCACATCCGATGAAGGAGGCTTCTGTCCCCCATTCGTCCGTAAGTGCCTGTCGAGCCTGCTCAAATTTCGGGTCGGTCGTTGGCATGACGGTGGCGTGCCCACCACCACGAGACCTGAAGCTCACCGAACAGTCTGACGGTAACTTGCTGTGGATGAAGGCGCGGAACTTCTCGCGGACATCCTCCGGGTCTTGCGCGCCGACAAGACGGAAGCTGACCTTCGCATGCGCCTCTGCCGGGATCACAGTCTTGAAGCCCTCGCCAATGTAACCACCCCAGATGCCATTCACTTCGGCGGTCGGGCGCGACCAGACATGTTCGAGTGCCGAGTAGCCGTGCTTGCCCCAAGGCTCGGACAATCCGATATCGCCAAGGAACTTTTCCGGTTTGAACCCAAGCCCATCCCACTGTTTTTTGATGTCATCAGGCAACTCCGACACCCCGTCGTAGAAGCCCGGGATAAGAATGCGCCCGTCATCCCCATGCATGCCCGCCAGAATACGGGTGAGCACATGGATCGGGTTCGCCGCAGCCCCGCCATACATGCCGGAGTGCAGGTCGCGCGACGCGGCATGGATCGTGATCTGATCCGCCACGTTGCCGCGCAGCATCGTCGTGATCGCGGGGGTACGTGCGTCCCACATGCCCGTGTCGCAGATCAGAGCTATGTCGGCGGTCAACTCATCCCGGTTGGCTTCGAGAAAGGGCGGAAGGCTTTCGCCGCCGGATTCTTCTTCACCCTCCAGCAGGATGCTCACCTTGCAGGGCAGGGAGCCTGTTGCGGCCTTCCATGCCCGGCACGCCTCGACAAAGGTCATCAACTGCCCCTTGTCATCTGCAGCGCCGCGGCCGTGAATGTACCGCGTGCCATCGGGACGATCGATGATCTTTGGCTCGAACGGCGCGCCGTCCCAAAGCTCAAGAGGATCAACGGGTTGCACGTCATAGTGACCATAGAACAGGACATGTGGACCGGGCCCGTCGTGGCTGGCGACCACCATCGGCAAGCCATCGGTATCCGCCACTCGCGCGGCAAAACCCATGCCGTTCAGATCATCAGCGAGCCACTCCGCGGCCTTGCGGCATTCGCCGGTATAGGCGGGGTCGGTCGAGATAGACTCAAACCGCAGGAGCGAGAACAACCGCTCCAGAGCGACATCGATCTGATCGTCTATACTGTCGAGTGTGGCGGACAGGCCTGACATGGCGGATCTCCGTTGGATAGTCAGCGTCGAATAGCGTCGGGTTCTTTCCCGATACGTTATTTCGGTGACAGATTTTCAACCGTATTGCTGATGACCTCGCCCAAAATCTTCTGGAACAGGTCTTGCGACAAGGACTGCATGGTTGCCCCTGCCTGCGTCCGCAATTCGAGGTACTTGTCCGTGTAGGGGGACTGCGCCCCGGCGGTCGACAGCGAGCCGAGCTCCTCATCCGTCATCAACGGTGTCCAGGACAGCGCGAGATTGCGTTGCCAGTCGGCGCTGTACTTGCGCACGGCGTTGTCGATTTCGGCATCGAACACCACGGCGACGACTTCAGAGCCCAGTTGCGAAAGCGCCATCATGGGCTCGCTTCGTCCGCCGATCCGTGACAGCATTCCGGACAGATGGTCATCCGAAAAGCCCGCTACAAAGGTCATTGCGGCCTCGGAAGGCTCAGTCGTCTGAGCAAGCACAGGAGCCTGCCACAAGCCCACGCAGAGTGTGAGCATGATCAGGAAGTTACGCACGGGCAATCCACCCCCCACCAAGAACGCGCACGTTGTCCGGCGCATAGAAAACACAGGCCTGGCCCGGGGCCACACCTTCTTCGGCGTTCAGCAACTCCACATCCGCTCCATCTGCCCGCGGACGCACGCGTGCCGGGGCAGGGGGACGGGTCGAACGCACTTTGACAAGCACCTCATGGCCTTCGTTCGGCGCCGCTTCGAAGTCGTCATCGCCGATCCAGTTGATCGTATTGATCGGCACAGTTCTGGTGGCCAGAGCGTTCCTCGGGCCGACAATGACCTGATGCTTCTCGGGATCGAGACGCACCACGTAGAGTGGCTCACCACCCCCGATCCCGATACCGCGGCGCTGGCCGATGGTGAAGTTGATGATGCCCTGATGCTCCCCAAGAACGCGTCCATCGAGGTGCACGATGTCACCCGGTACGGCGGCCCCCGGACGCAGTTTTTCGATCACGGCTGCATATCCACCGTTCGGTACGAAACAGATGTCCTGGCTGTCAGGTTTGTTGGCAACGCTCAGCCCGAAGCTTTCGGCCAACTCCCGTGTCTCCGCCTTGGACTTCAGATGGCCCAAAGGAAAGCGGAGGTAATCGAGTTGTTCCCGCGTGGTCGAAAAGAGGAAATAACTCTGATCCCGTTCAGGATCGGCGGCGCGGTGTAACTCAGGGCCCACATCGCCATCCGCACGCTGGATGTAATGGCCGGTCGCCAGACAATCGGCGTCCAGATCCTTCGCCGTGGCCAAAAGGTCTCGAAACTTCACACGCTCGTTGCACCGAATACAGGGAATCGGAGTGGCCCCGGCCAGATACTGATCGGCAAATTCCTCGATCACGCTTTCGTGAAACCGGCTTTCGTAGTCCAGCACATAGTGCGGAAAACCCATGGTCTCAGCGACCCGGCGCGCATCGTGGATGTCCCGCCCGGCACAACACGCACCCTTTTTTGCAAGCGCCGCGCCGTGGTCATAGAGCTGCAAAGTGATTCCCACGACATCATAACCCTCGTGCGAGAGCTTTGCCGCGACGACTGAACTGTCGACACCGCCAGACATCGCCACCACCACCCGTGTCATTTCGGGAGGCTTCGTGAATCCGAGTGAGTTCTTCTGTTCCATATCGAGATTAAGTCCGCGACATGTCCGGATCTGGGACCATTGCCAGCCTTCATTACCCTTTAATTCTAAGCACATAGCTTCGTCCCCCGGTGTGAGAGCCAAGGGGAAAGATCATGGACGTACATGAAAGCGAGGCCTATGTCATCGGGCCTGATGGAGAAAAGATGACACTTGCGGATCTGCCGTCCACGGCAACCCGGCGATGGGTGCCCCGCCGCAAGGCGCGTGTCGTCGCTGCGGTGGAAGGCGGTTTGATCAGCGAAGCCGATGCCTGTGAGCGCTATGCGATCTCGGAAGAGGAATACGCCACCTGGCGGGCCGTGATGTCGCGATTTGGGCTTCGGGGCCTCAAGGTCACACAAATCAAGAGGGTGCGCACAACCCCAGAATGATCTTTTGATAATTTATGTACCTTTGGTAATACTCCATTTACTCCTTGACGTTAACCATAGTTGACGAGCAGCCAACCGGGCATACGGAGTGCCAAATGCGCATCCTACTGATCGAGGACGATCCATCGACAGCTGAAAGCATCGAACTGATGCTAAAGAAGGCTGACCTGAACACGTATGTGACGGACTCAGGTGAAGAAGGGATCGAACTTGCCAAACTTTACGACTACGATCTGATCATCCTTGACCTGACCCTTCCTGATATCGACGGCTACGAAGTGCTGCGCAAGCTTCGAATGGCGCGCATCGAAACACCGACGTTGATCCTGTCGGGGATGGATGGCGCAGACAACAAGATCAAGGGCTTTGGATGTGGTGCGGATGATTACTTGACCAAGCCTTTCAACCGCGACGAATTGGTTGCCCGGATTCATGCGATCGTGCGCCGATCGAAAGGGCATGCACAGTCCGTGATTCATACGGGTAAGATTGCCGTCAACCTCGATGCAAAAACAGTCGAGGCCAATGGACATCCGGTCCATCTCACCGGCAAAGAATACCAGATGCTCGAGCTTCTTAGTCTCCGCAAGGGATCGACGCTCACCAAGGAGATGTTCCTCAACCATCTCTATGGCGGGATGGATGAGCCCGAGGTGAAGATTATCGACGTCTTCATCTGCAAACTTCGCAAGAAGCTGGCTTTGGCAACCGACGGTGCCAACTACATCGAAACCGTTTGGGGTCGAGGTTACGTCCTCAGGGATCCTGTCGAAGAAGTTGCCTGAGGGAGCCACGACCCAATTTTAGGACGGCCAGTGGCAGTGATCCGAAGCTTGATCTCAATCACTATGCGTTTGCCCTCCACTTCAGCCGTCCGCTCCGACCACGCGCTGGTCAAAGCGATCTCTGACGCTCCAGCGAACTGAGCCTCTTCTCTTACGATCTTTGAGAGATCTCGCAGAAGCGCGTCCTTTGCAGCGTCAAGATCAGAAAATTCCTGATTGCCTTTTGAAAGATGCGCCCGAAAGAGGCCATCTGCCGGACACGTGACAAGCGCCTCTCGTGAGAGGCGAACCTGTCCGGCAACCGCTCCAACCGCGTTTGCCACATCAGCGTCCTTGGGAACGATAGCGTTCACGGAAAGTCTGCGACCGATCTCGGGATAGTAGACGCTGGCAGATGCTCCAAGTCCCACAAGCGGCAAACCAAGCCCGAGTTTGATTGTCGAAGCGCCCGAGTGTCGAGCTAGTCCAGCTGATGCGATTGGATTCGTATTGGGATCGACCGTTGGCAGCTGATCATGCGACAGAGCCGCATTCAAAACGTGATGCGAAGACGTTTCGATCAAAGTCTCAATCGCCCATTGGCAAAAGGAACCCGCATCGGGGCGCACGGATTGTCCGGAACCATCTCTTTGGCGCGCCATTAGGAGAGCGGCGGTTTCGGCAGCCTCTGCGTCCCAATCAGCACACTCGCCAAGGACATGAGCGGCATCGGTTGGTGTAAATCCAATCTGACGCACCCACCCCATTGTGATCAACGCGCGTAGGGCTGAGATATCGGCCCGTGTCGATATCACCTCCTTCATCGACCTTGGAACTTCGGAGGTTCGTTCAAGTACAGCACGTTCGCGATCCGATAGCGATCTGGTTTCAGAGACATCCATTCCTCTGATGACAAAACGTGCATCGTGTTCGTGCGGGATTAGTGTGCTTGTTTGGGCCTCCAACGCCGAGCGTATGGCATCACCGTGTTGGCAGGCCGCAAGGCTGACTGGGATAACACGCCGAGGTCCAAGGCTCAGTCTTGCCTGCGTTCCACTGGTGACGATATGGACCTCGCTGTCGCCACCTAGTCCGTGCGTAACCATGTCGACGGCCTCGACCATCGTCTGAAATCCGCCTACCGATGCACCTGTCGCGGCCAACGCAGGGATGCCATTGCGTAGAATCGCGATGTCGGTAGTCGTCCCTCCTACATCCGAGATCACAGCGTCGCTGCACCCGGTAAGGTGCGCCGCACCGACCAGGCTGGCCGCCGGTCCGGAAAGGATTGTCTCAATCGGTCGGGATCCGGCAAACCCGGCAGAGACCAAAGAGCCGTCGCCCCGCACCATCATTAGCGGCGCAGTGATGTTGCGTGCGGCGATCGTTTGTTCGGTCGCGTCGATAAGGTCGCTGATCACCCCGATCAAACGAGCGTTGAGAACCGACGTGACCGCGCGTTTAGGGCCGTTCAGATCACTTGCCAACTCGTGACCACATGTCACCGGCAACGCAGTCTTCTCCTCGATCAATGTTTTGACCGCTCGCTCGTCTTCAGCGTTGCGCACGCCAAAATGCGCAACAACAGCGAAGGCCCCCACGGTCTCACTGGTCCGGATCACACCTTCCAAAACTGCATCGAGATCGAGATCCGCAGCGCGATCGCCCGACGCAGTATGACCGCCCGAAACAGAGATCACCGGATCCCCCGACAAGGCATCGCCAAGTCCAGCACGGTCCAGCACGTTCGGATCAAACCCAATCAGGATCAGACAGACACGCCCACCCTGACGTTCGACCAACGCGTTCGTCGCCAAAGTCGTGGAGAGCGAAACCAGACTGATGTCCGCTGGCGAGAGACCTGCAGTTTCGGCCATGACCGCATCGATCGCGGCTCCGATGCCCTCGGACAGATCACGACGTGTTGTGAGTGCTTTGGCCTTGGCTAGAACACCGGTTCCTTTTGCGCTGTCATCGAGAAGGACAGCATCGGTGTATGTGCCGCCAGTATCTATGCCCAACAAGATCGCCATGGCTGCACACCCCGAAAGTTTGCGTGGCTATGTCGCGTGAAACGGGGGCCGTCAAGATCCAACCCCAAGAGACAGTAAGGGTTTCTCATCGGGTCCCGTCATCGCGTTACTGGCGTTGACGTTCCATGGCAGTTGCAGCCTGCGCCAGCCGAACAAGATCGACGAACCCGGTACGATAACCAAACGGATCTTCACCCTTTGCTGAATTTGCAAGGGCAATGACGTCACCATAACTGAAATCCTCAGTGTGAAGTCCACCTCGCAGCAGCTGACCAAAGGCAGCCACGGCGCTCGCGAACCGCGCTTCAATCGCAACATCGCTGGACATGTCGATCTCATCAGCGGCGGTGACTGGGCGCGTAATCAACTCGCTTTGATCCTCATCCGGTTGCTTGTAGCGGACCTTGACGAAGGCCACTTCTTCTGACGCCAGGTTTTCGCCCTCAGTTCCCGTTCCATACCGCAGCGGATCTGAAAGCCGGGCATCGGATCCAACCGAGGTGATCTCGTAGAGTGCAGTGACCGTGTGGCCCGATCCGATTTCCCCCGCGTCGACTGCATCATTGTTGAAATCGGCCCGCGCCAGACGCCGTGTCTCGTACCCGATCAAACGGTACTCCGCGATCCGCGCAGGGTTAAACTCAACCTGTATTTTCACATCCTTGGCGATAGGGAAGAGCGCAGACGATGCCTCGTCGACCAGGGTTTTCCGCGCCTCTGAGAGGGTGTCGATATAGGCCGCTTGCCCATTGCCATTCTGTGCAAGCGACTGCATCAGCGCATCGTTGTAGTTGCCCCGACCAAAGCCGATCACAGACAGAAACACACCGGTTTCGCGCTTGCGCTCGACAAAACCCTTCAGCTCTTCGGGATTGGTGATGCCGACATTGAAATCGCCATCTGTCGCGAGGATCACCCGATTGATCCCGTCCTTGTCGAAATTAGCCTCGGCAAGACGGTAGGCTTGACGGATTCCTTCGCCACCTGCCGTGGATCCACCGGCGCTGAGCCGGTCGAGACTGGCAAGGATCTTTGCCTTCTCGGATACCGGGGTGGGTTCGAGAACCGTTCCGGCAGAGCCAGCGTAAACGACGATCGAAACCGTGTCATCGGGATCCAGAGTGTTCACGAGCATCCGAAACGAGTTGACCAGAAGCGGCAACTTGTTCGGAGCATTCATCGAGCCGGAGGTGTCCAACAGGAAAACAAGGTTCGATCTCGGTTTTTCAGCTGCGGACAACTCGTAGCCCTTGATACCGATGCGCATGATCTGTGTCCCTGCGTTCCACGGCGTCGGCATGATGGCCACATCAGCGTGGAAGGGCGTCTCGCGGGTTTCCGGAGCTATGTAGTTGTAGGGGAAGTAGTTGATCAGTTCCTCGATCCTGATGGCATCTTTCGGGGGCAGCACGCCATTCATCAGGCTGGACCGCATGAAACTGTAGGACGCGGTGTCAACATCGATCGAAAAGGTGGAGACCGGGTCGACAGACGTGATCTTGAGCGGATTGGGGTCAATCTGTTCAAAGCGATCCCGCCCCTCGACTTGCGAGCCGGAGAAGGATGAAGATTCCTCATCGAGCAGAAAGCTATCTGCCTGGGCTTCATCGCCCAGCCGACTGGTATCTTGGGGCGCCCGAAGCCCAGCGGAAGCCTGCGGCGCAGATTGAAGACGTTTTGCGCGGATGGACGCACTGTGCTGGCCAGTTCCTGCGTCTCCGCCAGCGGCGGATTGCGGTGCCGACTGAAGACTTGGCGCGGGCGCCAGTTCGGATTGCGTCTGGCGAGACCGCGACAATGTCCGATCTGCCCGGTTCTCACCAACGTTGCCTTGCGCCAGATCCGACTCCTGTCTTTGGGTGTTTGCAGTTGACGAGGCCAAATCATCCGAACTTGTAGGTTCGGCTTTAGAAGGCTCCGCGGCCTGTTCACTCGACGTCCCCAGAACTTCGGCGACTTCGGGCAAAGGGCGCTTTCTGAGATCCTGCGTCGATACGACAGCCAAGACCATAACCGCCATCGATGCGCCGCCCAACATCATCGATTTCATTGAGGGCAGGGATTGAGACATGTTCATCATCCATCTCCGTGTGTGAGCCAACAGGCCTGATTGCCTGCTCCTCTGACGGATCTCGTCCGCGGAACCTTGGAGATCCGACGTGGAAGATGTGGATGCCGCCTCAAATGCGAACAGCGATGCCGAGATAGCAGCTGTCCTTCTGTCCGCCATTGCGGGCGGGGGCGGCGACTGTTTTAGGGCCATACGAATTTCGTCGAGATCGTCGGTCATGAGATCGATCCTTCGGGCGTCTCCGCCAGTTTCTTCAATGCTTTGCGCACTTCCATCAGTCGCCAGGAAATCGTCGACTCCGCCACGCCCATGACATCCGCTGCATCCGCGTGATTGAGCCCTTCATCCAGGACCAGAACTGCTGTCTCCCGCAGATCCGGTTTCAGACCGGAAATAGCGCTCCTGACCCAGCTCGCCTCGGCGGCGCGCGTTGCATCTTCGCCGCGGCGGAGGTCATCGATTTCGGCAAAGGCTGCGGTTGCGGTGGATCTCGTCTTGTCCCTGCGCATCCGATCGCGCGCGGCGTTCAGAACGACCTTGTAAAGCCAGGTGGTGAACCGCGCATCTGCGCGGTAAGATCGGATCTTCCGCGCCAGAGCGACACAGACATCCTGCGCCAGATCCTCGCTGTCTGGCGGGCCGCCCATGAACCGCCACGAAAGTGCGTGAATGCGTTCGAAATGACGTTGAACCAAACGTTCAAATGCTGCCGGGTCGCCACCGGCCGCATCCATTGCAAGTCGCTCATCATCTGTCTCGTCCAACATTCACACCCTTGGACGCGCGCCAATCAGCAATCCTTGGCGGGACAGTGAAAAAAATGTCTGACGTCTTGTTAGCAATCGAACCGGGCGGCTGGTGATAGCCGCGGGGTCACACGCCAAATGGCAAAAACCGGCTCAGTCACCGCCGCCGCCACCGCCACCGCCGCCATCTTCACGTTCTTCCGGCTCATTAGGTGCGATGGGGAAAACCACCGGGCGGGCGGACGGTGGGTCAGTTCCCTCACACGTTGTGACCGTGCAGACCGCGTATGCAGGTGCCGTGAACTCGAATGTTTGGTCTGATTGAAGCGGGGAAACCGCGACAATCCCCTCATCTACCCAGACCTTCAGCGAGCCGAAGGTGTTGGTATCGAGCGTGAAATCTGTGCCTCGCACCCCGATCGTTGCGATTGATGTGGACACTCCGATGCTGTCAGACGGCAATTGCCCCGAAATGAACCTCAGGACACCACGACCGAGAGACAATGCCGACGCGCCGGAGCTGTCGGACGGATTGTAGACATAGTTATCGACAACGATTTCAGTGCTGGGCCCAAGGGTCAGGTTCGATCCATCATCAAAACGGATCTCCATACTGCCATACTCTTCTGTATAGACTTTCTCCTGACGAAAGATCTCATCTCCCGTCTCGAGGAAATCGGGAAAGAATCCGTCGCCCTGATACGAATTCGGCTGAACTCTGGTGGTTTCGCCGGCGCGTTCCGCCGCATATCCGACTGATGCTGCACTTATCATTACCAAGGCGGACGTCGTGACAGTCAATACTCTGAACATAAGTCCCTCCAAATTCCCCAGATCATCATACACCAGATTCAAGGATTGCCGAATTCCACAGTTTTTCGCCAAGAATTGGGCATTACTCATTCACGCGAGGACGATATGGCTATGCTTGAAAAGTTCTATTTCGATCCGCCCTTCAGGTAGCGGTTCATGACTAGACAACGACAGAGCCTGTATCGGGCCAAAGGCACCAGCAACAAAATAGCGCCCGTTCGACGGATCTAGGGCGAGGCCGCTGGGATAAGGCAGCCCTATAGTACGGGTGTCGATGCTGAGTAAAACATCTCCGCCAGATCCGTCGATCACATGGACTGCATGCGAAGAGGGAAACGTCGCAATGTACTGGTCGTGGAGGGCATCGTGCGCAATCGACAATCCATGCCGCATTAACGCGGGACTGGCAGCTTCAACAAGAGACGGCGGCGCCCCTTTTGTAACGTGATCAAGCGAAACGAGCGGCGCGGGAAGGTACGCACAGCCGCGAACTTCAGTCAGGTCGGCCGGTGCATTGTGGTCTGACCTTGACCTCTGCTGAACCTGGACCGCCAGAAGTCGATCCCGATCTGCCATCGCAAAATGGCGCAGTTCGCTCGACGCTGGGTCGATCACGATCTTGTCGAGTAAGCGACCGCTATCGAGATCCACGAAGGTCAAACTGGGCTCGACAACATATCCCTGCTCGGCTCGCCTGCAACTGATCGGAGCAGGGCTTCCATAGTTCGCAACAACAAGGGTTTTTCCGTCCGGGGTCAGGTCCAAATCGTGCGGCGCTATCCCATGACTGGAAATCTGATGAATGACCTTCAGGCTTTCCGCCTCACGAATACTCACCCTTCCGAAATGCTTTTCAGGTGCTCCGAGGTAGGGACCATAGGGCGCTCGCTCCACAGTCAGGATGTGGCGTGCGTCATCTATGAAGAGCACGTGGCCGCCGCCGGTAAACCCACCGGAGAACGGCAACGATACAGAGATCAGGTCCAGCGTCTCGCTGTCGAACGCAACTGACCAGTCACGACCTTGTGCATGAAGCACACCGATACCCGTGTTTCGGTCGACCGCTGCCACATGCCCCTGAACAGGCAGAACCGCATGATCGATCTGCCCAGTTTCAAGACCGATACGGGTCAAAAGGGTCGCCTCACCTCGGTAACCTTCAGGGAGCGCTCGCGCGACATGCGGGTGATCGCGAGCTGATACTCCGTCGATCACAGCCTTTGCCTCATCATATCCAGGGATGAAGAGCGCCTTCTCGCGGGACGCAGCCGCAAGAGGTAAGGAGGTGATTGCCGCAGTGCCCATGGCGAGGGCTGTGCGCCGGGTCAAGTTCATGAGTTAAGCCTATCACCGCTGCGTCATCCGTCAAAAGTCGACCGCCCGATGGGCACGCAGGGTTGACCGGCTGCGGGTTCGGGGCAAACTCGCGTCATGTTCAAAGACTCAGATATCGCCGGGCTTTCCAAGGCTGCGGCGAAGGCGGAGATGGCGCTTCTGGCGGCTAGCCTGAACGCGGCAAATATAGCCTATCACAACTTGGATGCGCCGGAGATTTCGGACGGCGAGTTTGATGCGATGAAAGCCCGCCTTCTTAAGCTGGAAAAAGCGTTCCCGGATCTTACCGCCGCAGACAGCCCGACAAAATCCGTCGGTGCGGTACCGCTTGAGGGCTTCTCAAAAGTCCGACACCGGGTTGCGATGCTGTCGCTCTCGAACGCGTTCGACGACGAGGATGTACAAGAATTCGCCGCACGGGTCGGGCGGTTCTTGTCTATGGAAGATCAGAGCATCGCCTTCACGGCAGAGCCCAAAATCGATGGCGTCTCTCTCGCGCTGCGATACGAGGCGGGCGAGTTGGTAGAGGCGGCCACTCGGGGGGACGGCAGCGTAGGTGAGAACGTTACCGCGAACGCAAGAACCATAGCTGACGTCCCGCAGGCGTTATCAGGACCTGTGCCGGACGTGTTCGAGGTTCGGGGCGAAGTCTACATCGCCCATGCGGATTTCGCCGCCATGAATGCCGAACAGGAAAAGAAGGGGGAGAAGATCTATGCCAATCCCCGCAACTTTGCGGCGGGATCGCTGCGCCAACTCGACCCGTCGATCACCGCAACGCGTCCCCTGAAGTTTTTTGCCTATGCGTGGGGAGATGTGTCCGCTTTGCCGTCAGACACCCAGTCCGGAGTTGTCGAGGCGTTCTCCAAGTGGGGCTTGCCCACCAATCCGCTTATGAAACGGTGCGAAACCGTCGAGGCGCTGCTTGCCCATTACAGCGACATCGAAACGCAACGCCCTAACCTTGGCTATGACATCGACGGCGTGGTCTACAAGGTGGATCGGCTGGATCTTCAACAACGTCTGGGGTTCAGATCGAATAACCCGAGATGGGCGATCGCACACAAGTTTCCAGCCGAGACCGCAATCACGTTGCTCGAAGGGATCGACATACAAGTCGGCCGCACCGGTGCTTTGTCCCCGGTCGCGCGCCTGCGCCCAGTGACCGTCGGCGGGGTGGTCGTCTCGAACGCGACACTTCACAACGAAGACTATATCGAGGGTGTCGATTCCAGCGGCAATGCAATTCGCGAAGGCGGCGCACTGCGCATTGGTGACACCGTCCGGATCTATCGTGCGGGAGACGTAATCCCTAAAGTGACCGAAATCGACGTCTCCCAGCCACGTGGAACCGCGACTTTCGAGTTTCCCAAGACTTGTCCAGTCTGTGGATCAGATGCGCCGCGCGAGACCGGAGAGGCCGTGCGCCGCTGCTCGAACGGGTTGGGATGCCCCGCACAGGCTGTGGAACGTCTTAAGCACTTTGTCAGCAGGGCAGCTCTCGACATTGAAGGGCTTGGCTCAAAGCAGATCGAGGCGTTCCATGCGGAAGGTCTGATCTCGGAACCGGCAGATGTTTTCCGTCTGGCAGAGCGCAAGCAGGGTCTGGAGCGTCGAGATAACAAAGGCAGGGTGACCAATCAGAAATCGATCGATAACCTGATGGAGGCGATCGAGGACCGGCGACACCCCGATCTTGCACGGTTCATCTTTTCCCTTGGCATTCGACATGTCGGAGAGACCACCGCCCGGATGTTCGCTCGGCATTTCCTCGGCTGGAGCGCCTTTGCTGAAACCATGCATGCCGCCGGACAGGATGGCGAAGTCCGCGACACCGTCATCAACATCGACGGGGTAGGTGAAGTGATGGCAGATGCGGTGATCGCGTTCTTTGCCGATGCTCAGAACAACGCCGCGTTGGAGCGGTTGTTGTCCGAGGTCTCGCCCACGGATGCAGAAGTGCCGCAATCCGAAGGAAGCCCAGTCGCAGGTAAAACTGTGGTGTTCACAGGCACACTTGAGAAAATGAGCCGTGCCGAAGCAAAAGCACGCGCAGAAGCACTTGGGGCAAAGGTCTCGGGCTCCGTCTCGGCCAAAACCGATTTGGTGGTCGCAGGGCCGGGCGCAGGATCGAAACTCAAGAAAGCTACTGAACTGGGTATCGATACGCTGGACGAAGACGGATGGCTGGATTTGATCAACAGATCGACCGACGCTTGAAGCGTAGAGGAAAGCCTTTACCGTCCCCGGTATGAGAGAGATCGAGCTAAAGCTCTTGCTGGATAAGGCGCAGGTCGATGCCTTTCGTCGTTCAAGAGAAGTTTCGGAACTGGCAGACGGCCCGCCTGTCACCCGAACGCTCACCAGTGTCTACTACGACACCTCCGATCACGAATTGCGCGCCGCGGGAATCGCTTTGCGGTTAAGGCGCGAGAACCGGCGCTGGGTGCAAACCGTCAAAAAGGCGTCGGGACCGATCTCTGCTGGGCTTTCAACACCCATTGAGGATGAGTGTCCCGTGCTCGGCCAGAACCTCGCACTCAACCGGATCGCGGATGATGACCTTCGCGAGGAGATCATCGGATTGGCAAAGCCGGGCCTGTTGCCGGTGGCGCAAACAAAGTTTCGGCGAACAAAAAGAACCTTAAACTTGGAAAACGGCGCCCAAATCGAATTGGCCATCGACCAGGGCGAAGTTACAGCGGGTGGCATGTCTGCGCCGATCATCGAGGCCGAGTTTGAGTTGATCAAGGGCCAACCCTGTGACCTCTATGCGGTTGCCAACCGGATCATGTCAGTCGCGCCGGTACGGTTCTCAGAGTGTTCAAAATCCGAAAGAGCATTGAGGCTCTTGCGGCCTGCGAGCACGCCGATCCTGCGCAAAGCCAAGACCGTTGCGCTGACCGCGAATATGACAGCCGAGACAGCAGCGCGCCTGATCCTAACCGAAGGGCTGGCCCATGCTTTGCCCAACATTGCTCTGGCATTGGAGAGCCATGATGTGAACGGGCCTCACCAAACCCGGGTTGCGCTGCGCCGCCTGCGAAGCGCGCTTGGGGCGTTTCGCCGCGTGCTCGGTGAGGCTACGGTCGCCGATATCGCAACCACGGCGCAATGGGTCGCGTCCGAAGTCGGGCGATTGCGCGACCTCGATGTTCTGATCACTGAGTTCGTGGCCCCCATGGCGGCAGAAGCCCCACTCGATGATTCTCTGCCAACATTGAATGCGGCGCTCAAGACTCGCCGGGAAGCAATTCGCTGCGAAGTTAGGACGGCACTGTCATCAGATCGTGCACGGGCGTTTGGGCTCGAGTTTGGCGGATTTCTGGCGTCGCGTGGCTGGCTCGATCGGTCCGATCATGACCAGACCCAACGCCTTGCTCAACCGGTCGAAAGAGTGGCTCGCCGGGTTCTGAACAAACGTTGGAAAGCGGTTGCTGCCTATGGCACGCGCATCGAAGCGTTGAGCATCGAGGAGCGTCACGATCTGCGCAAGGAGCTGAAAAAACTGCGCTATCTCGTCGACGGATTTCGCACGATCTATGATCCCGAGCCCGTCGCCGTCTTCACAAAGGCCGTCAAACGCCTGCAAACCGCCTTCGGCGCACTGAACGACGCGGCCATGACCGAGATGGTTCTCTCGGCGCCCGATATGCCCGGGCAGAGCGATCCCATCATGCAACGCGCAATTGGGCGGGTGATTGGCCACACGGCGGCACACGCAGAGTTCCTCTGGCCAAAAGCGCTGGCAGATTGGCAAAACCTCGAAGTCCAGGCCCGGTTCTGGCGGTAGTCCGTTCGCGCCGCTTGGCTAATTGATTGAACTGACGCAAAACAAGGCCATGTCGTCTGGGCGCCCGGAAATACTCTATCCTTTGTTTGCCGATTTGACCGGGTTGCCGGGTGTCGGCCCTAAGCTCGCTAAACACTTCGAGCGGTTGGGTGTGAGCCGAATCGTAGACTTTCTGTTCTTTCTTCCCACTGGCGTGGATGATCGGCGAATGCGCGACAGCCTGCGCGGTATTCAGCCGGGCGAGATTGCGACTGTGACCGCTGACATTCTCGAGCACCGACCCGGGCGATCAAAAACGCAACCGCATCGTGTTCTCGTCGAGGGGGGCGGGACGACGCTCGAACTCATCTTCTTTCGGCCACGACGCGATTGGCTTGAACGGACGCTGCCTAACGGCAGGCGGAGAGTTATCTCGGGCCGGGTCGAGTTCTATGATGGCCGCTTGCAGATGCCTCATCCTGATTTGATCCTGAGTGAAACCGAAGCTGGCAGATTGCGCCCTTGGGAGCCGGTTTACCCGCTGACGCAAGGGCTGCGCCAACGCTCCGTGGTCAAGGCCGTCAGGGCAATGCTAGACGAACTTGCGCCGCTCCCGGAATGGCTCGATGCGCAGATCATGGAGCAACGGGCCTGGCCAGGTTGGGAGGCCGCAACGCGCATTGCACACCACCCGGAAGGGCCAGAGGCCTTGGGCCCGGGGAACACGGCGCGTCAACGGCTCGCCTATGATGAGTTACTATCGCATCAACTGGCATTGCACCTCGTGCGAGACCAGATGAAGCGGGGCAGGGGTCGCCGCAATGCCGGCACGGGAGCATTGCAGGAGAAGGCTCTGTCCGCGTTTGGGCATTCGCCAACCGCGGCTCAAGCCCGGGTGATGGCCGAGATCACCGCTGACATGGCGGACGAGAACCGAATGATGCGGCTTCTTCAGGGCGATGTTGGATCCGGTAAAACCCTAGTTGCGCTTCATGCGATGCTGACCGCAGTCGAGGCCGGTGGGCAGGCGGCACTGATGGCGCCAACGGGAATACTCGCGCAGCAACATGCAACCGGTCTGAGCAAGCTGGCTGAAGCTGCTGGTGTTGATCTCATCCTCCTTACAGGACGTGACAAAGGTACGGTTCGGCAGGAGAAACTGACGGCGCTCGCAGATGGAAGCGCCAAGCTGATCATCGGCACGCATGCACTGTTCCAAGCGGACGTGCATTTCTCAGACCTAAGATTGGCCATTATCGATGAACAGCACCGGTTCGGGGTGCGTCAGCGAATGGAACTTTCGGAGAAAGCGCCAGACGGAGCAGACGTCCTCATCATGACCGCCACACCTATCCCGCGCACATTGTCATTGGCCGGGTATGGCGATCTCGACATCTCAGTACTGGACGAGAAGCCACCAGGGCGCCAACCCATCGACACACGTCTGATCTCGATGGAGCGCTATGGGGAAGTACTTGATCGCCTGAAGGCAGCCGTGGAGCGTGGGGACCGAGCTTATTGGGTATGTCCATTGGTCGATGAAAGCGATGAGATCGATCTTGTTGCCGCAGAAGTTCGGTTCAGAGAACTGTCCGACGCACTTGGCCCGTCTGCCGTGCGCATCGTGCACGGCCAGATGCCAGCAGAACAACGCGACAATGCGATGTCTGAGTTTCAACGCGGCGAAGCGCAGGTGCTTGTCGCGACAACCGTCATCGAAGTCGGCGTTGATGTGCCCGAAGCTACCATAATGGTTGTTGAACAGGCGGAGAGCTTTGGTCTTGCCCAACTCCATCAGCTTCGCGGCCGCGTCGGTAGGGGTCCGGGGCGGTCCAGTTGTTTGTTGATGTATGCAGCCCCGTTGGGAGAGACCGCGCGAGCAAGGCTGACCATTCTGCGCGAATCTGAAGACGGATTTCGCATTGCCGAGGAAGATCTCAAAATCCGGGGGGCAGGGGACGTCCTCGGCACAGCACAGTCCGGTCTGCCGCGGTTCCGAATTGCAGATTTAGCACGGGACACAGCTCTCCTCGAGCTCGCGAGAGACGACGCGCGCCTTGTTCTGAATCGAGATCCCGATCTGTCCTCCGACCGCGGTAAGGCTCTGAAAATCTTGCTCTATTTGATGGAACGAGAGGCCTCGGTCCGGATGCTGAAAGCGGGGTAAACTACATTTGTTCACATTTGTTCTAAAATTGTTCTTGATCTTGTGGATAATTTTTGAGAACGTATTAGCAACATCGAATGACAAGGAGCATTACCATGCGGACCCTGAGGAAAGCCAACTCGATCCTGAACATTGCCCCGCGTGAAGTCGCAGCCGATGCAGTCGGCTTGTGCGTCCTTGTCCTCATTCTCTTTGCCGGATTCATGATCCCGGCTGTCTTCTGAGAACATGATCGCCTGCGGTCCAGGGTGAGACGCGGACCTCGCAAAGGATATTGCCTGCCGGTATGCCCACCGGAAACAGTCTTTTGCCTCTCGCTCGGCTCCACGAGTTGAAATCTGTCGGATCCGCGTCCTGTCCCTCTCTGGAACGCCAACTGGCCGCCAACCCACGTGTTGGCGGCCATTTTTTTAAATGGAGGCAGGTGAGTTCTGCCTGACGTTAGCGCAACTAATGTTGCAACCAAGTTGAAATGTCGCTTGTTCCGCAAAGTAGAAATGCACCATCTGGGCGCTGAGGGTAGCAAAGCCTGACAGGGCGGAGACCTCAGATATCACAGCCCTAGCTGGCTTTGCGGGCCTCTCGCTCGGCGCGTTTTCTTTCGTAGTAAGGCTCCATCAGCGAGGGCCTTCCCGGGGGCTTCCGGCCGGTTGGCTCATAGCGGGAGCGCTGTTTGCCTGCGCGGCGTTTCTTAGGTGAGGCCTTCTCCTGTTCCTCTTTGATGAACTCAAGAACTGCACCAAGACGCTTATTCCCGGTGATCGCCGCATGGGTGACGCGCTGATCCTTGTCGAAGACGGAGTAGGGGAACGAGACTCCCTTCCAGCGGAACTCCAAGCGTCCGTCTGGGTACTCATAGCTGTCGACACACTTGCCGGGCAAGCCGCGCGTGACTTCGTTCTCTTCGAGGATGATCCGTTGGCGCTTGTAGGAGAAGGCCAGTTGATTGCCAACATAGCGCTCGTCGCGCCTGCACAGCACATCCGCCAGCCGATCCGGTTCGATATTGAGGGGCCTGTGCAGATTGTCCGGACGGCGCGGGGTTTTGGCGAACTTCTTATTGTAGCTGTCCATGAAGGCTGGAAGGCATGCATTGGCCGCTGCCATGTCCGAGATGCCTGCCAGGCGCAGGTCCTTCACCAGCCGATCTTGCAGCGTCCAGTTCGCGCGTTCGACGCAGCCCTTGGCCTGAGAGCTGTTCGCGCACAGGATCTCGATATTCAACTCGTTTAAAGCACGGCCAAACTGGGTCATCCCGAGGGCTGACTTCGCACCTTGCTGGGCAACACGGAACACCGCGTGTTTGTCCGAATAGAACGCCACCGGGCGTCCATGTTCATGCAGATAAGCCTCCATCGCGCCAAAGTAGCTGAAAGTGCTCTCGGACTTAACGAACTCCAGATGCATCAAGGTGCTGGTCGCGTCGTCGATGAAGACAAGCAGGGCGCAGGTTGGCCCGCGGTCATCGAACCAATGATGATCTGAGCCATCAATCTGGATCAGCTCGCCAAGGCATTCCCGGCGCAAGCGCGGCTGATGGAACGTGCGGCGTTGTTTACGGGACAGCCAGATACGAGCGTCCTACATCCACTTGCGCAGCGTCTCGCGCGACACCTTCAGCCCGTGTTCCTCGTCGAGCTTCTCAGCCGCAAAGGTCGGCCCGAAGTCGATGTATTTCTCTCGAACCAGCGTCACCGCAAACTCCCGTACCGCAGGCTCAATCCGGTTGTCCGAGGCACGGCCGCGCGCCTTGTGCCGGATCGACGCCGAACCGTCTGATTGAAACTTCCTTAGAAGCCGGTGAACCTGCCTGCGGCTCAATCCCAAAACTTTGGCCGCTGTCGTCACCGTCATCCGGCCCTGTGAAATCTGGCTCAACACCTCAACCCTGTTCAGC
>CAYYZH010000048.1:0-23054 GCA_964475765.1 uncultured Limibaculum sp.
CCGGGGAAGAGATCGGCGGCGCGGTCGATGTAGAGGTATTCGAAGAGTTCCTCCTCCGGAGCCGCCGCCAAAAGCTGCAGCGACGCGAGATAGCCCGGCCCGAAATAGGGGGCGTGCTGGGCCACTGTCACCCCGGCGGAATAGGCCAGCTTGCGGGTTGCCATCGTCTCGGCGATACCGCCGATCTTGGTGACCGAGGGCTGGATATAGTCGACGGCGCCAGCCTCGATCATCCGGTTGAACTCGTAGGCGGTGCAGGCGTTCTCACCAGCGGCCATCGCGATCCCGGTTTCGCGGCGCAGGCGGGCAATCCCGGCAAAGTCCTCGGGCGGGAAAATCGGCTCCTCCAGCCACATCAGATCCGCCCGTTTGAGATCGTCGGCCCAACCGAGCACTTGCTCCGCCGTCCAGTTGCAGTTGACGTCATTGGTCAGCGCGATGTCCGGCCCGATGGCGGCGCGGCCGGCCAGAACATGCGGCAGGTCGATCTCGTGCAGCTTGATGGTCTCATAGCCTTCGTTGACCGCGCGCGCGGCGATCTCGCCGACTAGATCGCTGTCGCCATAACGCACGAGGCTGGCATAGGCAGGAACATCCGAACGGTTGCGCCCGCCCAGCACCTCGGCGAGCGAAACCCCTTCGGCCTTGGCATTCAGATCATGGAGCGCGATGTCTGCGGCGGAAATCGCGAACATGGTCAGGCCGTAGCGCCCGATGATGTGCAGTTTCTGGCGCATCTCGGCGAGGATCGCATCCATATCCGCCGGGTCGCGCCCAAGCAGCAGCGGCACGATGGCGGAGCGGGTCAGCGCAGCAACCGCCTCCGGGCAGAAGTAGCTGAACGCCTCGCCCCAACCGACAAGGCCAGCATCGGTCTCAAGCCGCAGAAGGACAAAATCGAGGGCGGACCATTTCGCGTGAAAGAGGCCCTCGCCCCTGCCCCCGTCTTCAAACGGAACGCGCAACTGGATGACATCGGCTTTGGTGATCTGCATGCGCATTGCCCCGTTCTGGTGTGTGGGGCAGCGGTCAGACCTCCGTCAGCCCCCTTTCGCCCGAGGATCGCGGATCGGCGGCGGGGCCGCAAGACCCCGCGCCAGTGCGGGCACGCAGCCGGTCGATGGCCGCGATGATTGTTCCCGGCGCCTCATGGTGCGGCATGTGGCCGACCCCCGGCATCAGGGTCAGGCGGGCATCGGGCAGGATATCGGCCAGTGGCTCGGCATGCAGATGCGCTGGCACGATGGTGTCGGCAGTGCCGTGGATGATCTCGACCGGGCAGACGATATCGCCATAGCGCGGCTGCTGCGCGACAACCTGGCGGTGCAGACGGTCTGTCATCAGCGCGTTCATCCGGAAGGTCCGCGGGCGCAGAGCAAACTCGATTCCCGCCTCGGCGATATAGCTGGCGGGCACCGGCCCTGGCGCGAAGATCTCGGCCACGGACTTTTCGATATAGGCCGGGCTCGCCATCAGCCGTGCGATCTGGGCCATCACATCGCCGATCACCGGCGCGCCGCCAAGAGTGTAGGTCAGGCCAAGCCCGCCACCCCAGTCCATCATCGCGCCGGATTGCGTGACGATGCCCGCGACCTCATCCGGATGGGCCAGCGCCCAGGCCAGCACCAGCGCACCGGCATAGCTATGCCCGACAAGGATGTAGCGTCGGTGGCCCAGCGCGACGAGCGCCTGGCGCATCTGCGCGATCTGAGCGGTCAGCGTCCAGGCCGGATCGGGGGCTGCATCGGAATGACCAAAACCCGGACGGTCGAAGGCAATCACCGTGTGCCGCTCCGCCAGTTCGGGCATAATCGAAAGGCGCCAGTCCAGCAGATTGCCGCTGGCCCCGTGTATCAGAATGACCGGCGGACCCTCCGCCTTTCCCGCGGCGAGATAGTGCAAACGGCGCCCTGCAACCCGCACCACGGTTCCGACAGGCGGGAAAAGCCGGGCAACCCGGGCGTCAAAGCCGAAGATCCGTTCCGTCAATCGCATCGCTGCATCCGGTCTCGTTCGTCGAGACAGCCTATGTGACGTTCCTTTTCGGACAAGACATGACGTTGCGTGATTTGCTGGCGTGACTTGTTGGCGCGTTTTGCCGGACAACGCATCACACATCCGTCCGCTGACTTGAATCCAACGCAGACGCTAAATTAGGGTTACGGCACAAATGAGGTCATGCGCGTAAGCTCGTGCTGGACTAAAAGGTCAAAGCAGCTTACCTATAAGCCAGACCAGCGACCCGGGAGATCTCGTCTTGGACCTTCGCGATGTAAAACTCTCTGACCGTTATGACCTGGATCAGGACGATGTGCTGCTGTCAGGCACACAGGCTCTGGTCCGTGCCACCCTGATGCAGCGTGCGCGTGATTTGGCCAATGGGCACAATACGGCTGGCTATGTCACCGGCTATCGCGGCTCGCCGCTGGGTGCAGTCGATGGCACGTTCACCGGCGCGAGGAAGCATCTGGACAAGGCCGAGGTCAAATTCCATCCCGGTCTGAACGAGGATCTGGCGGCCACCGCCATCTGGGGCTCGCAACAGGCGGAATTGCGCGGCGAAGGCAAGTATGACGGGGTCTTCGGCCTCTGGTACGGCAAGGGACCGGGCGTCGACCGCTGCGGAGATGTCTTTCGCCACGCCAATATCGCGGGCTCCTCGCCCCTTGGCGGTGTGTTGGTCGCGATGGGAGACGACCACACCGGCGAAAGCTCGACCACGCTCCACCAGTCCGAAATGGCGCTGATGGATGCAATGATGCCGATCCTCTCGCCCGCTGGCGTGCAGGAATTGCTGGACTACTGCGTCACGGGCTGGGCCATGAGCCGGTACTCCGGCTGCTGGGTCGGTCTGAAATGCATGAAAGACACGATCGAGGCCACCGCGGTGGTCAACGGCGATCCGCATCGCATCAAGATCGTCGAACCCGACGATTTCCAGAGACCCGAGGCCGGGTTGAACATCCCGCTTTACGAAGAGCCCTTTCAGGGTGAGGACCGGCTGCACGACTACAAGCGTTTCGCCGCGCAGGCCTTTGCCCGGGCCAACAAGCTGGACCGGCGCACGCTCGGCAAATCGGGCGCACGGGTTGGCGTCGTCTCCTCCGGCAAAAGCTGGCTCGATGTCGTCCATGCCATGGAACTCCTGGGGATCGACGAGCAGACCGCAGAGGAAATCGGCCTGACCGTCTACAAGGTCGGGCTGGTCTGGCCGCTCGAGCCGCAACGCCTGCGCGAATGGGCCGAGGGGCTCGACCTGATCGTTGTCGTTGAGGAGAAACGCGCGGTCATCGAGACGCAGCTCAAGGAAATCCTCTACGATGTGCCAAGCCGCCCCCGCGTGGTCGGATGGAAGGACGAAGAAGGGCGCGTCCTCTTCTCGGTCAAGAAGGGGCTCGACCCTGTGACCATCGCACTCGGCATCGGCTCACAGGCCATGCACGAAGGCTGCGAGACCGAAAGCATGCGCCACGCCATGGCGTCCCTGCGTGAGGCCAGCCGCACCGACAACACGCCCGATGACGCCACCCGGACGCCGTGGTTCTGCGCGGGCTGTCCGCACAATTCCTCGACCGTGGTGCCGGAAGGCAGCCGCGCCTATTCCGGCATCGGGTGCCATTACATGGCGCAGTGGATGGATCGCGAGACGCTGGGCTATACGCATATGGGAGCCGAGGGCGCGAACTGGATCGGCGAGGCCCCGTTCTCGAACCGCGAGCATGTGTTCCAGAACCTCGGCGACGGGACCTATAACCACTCCGGCATTCTGGCGATCCGGGCGGCGGTCGGGTCCGGGGTCAACATGACCTACAAGATCCTCTACAATGACGCGGTCGCGATGACCGGCGGGCAGGCTCATGATGGCGAGGTCGACAGCGGACGGATTGCCCGCGAACTGCTCGGCATCGGCTGCTCCCGCGTGGTCGCCGTGGTCGATGAGAAGGAAATGGAGTGGGTCGACTTCCCACCCGAAGTCGCGGTCTTCCCCCGCGCCGATCTGATCAAGGTTCAGGAGGAGTTGCGCGAGGTCAAAGGTGTCTCCGCGCTGATCTATGTCCAGACCTGTGCCGCAGAGAAACGCCGCCGTCGCAAACGCGGCAAGTTTCCGACGCCGCCGGAGCGGGTGTTCATCAATCCCTCCGTCTGCGAAGGGTGCGGCGATTGCGGCGTGCAGTCGAACTGCGTTGCGATCCTGCCCAAGGAAACCCCGCTGGGGCGCAAGCGCGAGATCGACCAGAGCGCGTGCAACCGCGATTTTTCGTGTCTCAAGGGGTTCTGCCCGTCCTTCGTGACGGTCGAAGGGGCCGAGCCCAAGAAGAAGGCCGCCGCCGAGTTTCACATCCCCGGCATGCTGGAGCCTCAACTTCCCGAGCTTGACGGGCCCTATAACGTGCTGGTCACCGGCGTCGGTGGCACCGGCGTTGTGACCGTCGGCGCGCTGATCTCGATGGCTGCGCATATTGAAGGCAAGGGCGCTGCCGAAATGCAGATGGCGGGGCTTGCACAAAAGGGCGGCGCGGTTGCCATCCATTGCCGGATTGCGCCGACACCCGAAGACATCTCCGCCGTGCGGATCTCGGTTGGCGAGGCAGATGCGGTGATCGGCGGGGATCTCGTGGTGACCGCCGGGCAGAAGGCTCTGGCGCTGATGAAGCGCGGGCGCACCGGCATGGTCTGCAACGCGCACGAGATCATCACCGGCGAGTTCACCCGCGATACCGAGTTCAAGCTGCCCACCGATACGCTGCGCCTCTCGGTCGAGCGCAAGCTGGGCGAGGACCGGGTCAAGATGATCGAGGCAAACGCGTTGGCTGAGGAAATGCTGGGCGATTCGATCTACTCCAACGTGCTATTGCTCGGCGCGGCCTGGCAGGCCGGTCTGGTGCCGCTGTCGCGGGCCGCGATCCTGAAGGCGATCGAGTTGAACGGTGCCGGTGTCGAGGGCAATCAGACCGCGTTCGAGATTGGGCGCTGGTCCGTGGCGGATCCGGAGACGCTGGCGCAGTACCTGACGCCGCCCGCGGAGGTGATCGAGACCCTACCCGCCAAGATCGCCCGGCGCGAAGCGCACCTTACGGGATACCAGAACGCCCGGCTGGCGCGGCGGTATCGGGCGCTGGTCGACAAGGCTGCCGAAAAGGAGCGCTTGATCGGGATCGAAGGGGTCTCCGAGGCCGTGGCGGAGGGCTATTTCAAGGTGCTGGCCTACAAGGACGAGTACGAGGTTGCGCGGCTCCACATAGAGACGCTGGAAAGCGCGCTGGACGAGGCGTTCGACAATGTCGGTAAGATCAGCTTCCACATGGCGCCGCCGCTGATGGGCAAGAAAGACGCCAAGGGCAATCCACTGAAGTCGAAATTCGGGCCATGGATGTTCCGTGCGCTCAAGGTGCTCGCACGTCTGAAAGGTCTGCGCGGTACGCCGCTCGATATCTTTGGCTACAGCGCAGAACGGCGCGGCGAGCGTCAGGCGATCAAGACGTATCAGGCGGTGGTCGAAGAGTTGATCGCCGGACTGACACCGGAGAAAGCAGGGCTTGCCGCTGAGATCGCCCGCCTGCCGCTGAGGGTCCGTGGCTTTGGCCACGTCAAGGCCGCGAATGCCGAGGCTGTTGGGCGAGAACAGGAAGCGCTACTTGCACAGTTCCGCGCGCCTGAGGCTCCGACCGCTCAGGCAGCGGAGTAAGACTGCCCTATTCGGCGTGTCACCGGGAGGAGGTTGCCTTCGGCGCGGCGATCCTCTGAGGCGCATTGTTCGTATTGTCGGCGATTTGATTAGAATTCTCAGAACTTCGCCGCCCGGCAGGCTGCAATTCTTAAGACAATTGAAATCCGAATCCTCCTTAGACTAGGGGTGGGAGGACGGCGGCATTGATGGGAAAGAAAAAGCGACGATCAGGCGCCAAGAACGGTCAGCCAGAAACTGATACTGGCCACCGACATCACCGTACCGATCAGCACTGCATTCGCCGCTGTGCCCACCGCGCGATCATAGAGCGTCGCGAAAATGTACCCGTTTATCCCCGCCGGCATGGCCGCCAGAACCACCGCCGCGCGGACATATTCGGGCGGCAGGCCAAAAACCTGCGATGTCAGCACCCAGGCGAGGCCGGGATGGATCATCAGCGACATGACCGAAACCATGCTCGCCTCGGCCACCTCGTCGCGCAACGTGTAGCGGGTCAACACTCCGCCCAGACTGAACAGCGCCACCGGCACGGCGGACGCCGCCATCATGTCGAGGCCCGAGACCATCACCTCCGGCAGCGCCAGACCAGAGAGATTGGCCGCGATCCCCAGCAGCAAGCCAATCATCAGCGGATTCTTGAACGTGGTCGTGGCCGCCTTGCTCAGCGCCGCACCGATGGTCTGGCCGTCCCTGCGTATCAATTCCATCGCGATGAACCCGAGAAAATAGTTGAACGGTGTGTGAAACGCGATGATGCCGAAGACCGCCGCCGTGACGTCTCCACCATAGGCGCGTTCGGAAATCGGGATGCCCAACATGACGACATTGGAGAAGATCGCGGAGAACCCGACGGATACGCTCTCGCCCGGCCGCCTTCGCCAGACCATGCGCGACAGGACCATCGCCGCGAAGAAGATCAACAACGACGCGCCGAAAAAACTGACGAGAGCAAGCGGATTCACGGCTTGCCCCAGATCGACCCGCATCATCGCGAGGAACAAGAGGCACGGCACCGCCGCGCTAACCGTATACTTCACCAGTGGATCGATGATCCCGTCAGACAGATAGCGAAACCGCACCGCAGCGTAGCCCGCGGCCACCACCAGAAAGACCGGGGCGACGATTTCGAGCAGCGTCGCGGCGATGCTCACACCGGGTACTCGAGCACCAATCCGTCATGGGCGGGGTGGATATGGTTAGGCGTGCCCGCCTCCAAAGCCGCGTAGTCCAGATCCACATGCAGGTTGGTCAGGTACGCCATCGGCGGCTTGGCCCGGCTGATCCAGTCCAGCGCGGTCTCTAGATTGGCATGGCTCGGATGTGGGCGCTCACGCAGCGCATCCGTCACCCAGCATCCCGCCCCGTCCAGGGCTGCCCAGGCGGCGTCACTCATGTCGGAGATGTCGGGCGTGTAAACCAGCGGGCCGATGCGGAACCCCAGCGCCGTGATCTCGCCATGGGGCACCTCGAAGGGCGTGCAGGTCACCGCGCCCCCTGCCCCGTCGATGACCACCGGACCGTCGATGCGGTGGCGATCCATGATCGGCGGATAGATCGAACCCGGCGGCGTCTCGAAGATGTATCCAAACCGGGTCATCATCGTCGTCTCGGTCGGCGCATCCATCCAGCAAGGCAGGCGTTTGCGCCGGTTGAACACCACCATGCGCAGGTCATCGATCCCGTGGACATGGTCCGCATGGTCATGGGTCAGCACCACGGCATCGAGCCAGCCGGTCTTCGCGGCAATCAACTGCTCCCGCACGTCCGGCCCGGCATCCATCAGGACATTGGTGGTGCCGTCGGCGCCAATCCTCTGGATCAGCAGAGCACAGCGGCGGCGGCGATTTCGCGGGTTCTCGGGATCGCACGCGCCCCAGATCGGGCCGTCAACACCGATGCGCGGCACGCCGCCCGACGACCCGCAGCCCAGCACGGTGATGCGCAGCGTGTCGGTCATGAAGCGGCCTTGGCAAACAGTCGGTCAAAATTGGCGGATGTCGCTTGGGCGAAGGTCTCGAAGTCGACGCCCATCGTCTCGGCGCCGCGCCGAGCAGTGTCTGCCACGAATGCGGGCTCGCAGCGTTTGCCCCGGTTGGGCGGCGGCGCCAGGTACGGGCTGTCGGTCTCGACCAGAATGCGCTCCAGCGGGGCATCGGCAAAGATCGCCCGCAACGCGTCGGATTTCGGAAAGGCCGCGATACCGGACATCGAAAGATAAAACCCGAGATCCAGCGCCGCCTCGGCCAGCGCCCGGCTCGATGAAAAACAGTGCATCACGCAAGAGTAGGCGCCCGCCCGGTGCTCTTCGGTCAGAATGCGGGCCATGTCCTCGTCGGCATCGCGGGCATGGATGATCAGGGGCAGGCCGGTCTGGCGTGCTGCCTCGATGTGCAGAACAAGGCTCTCCTGCTGCACCGCCTTGCTTTCGACGGTGTAGTGATAGTCGAGCCCGGTCTCGCCGATCCCGACCATCAGCGGATGCTGGGCCAGTGCCACCAACTGATCGACGGTGGCCAGCGGCTCTTCTGCTGCATTCATCGGGTGGGTGCCTGCCGCATAGAAGACACCGTCAAACCGTTCGGCCAACGCGCGGACGGTGGGCTCGGTCCGCAGCCGCGTGCAGATTGTGACCATCCGCGTGACCCCGGCACCATGGGCGCGGGCCACGACCTCGGGCAGATCCTCCGCGAGGTTCTCGAAGTCGAGATGACAGTGGCTGTCGACGAGCAGGGGAGCGGTCATTGCAGGGCCTGTGATCCGGGCTGTGTTCAGGCGGCCGCTGCACCGATACGACCGAGTGTGGCATCAATCTCGAGGAACGTATCAAGGATGGTCTGCGCCGGGTCAAGATTGACGGCAACCGCGTGGCGCACCGTTGCCGCTGTGCGGGCATGGGTTTCGGCCCAAAGCGTGGCATGCGCGGGATGCGCCGCGATGACGGCAAGGAGATCAGCCTCACCGGGAGCTGCCTCTGCCGGGATCTCACCGCGGGCAGCCGTGCGGGCGGCACGGGCGAGCATCACCTGCACAAGATCGAGGACGAGGGCATACCGGTTCGCGCTATCGCGCCCGGCGCAGCTTTCAGCCAGTTCGACAAGACCCGACCGGTCAACGCGCCCGCCCGATCCCAAAAGGCGGACCATTCCGGCATAAATCTCGAGCCCGTCTTCTTCGAGCAGCTTCAGCGACCGTCCAACCGACCCGCCTGCAAGCTCGGCCAGCGGACCCACATCATCGCGGGACGTTTCGGTGCCTGCGGCCTCAAGCGCCCAAAAGAGGTTGTCGGACGCCAATGGCGCCAGATCGAGGGTCCGGCAGCGCGAGCGAATGGTCGGCAACAGGCCCGCCGGCGCGTGGCTGATCAGCAAGAAGATGCAATCGGGCGGCGGCTCTTCCAGAAACTTCAAGAGGGCGTTCGCCGAAGCCCGGTTCATCTCATCCGCGGCATCAATGATGACCGCCCGCCACCCGCCATCGGCGGCGGACAGCCCGAGAAACTGGCGCAGCCGCCGCACATCATCGACTGCGATCTGTGTACGCATGCGTCCGGTGTTCGGGTTCGGCGTGCGTTTGAGAACGAACAGGCGCGGCTCAGCCTCGGCGCCGATCCGAGCCGCAATCACACTGTCTGCAGGGACATCAAGGTTCTGCGGCGTTGCAGGCTCCGCCTCGCCGAAAAGACCATCGCCCGCAGGTGGGGTGGCCAACAGGGCATGGGCGACCCTGTAGGCGAGTGTTGCCTTGCCGATCCCGGCGGGACCGCGCAGCAGCCACGCGTGATGCAGACGCCCCGAGCGCCAACTGTCGAGAAACTCTGTCTCCGCCGTCTCCTGTCCGAAGAGATCTCGCGTCTCCCGCGGATGGGGGAACCCATCAATCCGGTCAGGCTCGGGTTGAGGTTTGTCTTCGGCCATCAGCCCTGCCCCAACCGTTGTTGCACGTGGGTCAGGACGTCTTCTGCAATGGCAGCCTCATCCCGGTCGGCGTCGATGACCACGCAGCGCCCGGGTTCAGCTTGGGCAATGCCAAGAAACCGATCGCGCAGGGCTTGTTGAAACGCCAGCCCCTTCTGCTCGAAACGATCTTCGCTGTCTCCCCGGCTTGCGGCACGACCAAGCGCCCGTGCAGGGTCAATGTCGAAGATCAGCGTCAGATCCGGGGTCAGCCCGATCATCTGATCATGCAGGGCGTCGACCTTTTCGCGCAGCGCGGCATCCCCCTGATAGGCCCGCGTGGAATCCACAAACCGATCGCAAAGTACGGTCTCGCCGCGCTCCAGCGCCGGGCGGATGGTTCGCTCGACATGATCGCGCCGGGCTGCCGTGAAGAGCAGGATCTCGGTCTCGGCAGACCATCGTTCGGGTGGCCCTTCGACCAACAGGCGGCGGATTTCCTCCGCACCCGGGGCACCGCCCGGCTCCCGCGTCGTGGTCACGGCACGCCCTGCCCCGATCAGGGCATCTGCGAGGATCCGAAGCTGGGTGGACTTGCCTGCCCCGTCGGCGCCTTCAAACGTAATGAACACCCCCATCTCCGGGGGTCATTCCACGAGCGAAATCAGGTTATCGACAACAAGATGCCCGGCGGCCTCGATGCGGGCGAGAAACCCGCCACGTTCGACCGGCTGGGTCGCGACCAAAGGCACCGCGACAACCGGCAGATCGGGCACATGGATCTCGACCTGTCCGATGCGCCGCCCCTGTTCGATGGGGGCCTCGACCGGGCCATCATACCGGATCTTCAGCTCGGCCTTGTCCAGTGCACCAACCGGCGCGGTCACCGTGATGTCGCGCTCGGGCGCCGCCGTCACCGATCCCTCAGCACCAATCCAGACCGGCACGTCGATCAGCCCCTCGCCCTTGGCATAGAGCTGGCGGGTCTCGAAGGCCCGGAACGCCCAGTTGATCAGCCGCTCTGCTTCGTGGCGCCGCTCGCCGGTACTGTTGAGGCCGTTGACCACAAGGACAACGCGCCGCTCGCCACGCACAGCCGAAGCCGTGAGGCCATAGCCCGCCTCTTCGGTATGTCCGGTCTTCAGCCCGTCCGCCCCGACGCCGAGGTTCAAAAGCGGGTTGCGGTTCTTCTGCTTGACCCCGTCCCAGGTAAACTCGGTCTCGGAGAACATGTTGTATTGTTCGGGGAACTCGGTGATCAGCCGGGTTGCGAGCCGCACAAGATCGCGCGCGCTCATGCGCTGGCGCGGATCTGGCCAGCCGGTGGAGTTGGCAAAGGTCGAGTGCGTCAGCCCGATCTCGGTCGCGCGCTGGGTCATGCGCTCGGCGAACGCCTCTTCAGTGCCCGCAAGTGCTTCGGCCAAGGCTACCGCCGCATCGTTGCCCGATTGGACGATGACACCGCGCAGCAGCTCCTCGACACTGACCAGACCGCCTTCGCGGATGAACATCTTGGAGCCGCCCATCTCGGAGGCCCGCTTGGACGTGCGAAACTTGTCGTCCATCGAGAGGACGCCCTGCTTGAGGGCCTCGAACACCATGTTCAGCGTCATCAGCTTGGACATCGACGCAGGGGGCAGCGGCTCGTCCGCGTTCTTTTCCAGAAGGATCGCCCCGGTGGTCACATCGACAATCAGCGCGGCCCGGGCGGGCGTGGCCTGGCTTTGGGCCAACGCCTCTTGCGCGGCGCCAAGCTGGACCCCCAGCGTCAGGATCAGAGCAAGAACAGCACGCAGCACCATGTCGCTTTCCCCTGCCCTCAGCGCCGGACCGGCACGGCGTCGGTCAGGCCCATCTGCCGGATCTCACGCTGTGCCTTGTCGCGGTCGGACACGCTTTGGAACGGCCCGGCCACGACGCGGGTCAGGGTCTTGCCGTTCGACTTGAACGACTTGCCCTGAGCCGGAATGCCTGCGGATTTGAACCGCGCGACCAGCTTCGTTGCATTGTTCGCGACACCAAAGATCCCGGCCTGGATGAAGGGCTTGGCCAAAGTGCTGGACGGCGCCGAGGCGGCATCGTCGGCCCGGGCAATCTCGATCTTCTCCTCTGCGGGAGCAGCCACCGCGGGGGGATCCGCAGGTTTGGGTGCCTCGACCGCAGTTTCCGGCTTGGGCACGGGCTGGACCTGCGGCGCCTCCGCAACCGCGGGCGCGGCAGGCTCGGCTGCAGGCTCAGGCGTCGCCAATTCCTCGGCTGCAGGAAGCGCAGGTTCCGTCGGCGCTTCGGCAATCACACCGGTTTTCGTTGGCGTACTCGGCACAGCGGCGGCGGTTTGTGTCGGCGTCTCAGTCGTCACCGTTTGCTGAGGAGTTTCAACCGTCGCAGCAGGTGCAGGCGTCGTCTCTGCCGCCGGGCTCTCAACAGCAGGCGTTTCGCTTGCTGGCACAGCCGATGCGATCTCCGAAGTTTCGACTGTGTCGGAGGTCTGCCCGGCTTGTCCATCTGCAACAGTGCCATCGCCAGTTTCTGCTGTGCCCGGCGCGGGCTGAGGCTCCGGCACCGGTCGAGGTGCAGGCTTCACCGCAACGATACGCAGATCGGCTGGCTGATCGATCTCCATGCCCAGAAGACGGGCCGCTTCGGACGAGATCAAAACCGACGAGCCTTCCAGCGACGCTTCCCGGCGGAACAACGCTCCGTCGACCGCCAATCCGCTTTGTTCGTTGAAAATCCGGACACGGCGCGCCGAGGCCGCCAGCGGATGTGCCACCCAGATACCCTGAAGCGTGCGCTTGCCGTCCCAGACCGCAACACCGGTTGCCTCGAAGAGCTGCGGTGCTGCTTCCAGAAGCGGCGATGTGGTCTCCGCAACCTCGATCGCCGCAGGCTCGGTCGCCTGCGCAACCTTGCTGCCGGAGACGGCGCTGTTCACGCGCTTGGCCGCTTCCGCGCCAACTTCCAGTTCGGCGCAGGCCAGCATGAACATAGGCACAATGATTGCCATTGCGCCGCCGACGCACCGGCGCTTGAGCGATCCGATCCGCAGCGTCATCATTCTGCTCTCCTGACTGGCTGCCATGCCTTCTTCTTGTTTTGTGCAACTTACGCGACATGATCGGACAAGGGAAGAGCCGTTCGACGCGAGCCAAGGCCGGATCAATCCAATGACTTGAAAGGGCCACGAAGCGCTGGACCGACGCCGCCTCAAGGCGTATCAGACGCCCTGCGCCAACACGCGCACGGAAGGGTGGCCGAGTGGTTGAAGGCACTGGTCTTGAAAACCAGCAGGCGGGGAACCGTCTCGTGGGTTCGAATCCCACCCCTTCCGCCAGTGATGGATCTTATATTATTGATTTAGCTATATTTTTTTGCATCGTATCTTATTTTACCCCACAATGTTCTCTTGTTGGTGAGACCCAGACCGTGTGCTGCAACCGGTTATATTAGTTCAAATTCAGTAGCTAAGGGTGTTTTAGCAAATCGATCAGGTGGACAGACGAGAGAGGTGATTGTCCCACTTCGTTTCCACACGCCGCCCGGTATCCAGCCCTCGCCGGTTCACGATGACATGCACATGTGGGTGCGCTGTGTCGATACGAAGGGCCGTCAGATAGTCCCAGCAGTCGCCACAACCGCCTGACCCAAAGGTGGCCTCGGCAAAGGCCTTGCCCGTACCATGAACCGCCTCTGGATCGGTACCGATGAGGTAGGAGGCAATCATGTGGATCGTCTAGCCGTATTGTAAGCGGTGCGTACGCCGCAAATCTCTGCTCCGCGCCCGAACGGGAGTGCTTATGGCTTCGTTAGGCGGCGGGACTGGGAAGAACTGCCAGAGAAGATGATGTATGAGCATCACTCAGAGGGGCTGGTCCAAGTTTCGAATTACCAAAAAGAAGATCAAGTTTTATGTTTTTAAGTCCGTTTTTCGCCACCACGGTTCAACTTTTCTAAGGCAATAACCCTCAGTTTTATCGCGCACACAAGACATCTGAAGGCTTGGAGCCAGATTTTGTTGAACATTGCAAGGAAAGTTCGAGAGTTCAATCTCGGCCAAGCACTTGGCTTGGGCGATATCTCTCTTGATGAACTGCCATCCGACGCGGCGGATCGCTTGCGGAAACTGCAGATGCGCGGCGCAATTGAACAAATGCGGGTATTCGTCATCGGCAACACGTTCTTTGCCCCCGTGCTTTCCTCGCAGGCTTGGGGAACGGGTGTGGATGGCCTTGTTCTGGCCTGGACCGCCGCGATGCTGGTGTTTTCTTGGTGGCTTTTTTGGACATGGCGCACCACCTACCAAACAGACGGTAACGTGGCCGACATGAAGCGTTTTGCCAACGAGACCAAGCTCAACGCATCAATATGGTGTCTTGGGATGGTCTTGTTCTATCCGATGGTGGATGGAAACGAAAAAACGGTCTTGACGAGTGTCATGGTCGGCAGCCTTGCACTAGGGACTGTTGGTTTCTCTCACGCACCGAAAGCCGCATTTTCTTATCTGGCCGTTCAGGCGGTGACCCTTACGTCTGTGCCTGTCCTTTTTGCTGTGTTCAACGGAACGTCACACGATCTCTTGCTAGGGGTGTTGGCCCTTGTCGCTTCTGGTGCGATTTTCAACGCAACCCTGGAACGCGCGAAAGAACAGATGCGCGCTTTCAAGAACCTCGAGTCCCTTTCACAGAAGACTGAAGTTGTTGATCTCTTGCTGAAAGACTACGAAGAACAGGGTAGCGAATGGATCTGGAAGACCAATGCAGCAGGCCAGATCGTCAGTTGCCCATCCCAGATTCTCGACCTTTTAGATGTCCAAGACTACGAACTGCATCGGGTTGATCTACTAGACGCAATCCGGACGTCTGTTGACGAGGACCACCAATCCGAAGTCCAAAAAGTCCTGTACTCGTTTGAAGAAAAAATCGATTTGCACGACGTGACCCTGCCTTTGCAAACGCAATCGGATGGTACGGTCAAGTGGATTGTCATGAAGGGCCGCCCACAATTCGAACGAAATTGCTTTGCCGGATTCCGAGGGATCTTCGCAGATGCAACTGCGACGATTGAAGCAAAGAACCACATCGAGTTTCTGGCAAAGCACGATCCGCTGACACGCGCCTACAACAGAAACTACGTGCATTCTTTGCTCGAAGACCTGGATCCAAACAAGGACAAGGCTCTTGTATTTTTAGCGGATCTGGACGGATTCAAGCAGGTCAACGATGGATATGGTCACGTTATCGGCGACAAGTTATTGCAAGCCGTTGCAAAGCGGCTGCAGACAGCTCTAGACAGCGAAGCGACGGTCGCCCGTCTAGGCGGGGATGAGTTCTTGGTTTTTTGCCAACCGAAGGCCGATGTCTTGTTAATCGCGCACGATCAAATCGGGCGGCAAATTTTGGAGTGTTTGTCCACTCCCTTCCAAATTGACCACTTGGAAATCAGTATTTCAGGATCAGTTGGGATCGCCAAGTTTCCGCAAGATACGCAGGAAGGCCCAACTCTCCTCAACCAAGCAGATCTTGCGCTTTACGCCGCAAAGCGTGGCGGCAGAAATAAGTGTGTGACCTTTGTCGGTAAGATGATGGATGGTATGCAGAAGCGCATCATCGTTACCGACCGACTGAGAAGGGCCGTCCAGGCGGACGTTGTTACCCCCTACTATCAGCCGCAGTTCTGCGCGAAGAGCGGTAAAATGATTGGCGCCGAAGCACTTGCCCGATGGGCCGATCCCGAGCTTGGTTCCGTCGGCCCCGACCAGTTCATTCAGATCGCCGAAGAAACCGGGCTTATCCATGACCTTGCAGAGCAAGTGCTTCGGCGAGCCTGTATGGATGCGTTGAGTTGGCCCCTCCAGGACGACGGAACACCGCTTAGGTTGGCGATGAACCTTTCACCAGTTGAAGTCATGCGCGGCAATGTGGCGGAGAAGGTCATGCGGGTCCTCGCTGATACCGGTTTTCCCGCAAACCGGCTGGAGATAGAAATCACAGAGGGCGTCTTGATCGATGATGTTCCCGCAACACGTTTTTTATTAGATGAACTGTCGGATGCGGGCGTCACCATTGCGTTGGATGACTTTGGAACGGGTTATTCATCGTTGAGCTATGTTCGGGCGTTACCGCTCAACAGATTGAAGGTAGATCGCTCCTTTGCGTTTGGAATTGAGGAGCCTGAAGCTCAGTCTATCATTTCAACCATCGTGAGTTTGGGTCAACGACTGAACCTCGAAATCGTCGCTGAAGGGGTCGAAACCCAAGATGGCGTCGAAATTCTGAGGGACTTGGGTTGCGATATCCTTCAAGGCTTTTTCTTTTCGCGCCCATTGCCAGCTAACGATTTCGCGGAACTGGCACGATACCACGTGCGCGAGGTCGAAAACAAATCGGCCTGAACTCAACATCTTTAATAGCTGAAGTACTTTTGCAGCTAGATCTATACTGACCTGAGACCCTTTTCCTCCTCCATTTTGAGGTGGCGTCCGTCCCAATCAAGGAGACGGACATAATAACGAGATCACGGTTCAGCGACGCGCAGGTCATGTCTTACCCGGCAGGCGCATGCGCAGCATGCTGCCGAGAAGGGCGGACCTGAAGTAGCATGAGAGCGGCGTCTTGAATGCGGATGTATGCCGCGAGCATGGGATTGGCTCGGCGACGTTCTACAAATGGAAGGCGAAGTTCGGCGGGCTTGAAGTGTCGGATGCTAGGAAGCTGAAGGCTCTCGAGGACGAGAACGCCAAGCTGAAAGCCCGGACCGCCATAACCGAAGACGGTGCCAGCTCCCTTGTACTCGGCTGTGCCGGTATGGCACCCTTTGCATCGGCAATGCAGGAGGCTTTGGGCCCGCCTGCAATAGATGCGGTCGCCTCGGCCGTGGGTCTGGCTCGCACCGTGGTCTTTGCGCGCTGAACGGAGGGTCCGATGACCGAATATCCCCGCGACATGATCGGCTATGGTGCCACACCGCCAAACCCACATTGGCCTGGCGGAGCAAAAATCGCGTTGCAGATCGTCATCAATTATGAGGAAGGCGGCGAGAACAATATCCTGCATGGGGACGCAGCGTCCGAAGCATTCCTCTCCGAAACCGTGGGGGCTACGGCGTGGGAAGGCCAGCGCAACTGGAACATGGAGTCGATCTACGAGTACGGCGCGCGGGCCGGATTCTGGCGGCTGCACCGGCTTTTCACCGGCATGGGCATCCCTGTCACAGTTTACGGCGTGGCAACGGCCCTGGAACGCAGCCCCGAGCAAGTTGCCGCAATGATCGATGCCGATTGGGAGATCGCCAGCCACGGTCTGAAATGGATTGAGTACAAGGACTTCTCCGAGGCTGAGGAACGCACCCATATCGAAGAGGCCAAGGCGATACACACCCGCATGACGGGGTCACCGCCGCGCGGCTGGTACACCGGACGCTGCTCAATGAACACTGTGCGCCTGATCGCTGAGGATGGCAGCTTTGACTATGTCGCCGACAGCTATGCCGACGATTTGCCCTACTGGCTCAAAACCGGTGGGCAGCAGCAACTGGTCGTGCCCTACACGCTTGATGCCAACGACATGCGCTTTTCGATGCCGCAGGGCTTCAACGCGGGCGATCAGTTCGAGACTTATCTTCGCGACAGCTTCGACGAGCTTTACCGCGAGGGAATCGAAGGCACCCCGAAGATGATGTCGATCGGGCTACACTGCAGGCTCGTCGGTCGCCCGGGCCGCATCGCCGCGCTTCGGCGATTCCTCGACTATGCGCGGGGGCACGACGCCGTCTGGTTTGCCCGGCGCATCGAGATCGCCGAACACTGGCGGCAAAAGTTTCCCCACCCGGTCTGACCGACAGGGCGCACCAAACGCCGGCTGGTCTTTGCCGCGCTGACGGCAGGGACCGCCGACAACGCAGCACATTGGAAACCTAGCCGAAGATCGCCCTAGCCGAACACGCGCTCGAGAAGGCTCTTCTTCTTTGGCTTGGCCTCGGCTGCCGCTTCCTTCATGACACCCGCGACCGTTCCATAGGTCTCGGCCCAGGCATCCTTCAGCTCATCATTCCAGTCATCGCCGAGCCCTTTTTCCAACGTGTAGAGCAGCGCCGCGCCAACAGTGTCGTAGTGCTCGTCCTTCACGCCGTACCCGACATGCTTGACACCGAGATCCTTGACCACCGGCAGGATCGTTTCGACCTGATGCAGGTTCTGAACCGCCGTGCCCAGCGTCTGCATCAGGACCTCCTTCTGGCGACTCATGTCGGCGGCGAACATGGGCCGGACCTCGGGCGCGATCTCAAACAGCCGGTCATAAAAGATGTCCGCAGCCTTGTCGGCAATTGGCACGACCTTCTCGAAGCTGTCCTGCACCATTTTGACTTTCTCGGGCGTCATACTGTTCTCCTTGTTCGATTTACTCGAGGCCATCGAGAGCGATGACATCGCCCCCGCTGTGAAACACCATGAAGCGGACGGCAGCCTCGACTTGGCCGTCACTCAAATCGTCATTGCCTCCGCGCGCCGGCATCAGGCCGCCAAGCGAGGTTTCAAACCCGTTCTGGGCATGGGAAATCAGCGTTGCGATCCCTTTGGACAGGCGTTTGTCCCAGAACCGCGCACCGGTGATCTTCGGTGCTCCGAAATTACCAGTGCCGTGGCAGATCCGGCAGTTGGCATCCCAGATCGCTCCGCCTTCGACCAGCATGTCATGGGGCGGGACCGGAAGGCGTTTGGCTGAGACTGTCCCTTTCAGTCCACGGTCGGGATAGGGCGGAGGCACGCGCTCAGCGCCCAGGGCGGACATGCCGCCCCAGGTAATCACGACCAAAGCCGCAGCCAGGACCCGCATCACCCGTCGATGGGAATGCGGATCACAACGCCGCCCATCACGTCTCCGACCTTAAAGTCGGTGCGGGGCGTGTCCTTGTGGTCGTTGTGGCACGAGGCGCAGACCTCGGCGACAGCGACATCGGGGTAGACCGCGGTGAAGTAGGTCTCACCGCCAAGCTCTTCCTCGCCGTAGAAGTTCTCGCCCGGATTGTCGTTGATGTACTCCAGACCTTCCTTCTCCATATCGGTCTTGGGCGCGTTCTGCTTGTTGATCGGCCAGAGCGACTGCAGCGAGTAGCTGAAGAGGTCGGTCTTGTCCGCTACGGCTTCAGCGCCGAATCTGAACATCTGGGCGGGCAGAGGCGCTGCCTTATCGTCCTCGAAGAACTCCGAGGCCTTGATCAGCTTCTCCTTGGCGACCAGCCGCTGGCCAATCATCTTGGTGTAGATCGTCCGGTCACTGTCCATCACCGCATGGAGCATGTCAGCGACATCCTTAGGCTCGAGCCCGTCGGGTGTCGCTGTCGCCGGCACCATGGTCAGCATTGCGCCGACCATTGCCGCCTTGATGGCTTTCCCTGTCATGGTTTAGTCCTTTCACGTTGCACTTTTGTGTGACGGCGCGCGGGGCGGGGCTGGTGATTGGTGTCATGGGCCCTACTTCGCGCGCTTCAGTGCCCAGTCGATGCTTTCGATGTGCACCGCAGGGCGCCCGTTGAAATTGCTCTCAACGAGGTTCGGGTCTGCCAGCGCATCGATTGCGAAATCGAGGCTGTGGCAGGACATGCAGACCGCCCGGATCATCTTTTCATTGGGGCGGAGATAGGCGTTCTGATTGTGGGTGGTCATGAGATCGCCACGGCGATCTTCGATCTTGGGCATATGGCAGTCGGCGCAGGAAACACCTGAACCGGGAGCAGCACCCGCGAGCTCCGCCTTCCACAAGTTGTGGTGCGGACTGTCCGTGTAGCTGCGGGTGTGGTCGTCATCGTGACAGGCCATACAGGCATCGACCGCGGCGACGGTGATGTCGACCTCATGCGGTTTGTGGCAAGTGTTGCAAGAGCCGATCTCGCGGTCGGCGGCCTCAGGTTTCAAGGTCGTCAGACGGCTGTCGGCGACGGTGATCGCGTCGAGCGGCGCGTCCTGGAAGACCTGATGGAGATAGGCTTCGACGCCGCCCTTCGGCGCTTTGCGCGGTTTCGGCAGTTTGGGATGGAAGCGCATCCCGTGGCGTCCTTCGGTGAAGGTCTTGACCTGCGCCTGATGGCAGCTCTTGCAGGATTTCAGATCTGGGCTGTCGACCCATTCTGCCGTGATCGCCTCAATTCCTTCTGCCTTCGGCGCATGACAGTCGGCGCAGTTCACGCCATTCAGTGCATGGGCAGACCCCGCCCATTTCGCGACAGCATCGTCGGTTAGATGGGCGTCCGGAGCCACGGCGTGCGCTGCCGTTAGAACTTTGGCGAGCTGCTCCTCCGCCTCGGCACCCGGATCCTCCGGCGCCTCTTCCAGACTTGCAAGATACGCGGTCAGGTCGGCCTTGGGATCGGAGGCGGCCAGCGCAACGGACAGTGCGTCCGGGCCACGGCTGAGGGCCGCGCCGGGAATGATCGGATTGTCTTTGATGTCCGCACCGCCCGCATGCTTGACGAGAAAGTCCTCATAAAGCGCCGTGTTGTCGTGGAAGTTGTGGCAGCCTGCCGAGGCGCAGGTCGAGAAGTCATAGCCCTCGTGGCTCGGACGGTTCTTGTAAACCTCCTGATGGCAGGCCGAGCAGTAGTCCATCGGCAGGGTCACGGCGCTCGTGCGCGTGATCTCCGGCTTATGTTCCGCATGGCAGGTATGGCAGTAGAGCGCGTCGAGTTTGGCCCGCACATCGGCGTTGCGCGGGTCACGGAACTTCTTGACCGGGTGGCTGTCGTTCGAGAGCTGCAACTCGGTCTTGTGACATGCGAGACAGGCCTTGTTCATCGCCTTGGCGGTCTTTTTCGGCGTCGAGAACGGATCGGCCCCGTGGCAGGCATCACAGGCCAGCTCGATCTGGTGGTGCGCGCCGGTCGTCTCGCCGATCAACAGGGCATCGCGCGGTCCGCCGACATACATCACCGCCGCAACCGCGACCCCTGCCACCGCGGTGCCAATCAGCCAGATGAGCCAGAGGACGGTGTTGCGCATATCCCAGCCCCTAGTACGAGTAGACTGAGAGGATATGGATCGCGAGCAGTACGGGCAGCGGCCAGAGTGCAAGCACATGTACCCAATGCGGGACAGAGCGCGGCGGAGATTTTGCCGAGCCGACACCGTTCTCCAGCAGCTTGTGCTCACCGCCCGTCATCAGCCCGGCGATCGCGCCAAAGATCAGCGAAGCGCAGAAGCTGAACATCAGCCAGAAGTTCAGCCCAGAGCCAAGCCGGAACCCGGTATGGGCAAAGAGCGCGATCCCCGCCACGACCCCGATCCCGAGATGGATGAGCCGCCAGCTGTCATACCGCCCTAATCGGCTGAGGAATCCGATGCGGCGGCGCAGCCCAATCAGCGCCGCGGCGCCAGTGATCGCCAGCAACGTATAGCCCGACCACTGTTTCCAGATCCCGTCGAACCAGAGATTGAACCAAGTATCTCCAATGACGAAGGTCTCGCGCATCGGCACGCGCGGCAAGATGGCAGTGGCCAGTGCAAGAAGTCCAGCGATGCCGGAGAGCCAGAGCAACCATGTCCACCAACGTTGCGGCTCAGGCGCGCTCTCCCCTTGCCCCAGCAAGTCGAGCACCAAGGGCTTGCACGATCCGCAGACCGAGTTTGCGCTGGTGGCCGTGCGCACCTCGTCAAGTGAGGCGGCGCCCAGCGTGATCGCATCGGAAATTGCGCCTTTCGTGACCCCGGTACAGTTGCAGACGATCGCAGATTTGGGCCATGCGGTGACCAGATCCTCTGCACCGCTCCAGAGCGTGCCGCTGCGTTGGAACGAACGCCGGGCCAAAAGGCCCAACTTGCGCTCCTCGCTGACCGCTTGCTGGAGTCGTGTGGCTTCCGGCCAGTCCCCAACCCCGAGGGCTGCTCTGAGCCGACCCCGGCGAAAGATCAGGCGCCGATACTGCCCTTCGGCCGGGTCCTGCCAGACGATCGACGAGACGCCGGGCTGCTGTTCGATGGATTCGAAATCGCCCATGGAGAAGACATCGGCGCCGAGCACCTTGAGTTTACTCGCTGGAACCGAACCGTCATAGCGCGCGGCGCCCTCTCCGGCGATGGCGTCAGCGGCCACCTGAACCTGTTCGTATCCCGGACCCACGAGACCATAAACATCACCGTCATGTTCGGCGCATTCACCGACGGCGTAGATATTGGGATCGGACGTCCGCAGGTTCTCGTCGACCTTGATGCCGCGGCCATACTCCAAGCCAATCGCCGCTGCGAGTTGGGTGTTCGCACGCACTCCAGTGCAGATGATGACGGTATCAACGCCAAGGGATGTGCCGTCGGAGAATGTTAGCCGCTCGACCCTGCTGTCCCCTTCGATGGCCTCCACGCGGATCCCGGTCATGACCGAGGTGCCCAGCGCCTCGATCCGCTCCTTTAGCAATGCACCTGCGGCTTCATCGAGCTGGCGGGGCATTAACCGGCTTTCGTGCTCGATCACTGTCACGACCGCACCGCGTTTTGCCATGCCGCGGGCTGCCTCGAGCCCCAGCAAACCGCCACCGATCACTGCCACGCGGCGGGCCGCCATGGACCTAGCGATCAGCGATTCTATGTCATTGAAGTCCCGGAACGTGAAGACATCGTCCAAATCCACGCCCGGAATGTTCGGCACGAAGGCGCGCGAGCCGACCGCCAGAACCAACTTTGCGTAGGGCATCACTCGATCGGTCGACGTCAGAACCTCTTTGGCCTCTCTGTCGATATCGACAACGGAGACCCCGTCATACCGGTCGACCCGCCCAGGTCTTGGAAAGTGCTCAGAGAGGTAAATGGTCCCGAGCTGCGCTTCGCCAGCCAACAGCGGCGTCAGTTTGACCCGATTGTAAGGTTGCCATCGCTCGGCGTTGAAAAGCACCACATGTTCGCCGCGCCTCGACAACTCCTGCGCCATGCGAATGCCGACAGGGCCGCTACCGACCACGATCGTCGCACCGTCAGCCGCGTCGGAGGCCGCAGGATGCTCCGCCTGACCTGATGGGTGCTCACTTAGAGTTGCCTGATAATTCAAACGTCCATCCGTCGCCTTGCGCAGATGCGCGGTTTGCGCGGCTCAGTTGGGAAAATCCAGCTCGAGCCAAGGAGGACGGCTACGTCCGATGCCCACGGCGACGTGGTGTGAGCCCAGCGTCGGGCTCAAATTGCGATGCGTCGATGCATCAGCACGAGTAACGGGCAATTCGGAGCAGAGGTCAAGCATATTGTGCACCGCAACGACGCCCAACGACTCGGCCAATTTGCTGTGGTTTACCTGCCGTCAGACTTGCGATGCACGGTACGACTGACCTCCCGCTCTGCCTATCATGACGCTATGCCAATGGCCCGTTTCAACGCGGTTTTCCTGCGATAGGGCAGATTTCCGGCCGAGTTCTTTTTTCCTGTGAGATCCCTCACATAGAATCAGCCCCGAATTACAGATACTTGATGCAGCGCAGCAATAAGCTGGTCAGGATAGGGC
>CAYYZH010000049.1:0-3300 GCA_964475765.1 uncultured Limibaculum sp.
CCAAAGCTGAACCAACGGCCGCCATCACCATTCCGGCCAGCATCACAGGGAGCCGACCGAACCGATCCGAAAGCGGCCCCCAGATGAGGGTCGAGATCGCCATGGCGACAAGCGACAGCGACAGCATCAACTGCGCTGCCGCAGCGGGGATATCGAAGTCCTTGGAGATTTCCGGCAGAGCCGGGCTGAGCGCATGCAGAGTGAACGGACCGATGGCTGTTACAGCCGCCAGCAAAAGGATCAGCCAGGCCTCGCCGCGTCCCTCATATGTCTGCGGCGCGTCTTCGCTCTGGTTCAATGATGCGCCTCAACAGGTGGCAGCAGTGCGCCAAGCAGCGCGAGCAGACCGGCAACGCCGCACATCAGGATCGGGAACCCGGTAAAGAGGTTGAACCCGAAGCCGTAGATCATGCCGACGCAACCAATAACCAACAGAATGGTTGCGATGGCCGGACGGCTGGGTGCCATCGCCCCGCCCGCGATCGCCAGAATGGGCGCACCGAACGCAAGGATCTTGAGCAATGTCGGGTCCATCATCGCCGCACCGATGCCAACCTCGCGCGCGGCCTCGGTCACTTCTTCGTAGTTCTCATCGAACCACGCGAACATGTACCCGAAAAAGCCGACGACCATGCCGGCCAACCCACCGATGATACCCAGAATCATTGCCGCGTTGCGCATATACTGCCTCCGTTCTCAGGTGATCGACGTCGCATAATTGACCGGCGGGGGCAACTCTGAGGGGCGTCGCGCAAGCGCACACTTCGCCAATCGGCCCTTGACCCCGGCGCCGGGATACGCCACCTGCCGGTGATGAGCGATCCTCTCTCTCACAGCGCCCCCGAGCATGCTGGACCTCCTCGACCCCCAATACTTGTATGGGTCATGGCCGGCCTGTTCGTCATGTTCGAGGTGCTCTTCTACCTCTCCGAAAGCGGCCTTCTGTCTGTCCGCGATCTGCGCTGGCGCACCTATGCAAACTTCGCGTTCTTCGATCAGAGCTTCGAGGGATGGCTGAGCGGACAGGATGTCCCGGCCACCGTCTGGCTTACGACCATCAGCTACGCGTTTCTGCATGGCGGACTGCTCCACCTCGTCATGAACACGGTGTTCTTTCTGGGGCTCGGCGGTCTGTTGGCGAATTTGCTGGGACCGCAGCGGTTCCTGATCCTGTTTGGTGTCACCTCTATTGCCGGTGCTCTGCTGTTTTCACTTCTGTCCGACACCTATGGTCCCTTGGTTGGCGCATCCGGCGCGCTGTTCGGCTTCATCGGTGCGTTCAAGAGCTGGGAATGGCGCTACATCCGGTTGACCGGAGCATCGTCTGATAGGTTCTGGCGCACGATCCTTGCGCTGACGGCTGTGAACGTACTGTTGTTCTTCATCTATCCCGGCGACGGCGCATTGGCCTGGGAGGCTCATCTCGGCGGATTTCTCGCGGGCTTCCTGATCGGTCCGATCCTCGACCGGCGACTGGCCGGACCGTCCCCGATCTGATCTGACTAAAGCAAATCAGCCTGAATCTGCTTCGACCACCCAACCCTTGACGCGCCATCAACGACAAGCACCGGGCGCTTCATCAACGTGGGATGCTGCTTCAGCAGATCGAGCGCGCCTTCGTTCGTGTCCGCCTTTCCCCGATCAGATGCATCCAAACCACGCCAGGTGGTTGACCGTGTGTTGACGAGAACATCCGCGCCATGTGCCGCCAGCCAGCCGGACAAAACGCCGTCGGGCACACCATCGTCGCGCACATCGATGAATGTCACGGCGAAACCGGCTGCCGAGAGCGCTTTCTGCGCCTTCTTGCAGGTGTCGCAGGATTTCAATCCGTAGAGATCGATGGTCTTGTCACTCATACTTGTGCTCTCCCAAAAACAGCAGCTAACGTAGGCGTGTGAACTCAGGTTTCGTAGCCATCGGAACCGACGAAGAGAATAGGCTTCATTTATGCCAGTCTTCAATTTGGCGATCATTGAATTCGATGACGTGTCTCCGACCCCATCGACAACCCAGACGGTGTCGGACACCGGGACATATTCGATCGCCGCGGACGCAACGCCTGTTGGATTGCGGATCAACGACGATGAAAACGAGTTTGACGACGGCTTCATCGATCCGCCGGGCAACTCCACCGCAGCGAACAATCAGGTTCTGGAAGAGGCCGTCGTCGTCAACGGCACGACCTTCGCTGCGGGCGGGCAGGTCGAGCTTGAGTTCGCCATAACGACAACGGCGGGCGACACATTTTACTACGTCCGGATCGCAGGCGTGAACGTGGGGCTGACCGGTCCGTCACTCCCGCCGCCCGGTCTGACCTATACCATCGCTTCATCGGCGGATGGGCAGGACGACCTCTACGACAACATTGTCTGCTTCACCGCTGGCACGCGGATCGCCACGCCAACGGGAGAGCGGCCCGTCGAGACCCTCAGCGCCGGTGATCTCGTGACGGTTGCGGATGGCCCCGCACAGCCCGTGCGCTGGATCGGGCGGCGCAACCTCTCCCGGATCGAACTCGCCACGCGCCCGCATCTGCGACCGATCCGCTTTGAGGCCGGTGCTTTGGGCAACGCACGAGCCCTCACGGTTTCCCCTCTGCACCGCATGGTACTGCGATCATGGCGCGGCGAGTTGATGTTCGACGAGCCGGAAGTGCTCGCTCCCGCAAAAGCGCTCGTCAACGACAAGACCATCCGCCCCGTCGCATCGGACGACGCCGTGCACTATGTCCACATTCTCTTTGACCACCATCAGATCGTATTTGCCGAAGGCATCCCGACGGAGAGCTTTCATCCCGGAGCCACGGCCATGAAAGCCCTGGACCGGGCCGCACAGACCGAACTGTTCGAGATTTTCCCGGAGTTGCAGGACGACATCGCCAGTTATGGGGCGCCGGCGCGACCGATCCTGCGTATGCACGAAGCTAGAGTTCTGGGCTCGGAATTACAGCGCGGGCACATGACCTGACGGCAACACGTCTTGTCCCGCGCCGGGTCTGCCACCGACCTCAGTTTTGCAGGGCCTGTTCGAACTCCCGCCATTCCCCCTTGGACATGCCGGACGTCTCCTGCGTTACGTTCTCGCCAGCCAGCATACGTTTGAGGCAGGCCATACCGGGGCCGGAGAACTGGACGGCATTCAGACGATAGTCCTCGAACGCGGCATAGGCTGCGGGCACCCAGTCCTTCGCAATCTCGCACATCACGTCGGCATAGACCCGGATCTCGTACTGGGCATGGGGGTCGGCGCGCAGGCGCAGGAAGTGGAAGAGGTTGTGCAGATCGATCTTCCAATACC
>CAYYZH010000049.1:3310-22999 GCA_964475765.1 uncultured Limibaculum sp.
TTCGCGGGCAGGTTCATGCGGGCCAGCTCGCGGGCGAGCCCGTCCTGACCCTCCTGGCTTAGCATTTCCTCATAGTGGTCATAGGATCGGCCCGCATCGGTCTTGAGCATCTCGAGAACCCGCGCAGCCTCCTCGCCCTCCAGCACCGCACCGCGTCCCTGATTGTTGACGGTGGACTGGGCGGCAAGGTGTTCTGGCGCGGGAATGTAGAACTCACGGTCAAGGATCGAATACCGCGCGGAGTACTCGTTCACATTGGCCGTGCGGTGCCGGATCCACTGGCGCGCAACGAAGACCGGCAGTTTCACATGCAGCTTGATCTCGCACATCTCGAACGGGGTCGAGTGCCAGTGGCGCATCAGATAGCGGATCAGCCCGCTGTCATCGCGCGCTTTTTTCGTCCCCTGCCCATAGCTGACCCGCGCCGACTGCACGATCGCCGCGTCATCGCCCATATAGTCGATCACCCGCACGAACCCATGATCGAGAACGGGATGCGCCGCAAAGAGACGCGCCTCCATCTCCGGCACGGTGGGCCGGAGCGTAGAAGCGGTCTGCTGGCGCAGCGCGTCGATTTCGGCTTGCTGCTCGGGCGAGAGTGACATCATTTGTCTCCGGCGCGTGGGGGAATCAATCGTCTGCGGACAATATCCGGTGCAAGGGACAAGCGAAACCACAAGATGAGGGCACCGGCAGAACGCTCCACAGGATTGGACAGGGTTGAGAGCTGGTGTCAGGCACGTCTGCCCGCTGGCCTCGCCGAGTTTGTCATCCTCGGGGTGAAACTCGCCTGGGCCTGCCTCTTCGGGGCGACCATGTTGATCTTGTTGATCGGCACCAAGGCGGTCTGGCAACCGGACTGGGCGCTGGCCCGCTATGATTTCCTGCTGATCGCCGCTCTGATCATCCAAGCTCTCCTACTGACGTTCAAACTCGAAAGCTGGCGCGAGGCGGGCGTCATCCTGCTCTTTCACGTCACCGGCACGATCATGGAGATCTTCAAGGTCCATGTCGGATCGTGGTCCTATCCCGAACCCGGCCTCGTCCGGATCGAGGGGGTGCCGCTGTTCTCCGGCTTCATGTACGCCTCGGTCGGGAGCTTCCTTGCCCGCGCGATGCGCCTTCTGGACATGCGGTTCCTGCGCTATCCGCCCCAAGTGCTCACCTGGGCGCTTGGCCTTGGCATCTACATCAACTTCTTCAGCCACCACTTCTTGCCCGATGCCAGATACGTCCTGATGGCCGCGACCGTGCTCCTCTTCGGCCGGACCACGATCGCCTTCACCATCTCGAACCGCAGACGCCATTTCCCCATGCTGGCCGCGATGGCCATGGCCACCGTTCTGATGTTCATCGCCGAGAACACGGGCACCCGGACCGGCACATGGATCTATGGCGGTCACAAAGGTTTTCACTGGGCCGGGTTGGCAAAAGCGGGTTCGTGGTATTTGCTGTTATTCGTCAGTTTCGTTCAGGTCATGCTTGTGCATCGCCATCGGTGTGGCCCTGCCCCGACAGGAGAGAAAGATGAAGATCAAATTTCTACACACAATGGTCCGCGTGAAGGACATTGAGGCGTCCAAGAAATTCTACTGCGACCTTCTGGGTCTGGTTGAGACCCGGCGCAAGGATCTGGAAGCGGCCAAGGCCACGCTGGTCTTTCTGTCCGAACCCGGCGGCGGGCCGGGCAACGAAATCGAGCTGACCTACAATTGGGGCTCGGACGAGGACTATGGCGGCGGGCGCAACTTCGGCCACCTCGCCTATGAGGTCGAGAACATCTACGACAAGTGTCAGCAGTTGATGGACGCAGGGGTCACAATCAACCGCCCACCCCGCGATGGCCGGATGGCCTTCGTACGCTCGCCCGACGGGGTCTCCATCGAACTTCTGCAAATGGGCGAGTCCCTGCCACAGCAGGAGCCGTGGGCCAGCATGGAGAACACCGGCAGTTGGTAAGACACGCCGTCGCCGCTGCGCTTCTGGCGACCACGGTCGCTGGCCCCGCATCTGCGTGCGGGATCGAACTCGTGTTGGCCATGGATGTCTCGCGCAGCGTGATCAACCCGGAATACGATCTGCAGATGGGCGGATTGGCCCGGGCCTTTCGCACGACCGAAGTGATCGAGGCGATCAGCTGGGTGCCCGGCGGCGTCATGGCGACGGTCACCCAGTGGAGCGGCCCGGACAGCAATGCCCAGACCGTCGGCTGGCGGCACCTGACCACGCCTGCCTCCATCCAATCGTTTGCCGGAGAGATCGAAGCCAGCGAGCGTCAGTTCTTTGCCGCCTACACCGCGATCGGCGAGGCGTTGTTCCATGCCAACGGGCTGAGCGCCAGCAATCCGAAACGCTGCAAGAAACGGGTTATCGATGTGTCCGGCGATGGCGCCTCGAACCGTGGCCGCGAACCCCGCCCGATTGCCGAGGCTCTGGCCGCCAACGGGGTGACCATCAACGCCGTTGTCATCAAAGGCGCACGGCCCGATCCCGAAGAGTACTTCATCGACAATGTCGTGCGCGGCGCCGGGTCATTCATCGAGGTCGCCACATCGTTTGACGACTATGCCGACGCGATCGAGCGCAAGCTGTTGCGGGAACTGACCCCCGCTTTTGCCAGCCGATGATCGCCCGCGCGCTCCTTCTGGCCGGGCTGCTGCTCGCGGCCCCCACATCCGCCTCGGCCTATTGCAAGCTGGCGCTGGCGCTGGGGCTGGACATCTCATCCAGCGTCAATTCCGCCGAATACCGCCTGCAGATCGATGGCCTTGCCCATGCGCTCGAGAGCAAGGAAGTCATCGACGCAATCCTGACGCCTGAAGGCGCTCATATCTCCGCCGCCGTCTATGAATGGTCGGGCTATGTCCAGCAGGACATCGTGCTGGGTTGGACCACACTGGACAGCCCTGCCGCGATCAGAAGCTTTGCGGCCCGTTTGCGCGCCCACGAACGGGTCTATGCCGAGTTCGCAACGGCCCTCGGCAAAGCCGTGGAATTCGGGGCCAAGCTCTTCGCCTCCGCGCCAACCTGTGGGCGCAAGGTGTTGGACATCTCCGGCGATGGCGAGAACAATGACGGGGTCGATCCCGACTACTTCCGCGCTCAGGGCCTGCTGGATGGGTTGGTGATCAACGGATTGGTCATCCAGGGCGCGCACCCGCCTCCCGGCATCTACTATCGCAAGCATGTCATGCAGGGGCCGGAGTCCTTCGTGGCGCTGGCCCGCGACTTCAGCGACTATCGGGACGTGATGACCGGCAAGCTGCTGCGCGAGATCAACTCCGAACTGATCCTGGGAACGGTGCAATGATCCGCGCCCTTGTTCTGTCGGTGTTGGGTTTGACTGCACTTCCACGAGCGGCGCTGGCCTGTGCGCTGGAGCTGATCCTTGCGGTCGATGTCTCCGGCTCGGTCGATGAGCGCGAGTTCACGCTTCAGACCGAAGGGATGGCCCGGGCGTTTGAGGACCCCAAGCTGGTCGAGGCCATCGTGCACCAGGAGGGCGGCATCTGGGCCGTTGTCACGCAATGGAGCGGCGCCTCGCGCCAGCGTCAGGCGACCGAGTGGCATCTACTGACCGATCAGGACTCGATGGCAACCTTTGCCCAGTCCATTCGTCGGTCCGGCCGGGATTGGCGGAATTACTCGACGGCAATCGGCGAGGCGCTGCACCACGCGCTGAAAGTCGGAGAGACGGTCCCGGCCACTTGCAAGCGCCGCGTGATCGACATGTCCGGGGACGGCGTGAACAATGAAGGCCGCGCGCCACGCGCAGTAGCCGACGCCCTGCAGGCCATGGGGTATACCGTCAACGGTCTGGTCATACGCGGCGATACTCCCGACCCCGTGCGCTACTACGAAGTGAATGTCCTTGCCGGGGATCAGTCGTTCCTCGAGATCGCCGAAGGGTTCGACGATTATCCCGAGGCAATCCTGCGCAAGCTCTTGCGCGAGATCGAACAGCACGCGCTGATCTCCGAGGCGCAGTGATCGCGCGGAGCCGAATTCACACCTCACCCGGCGCATGCAAAGGGCAAACTTCTCTGGTCAAAAGCTGTTGACCCTGCCCCCCGAAACACTACCTTAAGTTGCATGCTGCGCAAGCAAGATTCCTCAGCGCGGCTTGCTTCATTTGAAACTTCAGGTCTTCTCAGGGGACGATTTCATGGGCACCATCTACGACAAACTTTTCGGGCGCCGTCGCCCCGCCGCCGCTCCGGTCCCGCAAACCGATCTTCCTTTCGACGTGTTTCTGGATCGCGTGAAAAGCAAGCCGTTCTACTACAAATTCTATCGGCTGATGGGCAACGAGGCAGGCGAGGCGTATGCGCGGGCCCTTGCCGAAGAGCTCTACGGCGACACGCGGTTGAAAGCCGCCAGACAGTATGTTCCGCTGACCGAAGACAATGTCGACGCATTCAGCAGTCAATATGTCGACACCCTGTTCGGCATCGAGGAAACCAAAGGCTACCGGAATCTGAACCGTATCGTCGACAATTACTGGGCAGCGCTGCGCGGAACCCTGCGCAAGGAACTCAGCAGGATCGAGAACCAGAACCTCGTGGAGGTGAAGGAGATCGGGGGCGCCCGCCCGAAGTTCGGTGTCGTTATGCCGAAATATCGTGCTTATGCCCTGGAGGGCGGTCATTTCGTGCGCAAGGAACTCACCGGTCAGCCTGCCCGGCGGGTCGCGGCCATCACGGTGACCCATGCCGGCGGTCTCAATGTTGCCGACGGCACACTCTCGGAGAAGGTCGCCACTGCAGCGGACTGGATCACCCGAAGCTCGGTCACGCTACGCGGCAATGAAAGTCATCCGGTGCGCGAAGGGATCCGCCGGACGATCCACGCCACCGTCTCGCAGAAGCTCGATCTGTTCAATGTCGAGACAATCGACAGCTTCAACGCCGCCGCCGGCGAGAGGATGCCGGCCCGCACCGCCTTCAACTGCAAGTTCGATCCGCGACACGGAGGTACGCTGCTGGGACGCTGGCTACAAAGCGAGGCGATCCGCCGGTGCACCTACATGGATACCAACGTCGCGAGCAATCCGCTGTACTGGATCGACATCGCGGCTTTCCTGATGATCTGCCACATCATGGCCCAGCCCTACCCGGACGGGAATCACCGGACTGCGTTCATGCTCTATGTCTGCATCCTCTTGCAAAAGAACATGCCGCTGATCCTGCCCGACTATCCGTGGATCGATAACCGGCGGCTCAACCCGCCTGCGCCGTGATCCCCCCTGATCGACGGGCTGCGTCAAAAGCGGCTTTGCAGGCACCGTGTCCTTAACGTTTGGCCGGTCGACTTCTTGTACATACGCCTGCCATACGCGAGCCATACAGGTGCCATACGCTTGCGGTACAGATGCCATACGCCTGCCATACGGGGTGGATCCCGGCGCCATGGCGTTAACCCGCAGCGTGCGGTGGTCAGATGCACTCTTCAAAAATTAGGGAATCACCCCTATATTCATGGTGTTCCGGCAACGGGACTATGGCGATAAACGCGCACGTAATAAGCGGATCGGACCCGGGGGCGGTACCCGGCGGCTCCACCAAAGCCTTTCTTAGAAGGTCATGGGGCCGAAACAGGATCGACGGACGTGTAAAGGTGATGGCTTTCGCTCGGTGAGGTACCACCGTTATCGGTCCGAATTGTACAGTTGCTAATGACAACCGTGCTCCGGTGGCAATGGCTGCGTAATGCAGTCGGATCTACCGACAACTTAAGTCCTTGGGCCTAGCCGCCTAAGGCGGGGTTCGCAGGCGCCTGGCAACAGAAGCCTGCACTTTTTTTCATTTATTTGCGCTGGATTAACGCTGAATTCACGCTGCGATCACGCACCAGAATTTATGTGGGGGTCGCGGGTGCCATTTCGGCCCGCGATAAATGGGAGAAGGGTTATGACTTTTTGGGGGATCGACGAGTATCACGCTGCTGTTCGCGTGAAGATCGCCAAACATGAGCCGGGCTGGGCCCAGAGCGAGATCGATGGGATATTGTTCAGCCATCATCCTGCGCGCGGCTTCACATCCTCTGAACCGGTTCACAACGCGCTCGACGAGCCGCGGGTGCGTGACGTCTACGACAAATTGCTGGTCGACGTCGCCCGCGGCGAAGGTCTGGCTTCGCCAAAGTCGTTCTGCCGCGATTACGTCAAGCGGCTGATCAAGGGGTTGCGGGTCTTTCCCGACGGGACCTCGGACAAGCGCCGCAGGGCCGATATGCTCCAGGGCTTTTATTTCGAGGGCTCGGGGCAGGCCCTTCTCTACACCCGCCACTAAAGGCGGAACCGGCCGGCCACCTGGAAACCGTCCAAGGTGTCCGCAACCAGACCTGAACCCGTATCTAACCCTTTCTTGGGAGAAAGAATCGGATAATGTCTGCGTGGACACCGAAGGACATGACCAGAATGGCCGGCCCAGAAAGCTTGAACTACGGACAGCTCATGCAGAAGGCGATGCGCCGCATGACAGCCGAGGTGTTGGGCCATGTGGCCGAACACGGTTTGCCCGGCGATCACCATTTCTACATCAGTTTCGAGACCGGACATCCGGGCGTCGACATGCCGGACTGGCTTCGCGACACCTATCCCGAAGAGATGACCATCGTCCTGCAGGACTGGTTCGCCGATCTCGCCGTGACACAGGACCGGTTCTCGGTGACGCTGAACTTTTCCGATCAGCCGCAAGCGCTGGTGATCCCGCTCGACGCGATCCGCACCTTCGTTGATCCGTCCGTCAAGTTCGGCCTGAAGTTCGATGCCCATGAGGCGAGCGAAACCGATGCCGAGTTTCCCGGCGAAGAGCCCCTCGAGGACGAAGCGGAAGAGCCGGTGGTTGAAGATGATCGCGAGCCCGAAACCACGGGCGCAGGGGCCGAGGTCGTCTCGCTGGACAAGTTCCGCAAGACCTGAATGCTCATTGGAATTGATGTTCGGCTCGGGAACAAATCTGAATGATAGCTCGTGCCCACTGCGGATTAGGGTGCCTGCATAGATGATTCACCAGCTGATCTACCTGAGTTCCAGTGAAGACCCCGTCGACCCGCCAGGCATATCGGACATTCTGGCGACAGCGCGAGAGAGAAACCCTGCGCACAACATTACCGGAGTCCTTTGCTTTTCTGACGGGATGTTCTTCCAGGTCCTCGAGGGAGAGCATTCTGAGGTCAAAAATCTCTTCGACGCGATCAAGCGCGACCCCAGGCATACTGGTGTGATCTTGCTGGTGGAGCGCGATGTACCGAACCGGGCGTTCAAAGAATGGTCAATGGCGTGGTACCGCTGCCCGCCAGATCATCCGTTGGGTCAACAGGTCAATCATCTGCGCGCGAGTACCGATCTGATCTCCGAGGACATGGACGAAGTGTTAAGCAAATTGCTCAACACAGTTCTGCATTCCCTGCGCTCCTGAGCGTGCGTGACAGAACGGAAGGGCCAGCCCGGTCCGGCGATTGACCTTGGCCGGATCAAATGTCTATAGCCAATGAAATTGAACCTGAGGGAGTTTTCGAGATGCCGGATACACGTACCGAGACAGACAGCTTTGGTCCCCTCAAGGTGCCATCTGACAAGTACTGGGGTGCACAAACTCAGCGCAGTCTCAAGAATTTTCCGATTGGCTGGGAACGCCAGCCCGTTGCCGTCGTACGAGCGCTCGGTGTAATCAAACGCGCCTGTGCCGAGGCCAACATGTCGATGAAGAACCTCGACAAGAAGGTCGGCAAGGCGATCGTCAAAGCAGCCGACGAAGTGATCAAGGGCAAACTGGACGATCACTTCCCGCTTGTGGTCTGGCAGACCGGCTCGGGCACACAGTCGAACATGAACGCCAACGAGGTGATCGCGAACCGCGCCATCGAGATCCTTGGCGGTACAATCGGATCGAAGGATCCCGTACACCCGAATGATCATTGCAACCGATCGCAATCATCGAACGATACATTCCCGACCGCAATGCACATCTCTGCCGCAGTCACCGCGACCGAAGTTTTGATACCCGGGTTGGAGAAACTGCATGCAGCCCTGGCGGCCAAGTCCAAGGCATTCAACAAGATCATCAAGATCGGCCGCACGCATACACAGGACGCGACCCCGCTGACCCTGGGACAGGAGTTCGGCGGATATGCCCATCAGGTCAAGCAGGGCATCGGCCGCGTCGAGGCGGCGCTCAAGAATGTCTACTTCCTCGCGCAGGGCGGCACGGCAGTTGGCACCGGGCTGAACACCAAGAAGGGCTTCGACAAGCAGGTTGCTGCGAACATCGCCAAGATCACGGGGCTTCCCTTCAAAACAGCGCCGAACAAGTTCGAAGCGCTGGCTGCTCACGACGCGATTGTCGAAATTTCAGGAGCGGTAAAGACCGTTGCTGCCAGCCTCTTCAAGATCGCCAACGACATCCGGTTTCTCGGGTCAGGTCCGCGCTGCGGGCTTGGCGAGTTGCTGTTGCCTGAGAACGAGCCCGGGTCTTCGATCATGCCGGGAAAGGTCAACCCGACACAATGCGAGGCGCTGACCCAGGTTTGCGCCCATGTGATGGGCAATGATGCCGCCATCGGATTTGCCGGCTCTCAGGGACATTTCGAACTGAACGTCTTCAAACCGATGATGTCCTACAACCTGCTTCAGTCGATGCAGCTTTTGGGCGATGCCTCCGTCGCGTTCACGGACAACTGCGTCGATGGGATCGAAGCCGACGAAGACCGGATCTCGAACCTGATGTGGGAGAGCCTGATGCTGGTTACGGCACTTGCCCCCGAAATTGGCTACGACAATGCCGCTAAGGTTGCGAAAACGGCGCACAAGAACCGGACCACCCTGAAGGAAGAAGCGATCCGGATGGGCTTTGTTGACGAAAAGACATTCGACAAGGTTGTGCAACCCAAGGACATGATCGGACCCAAGTAGGCCAGATACCGTGTCAGGGCTCGCGCTCGTGTCCGACAATCGTACCGAACATTGTTGGTGCGAGGAAGGAGAACGCCTCAACCACCCAGAGCCGGCTAACGCCCCGGTCGGACAGATATGTCCCCCACTCGAATGGTGTGTGGGCGAGAAAGGCACTCAGCCCAAAAAATCCGCCATCCATGAAAGACCACGCGAACCAGCGCGCCAAGAGAAAGCCAAGCCACATTGCAAGGCCAAGCGTCACGGCGCTCCACATCGATTGCCTGGCCGATATTGCGCCAGCCATGATGAGCACAATGGCTGCCGCTACGCCGAATGCGACTTTCACAAGGGTCATGTCCACAAGGTGACTGAGCACGCCATGCACGCCGCCTGCAATCACCGCCATGCCGACAGCCAGCAACGCTCCTCGCGCGCCATAAGCCCGATCAAGCGACGCCATAGAACCGCAACTGGCTTGGCCGTGGGCTGGGCCGGACTTTACGCGTAGAGAGATCGTTCATGTCTGCTCGCATAATCAACCTCCGCACCAGACGCAAACAGAAGGCGCGCGCCGCGCAAAAGACCGATGCCGACGCTCGGGCCACTGCGCACGGCCAAAGCCGTGCCAAGCGCGAATTGCGCGAGGCCGAGCGACGCCTGATGGATGATCGGCTGGACGCTCACAAACTGGATGAAAAGCAAGAGCCCGAGGAATGACCGGACTTGATCGCCCATCAAAGCGATCTTTGCGGCTTCAGGGGCATCGCACATCAGTGAGCCTTGAAGACGCGTTCTGGGCAGAGTTTCAACGCATCGCAACGGCGCGCGGTGTCTCACTCAACGCTCTTGCGAGTGAACTCGATCAGCTTCGTACACCGCCGGCGTCCCTCGCCAGTGCCATTCGCGTCTTCGTTCTTGAGGAAGTTCGCGCGGGTCGGTGACATGGAGCGACTACGTCTCTTACGAGACACGCGGATTGACCGCGCCCTCGCTTAAGCTCGAGTGGCCGCTTTGGGCGCTGACAGCAAGCATTCTGCGATACCTCAGCTCCGACGATGAACAGAGAGCCAGATACCGTTCTGCGACCGCACCGTGAGATGGGCCATCGGGACCGGGATCCGGCCCTCAACAGTCTCGAAGCGGTATCGCGCCATCAACAGCCCCAGCAACAATACCCCTTCCTGCATGCCAAAGGCCGCCCCGGTGCAAACCCGCGGGCCCGTCGAAAACGGGATCCAGGCGTCACGCGCGCATTGCTTGCCCTCGTCCGTTTGCCAGCGCTCTGGCCTAAAGCCGTGCGGGTCATTCCAGATCCGTTCATGTCGCCCGAGATGCCACGGCGACAGAATGATCGGCGATCCCGGCGCGATAGACTTGTCCCGCATCTGTTCGGGACATGCCGCCTCCCGGATCATCATCGGGACAGGTGGGTAGAGACGCAAAGTCTCGCGGAACACATCTCGCGTGAAGCTGAGGCGGCGCAGGTCCGAAAAACTCGGGCGCTCCCGAAAGACAGCATCGGCCTCCTCTTGCATGCGCGCCTGCACATCAGGCCGCTGTGCGATCAAGTAAAGTGCCCAAGCCAATGCGGAAGCAGACGTCTCGTGACCGGCAAGAAAGAAGATTGCCATCTGATCCGCCATTTCAGCGGCATTGAATTGGTCACCCGTTAAAGGGTCGCGTGTGGTCATGATGGCCGTTGCGAGATCATTGGGCGCTTTGCCCGCCTTGATCTGCGCTTCGCGCTGCGAAACGAAGTCCATCAGGAGGCGCCGGATATGGCGGGCAGCCCGCGCACGCATCCAGCGACGTGGGCCGACGCGCGGCACCCAAGTGGGCCAACGCATGAGATCTGCTGGGCTGAGCATCGGCGCAGTGGTCTGATAGCGGCGAAAGGCGTGAAAGACCCGGGTCGCTGCCTCGGTCGATATAGGTTGCGAGAACAGCGTGCGAAAGATGACATCGGCAGCGGCATGCGAGGTTTCAAATTCGATTTCGATCGGTGAGCCATCGGCGCGATTGGCGAGGCGGTCGGCCATCTCTTCGCCGGCCTGCAGCATCGGCTCGAACGTGTCGCGTAATCGCCCGCCCTCAAAGCTCGGATCGATTATGCGCCGTTGTCGCTTCCATTTTTCACCGTTGGTGACAAAAACGCTTTCTCCCAGCAGATCCCCGATGGTCTGCCGGACAATCTCAGACTTCGGAAAATCATCCGGTCGTTCAACCAGGATCCGCCGAATGAGGTCGGGCTGATTGGGCATATAAGTCGAGTACCAAGGGGTACGGACTTCGGTCAGCCAGGCGCGATAGAGTTTATGCGGGAGTGCAGCAAAAAGGTTGCGCTGCGCGCGCAGCCAAGTCCGCCAGAACGCCAGACGCTCGGGCCGGTGCGGCGGCATGGGCGGTTTGTTTGCGTCGGAAGGGTCACGCGACATCCGCACCTGCATAGTGGGTGTCGGGGCACCGTCAACCCGTGTGAAGCACCGGGGCGACAGGACGGCAAACCATCGACGGCGAGCAATCGCGCCGAGCATAGCGTGTCGACAGGCTGAGTGGGCCAGCGGTCACAAGGAAATAGTCGAAGAACTTGGGTCGAGCAAAGGCGCAGAGATACTGGAAGTGCATCCGAAGCAGCCGCCAGCGGTACCGCTTGAGATCGGAAGGCTCCATTGTCTGATTGAAGGCTGCAGAGATGACCACCGGGTTGAGGGCCTGCACAGGGCGCCCATCTGCGCGGCAATTCGCAGAAGGATCAGTGAGGGCAAAACATGCGCCATCGCCGGGTGCCGTGACATCCAGCCAAAAAACTCTCGGTTCATCGGCAATCCGCGCAAGATCTGCACGCAACTCGTCTGCCCCGGGCAGAAAACTGGTCATCGCAATGCTCTGACCAAGAGTGAGCAGATTGAGCCGATCCCCATCTTGAAGCCCGTGGCGATCCATGTACCGGGCAACCGCGCTGACTGCGAGTTGCGCGCCTGACGAGTGCCCGACGACCAAAACCTCGTCAAAATCGCCGGTCTCGACAGCCGCCGCGATCCGTTCGCAGAACTCGTCCAACCTTCGCGAAAGAGGTTCAGGGTATGCGCCGCCATCCTTGGCCGAATAACCCAGATCATTGACCATGAAATAGATCATCATCTGTTCTTCAAACAGAAGCGTTCCGTACATCGCGAGGACAAACGCGCAGGCTCCGCCGAGCAAACCGGCCGCCATCGGCGCCGCGATCGGTCCCGTCAGCAGTGCAGTCGTCGCGGTCGCAATCATCCCAGCATAAACAAGATAGAACAGCATCAGTGCCGCTGGCCCAAGCCCGGCAATAAGCGGCCCGCTGCGCAGACGGCGCATGGATCGGATCGCTCCACTCGAGAGGTAGATCCAGAACGTCTTGAACATCAGACTGTAGACATAGAGCAGCGACGGGCGGATTGAATGACGCACGATGTCGTCCCAGCCCAGAAACTCAAACTCAGCTTCGGTCCGGTCAAAGCCCCGCGCATAGGCCGCGCGCCAGCGGTGATTGCGTTGCTCGGACAAGGGCAGGCGTTCGACGTCCAGTTCGTAGTCTGAGATCTCTGCCTGAACAGCACCTTCAGCCCGGTAAAGTTCCCGGTACCGGCGCGGGCCCATGGGATCGAAACCGGAGATGTAGAACACCTTTCGGCGCGTTACATCCTGTGGTTCCGGCACCAAGGCGTCCGGCGATCCGCCAAGGAACGCTGCCGTGTTGTGCGAGATATTCACGTCGCTGCTCTCACGCCCCTGTTCGTCGCCAGACGGTACGCGTTAAACGTTACCGAACACCTTAGGAACAAACGGTCATTTAGTTAACCAATTGTTGCTAAACTTGGGAACATATCAAGCAAGAAGTAGGCCAATCGCTCAAAGTCACCGCTTACCATCATAACACCGACGACAACCAAGAGCGAGCCCATTGCCTTCTCTACAACCGGAAGGTGCTTTCTGAAGTTCTTGGCCCACCGCAGGAACGGCCCGATGAACATTGCCGCGATCAGGAATGGGACCCCTAGGCCGAGTGCATAGACGATGAGCAGCCCTGTTCCGGACATCAATGTCTCTTCTTGCGCGGCAAGCGAAAGGATCGCGCCCAGGATCGGCCCGATGCAAGGCGTCCAACCGAAGGCAAACGCCAGCCCAATGACATAACTCGCCCCAAAGGAGCCCGCCTCCTGCGGCCCTTCGAAACGGGCCTCGCGCTGCAACAGGGGGATCTGATCCGATTGCCAGAAATGGCCCAGCGCCTGCATGATCGCGGATGCTGCGAAGATGCCCAAAACCGGCAACGAGGTCAGCCCTTCGAACGAAAAGGAGGGACGGTCATACCCGCCTGCGGCCCACACGATGAAGGCCGCGACGGCGCCCACCATGATCGAACGGCGCAATCCGAAAAAATGCAGCCCCAGCGCGAAGATCACGCAGCCGGACGCGAAGGCGAACTCGGTCTTGTACTGGATCAATGATTGCCCGATTACCGAAGCGCCCATGCCAAGCGCCACAAAGACGGTCGCCAGACCAAGCACAAAGAAGACCGCTGAGATGAAGACACGCCGCGCGGCCGCGGGGTCAATCTCGTCCTGATCTCCGGAAATCTGATCGAGCGTCGTGCCCCCCAAATATGCAAGGTAGGGCGGCACTAGGGGCAGCACGCAAGGCGACAGAAAACTCACGATACCGGCGAGAAACGCCGCGATGATGCCAATTTCCATTTCATGCCCTGAGTGAGTGCGTGATTTTATCTAACTTCAAATAGAGAAGAAAAGACGGCAACAAACTCAAAAAACCGTCAACTCGGTGAAATCAAAGCAATCTGCCGAAGCTGCCCCTCCAGTCCTTAGGACCCGTTCTGTTTCATCAAGTACGCTAGGATGTCCTCAATTTCACCGGCAGAGAGACGTGGCTCTCCAAACCGTGGATCCTCGGGATCGGACCGCTGGCCAACTGTGTAGTACCCCGGCATTGCGGTTTGAGGGCGGATAACGGTCGGTGCAACCAGCCAAAGACGAAGCCGCCCCTCGCTGAGACGCGAAGCTATGCCTGCAAGTGAGGGCGCTTCGGGGCCCTCGGCATTTGGTTGGGCGCCCGGACCGCCTGGCGAGCCATGACAGCCCGAACATCCCGTAGCATCGCGATCGAAGTAAAGCTGGCGCCCACGTTCGAAATCTCCCGCCAGGCCGGTCAGACTAACCGGAATTTCCTGAGCGTTCACAATGCGATAGGCGACCACCCGATCCGACTGCGCGAGCAAAGGTAGAGCCGTGGTCAATGGCATCAACAGCAAAGCGATGAACGCAAGTTTACGCATGGCTCGTGATGGGCCCCGCTGGTATGAATTGCTGAAGCGCAGGTTATACAGCTGCCACCGCACTTGCCAACCGAAGTGGCCCGACGCATCTTGCCGCGACTGAGAAGGCAGGGATCGCTCTGACACACGAACTCGACACGACTGGGCTGCTCTGCCCCCTCCCCGTTCTGAAAGCGCGCAAGCGTCTGCAGTCGATGTCGGCCGGGGAAGCGCTTCGCGTGGTCGCGGACGATCCGGCCGCCCGCATAGATTTTCCACATTTCTGCATCGAACAGGGCCATGAGCTGGTCTCGGAGGCAGATCTGCCCGATGGCGTATTGGAGTTTGTGATCCGAAAGGGCGGATAGCAGGCCCAGTCCCCAGGTACCGCGTGCATTTTGCAATAGTTCGCAAATTGCGAAGCCCGGGTCTCAGCTTGGCAGATCAATCATAGTCCGATCTACTTGCGGAATACGGCACAGGGGTCTTCCCGTTCAGCCGGTGACGTGTGCCAAACGAAATCGAAGGGCAATGTCAGCCCGTCTGCACCCAGAGCCGACGGCTCCTCCTCCGTTTCAACCAACCCCACGCTCAGTATCGAAAGCTCGGGGGCCACTTCGGCGAGGTATACGGGAACACCGCGATCAATCCGGGCATGTCCGTTGCCTGTGATAAGAACAACCTGTCCGCCCGACCGCTCCCGCGCACGCAAAACCGCCGCGGCGAAACTGGCGTCGCGCAAGCGTTGCGCCTCGACCATGCCGGGAGCGGCACTTTTCGGGAGATGGCCGCAATGCGAGGCCACCATCTCGTCTTCCATGGCGGTCTGTGTCGGTGCATCGAGATCCGTTGCGAGCACCGGCATAAAGCGGTCGTCCCCGATGACGGCGGCTGCACCGTCTCGGATCGCTCGTCGGGCAGGCCCGCGTCCCGTGCCTCCGCCAGTGAAGACCTTCGCCCCGGATGCCGTGAAAATTGGACGGTACAAAGCCCAGTCGGGCCAGCCCAGCCGCTTCCAGCCTATGGCCGGACCGATCTCGGCGGGCGCGCCTCCGTCCTCGAGAAAAACCGCAACCCCCTCTTCGCTGGCCTCTGGGATCATCTCGAACGCGAGTCCAGCCGGACGCAATTGTGAGACCACCCACGCCTGCGCACCGTGATGCTCGGCATTGTCGTGAAGCTCGCCCAGAATTACGACATCCGCCTCGCGAAGCCGTGCAACAAGTGCGTCCCATCCGATCGGCGCGCCGCCCTCAACCTCCAGCGGTTGACCCGTCGGCTGTTCAGGCTCTTCGGCAGACGTTTTCGCTATGCCGCAGGCCGTCAACGCGCAAAGGATCAGACAAAGGGCGATGGGGCGCATGGATACCTCCGATGATACACTGCAACCTATAGCGGAAATCCCTGCCTGCAACAGCCCGATCCTGCCCATCATTGCGGCCGATCGCAGTCCTGCATCTGGTATGCGCGTTCACAATACCTAGCTAAGTTGTGTTGAGGCGGCTAAAGTCCGGCGCGAGAGGTCTTGCGGCGGCTTGCCTACGAATCGCAGACTGGGGAAAGATATGACTTCTTCCTGGACCGGATGGCTTGCATTTCTGGTGCTCGCGGCGCTTGTGATGGTGACGTCCTGCCAAGCGTATATGTACGACACGCCGGACAACGGGTCTGCGCAAACCTCGGGAGCCTCGGGCTGATGAGCGCAAAGCGGTTCGGAGGTCAGTACAGTCCACAAGGGTCCCGACCTGCAGACGGTGCGGCGCAATCCCCAAAGCCGAACAAGTTCCGGGGAAAAAGTGCGGCATCGGTGGATGTGCGCTCGATCCTTATGTTCTTCTTTCCAACACCGCTCCTGTTCGCGGCGCTCTCGGCGTTGAGCAACGGGGCCGCGGTTCGGATGCTGATCCTGCTCGCCGCCTATGCCTGCCTGATGCTGGGCGCGTGGCTCCTGCGCGAGGGGCAAAAAGCGCACATCGCCTTCGACGAACGCGCCATTGCCAAGGCGCCTGCCTTCCCGCGCAAACTCTTTGCTGCCGGACTTGCGGGTATCGGGGTCTGCATCGCAGCGTTCATGTCACGCTCTTCTGGCGGCGTGCTGGAGTTCGGCGGCAACGTCATCTCCGCACTTTTGTTCGGCGGGCTGGCTATTGTCACACATATCGCCTCGTTTGGCATAGATCCGATGAAGTCAAAGGGCTTTGACGAAATCGGCGCTGGCGAACTTGACCGGGTCCACGATGCGATCGACAAGGCCGAGAGCAAGCTGAAATCCATCGAAGATCTCGCGCACAAACTGCGTGACCGCGAGATCGACGACAAGGTCTCCGCGTTGAACGCGACCGTGCGCGACATGATCAAGATGGTTGAGGAAGACCCGCGAGATCTCAGTCGCGCCCGGCGCTATCTCGGCGTCTATCTCAAGGGTGCCGAGGAGGCGACGCGCAAGTATGCCGACAACCACGAACGCCTGAACGATCCCGAGATCAGACGCGAATATCTCGACATGCTTGGCGATCTCGAACAGAGCTTTACGCGCGGGAAAGAAACACTGCTGCTGGACGACCGAACTGATCTCGAAGTGGAAATCGAGGTGCTGCGCGAACGTCTTCAGCAGGAAGGCACCTGACTGCGTTTGAACAACAGGACCCGTTTGAAACGGGCCAGACATGAAACTTCACCGGGTGGACGGGCCGGACCAGCGAAGGAGGTATCCCAATGGACGCACAAGAGGAAAAGGCAACGAAGCTTGCCGAACAGATGAAGGCAGACCTGGTCGAAGTCCTTCCCGACCCCGTGGCCGACATCGTGCCCTATGACGGCGCGGATGCTGCGTTGAAGGCCGAGATCGACGCCAAGATGTCCGAACTCGACATGAAGAACACGCAGACGATCATCAAGTTTGGATCGGGTGCACAACAGAAACTGACGGCGCTGAGCGATCAGATGCTTGACGGCGTGCGCAACAAGGATCTGGGTCCTGCGGGCGATGCGCTGCGCAATATGGTTGGCACGATCCGCGGGTTCGACACGTCCGAACTTGATCCCAATGCCAAACAGTCCTGGTGGCGCCGTCTCCTCGGCATGGCCGCCCCGGTGCATGATTTCGTTGCGAAGTATGAAGGCGTGCGCGGGCAGATCGACTCGATCACCGACGAGCTGCTGGAACATGAAACCGTGCTCCTTAAGGACGTGAAATTCCTCGACAAACTCTATGAGAACAGCCTCGAGTTCTACAACGAGCTGGGCGTCTACATCGCCGCCGGTGAGGCCAAGCTGGTCGAACTCGACACCGTCACAATCCCCAAGGAAGAGGCCGATGTCGAGGCCGAGGGCAAGGACGCAATCCTCGAGGCACAGGAGTAGCGGGACATCCGCGCAGCCCGCGACGAGCTTGAGCGCCGCATCCATGACATGAAGCTGACGCGGCAGGTGACGATGCAGTCTCTGCCGTCGATCCGGCTGGTGCAGGAAAACGATAAGAGCCTGATAAACAAGATCAATTCGACCATGGTGAACACGGTTCCACTCTGGAAGAACCAACTGTCCATCGCTCTGGCAACCTTCCGGTCCCGCGAGGCGGGCAAGGTGGTCAAGGAGGCCTCCGATCTGACCAACGATCTGCTGACCTCGAACGCCGAGATGCTGCGGACCTCCAATGCCGAAGTGCGTCAGCAGATCGAACGCGGGGTCTTCGACATCGAAGCGGTCAAGAAGGCCAATGCCGAGGTGATCGCCACCATCGAGGACAGCCTGCGGATTGCGGATGAAGGCAAGGCCAAACGCGCCGCGGCCGAGCAGGAACTGGTCAAGATGGAAGAGGAGCTGCGGGACACGCTGGCATCCGCGAGGGCGCGCGAGCAGGCCGCACCCGCGGCGGGCTGATCCGACGCTTTCATCCTCAGTTTATGCGGGGCCGTTGCATGACGGCCCCGTTTTCATTTGACCGCCGCCGGGCCGTCGAAACCCGAGCGGTTTACCTCTCCGGGGCCAGGACCAGGGCGTATGGCTCGCGTATGGCACCTGTATGGCATCTGTACCGCAAGCGTATGGCTCGCGTATGGCAGGCGTATGTACAGAAAGTCGACCGAGACACGTTAACGGCGGGCACTCATGCATCCTGAAAACCATGCCCTGATCATGTTGGGCGCCAGCCTGTTGCCAGCGTTCTCCGCGCGCCCAAGCCGGATCTTCAAACTCTCGCTCGCAGCACTGGTCATCGTTGTCCTGAACCTTGCCATTTGCACGCAAGACCGGGATGGCCTCGAAAGCCTGCCCTGCGGTTTGGCCATCTACGTCTCGGGGATCCTCGGCGTTGCGAGCCTTTGCCTTGGACTGGCGCGCTGTCTTTACCGACGCCATGGCACCATCCCGGTGCTGCGCAATCCGTGGATCGCCGGGATCGTTCTCTATGCCATCGCAGTGGCATTGGTTTACGCCTTCCTCCGTGTGATAAGCTGAGCGTGAGCCACGCGCCAAAGGACGCTCCGATGCGCTATTCCGAAATGATCGCCCGCGAGAAGCAACGCACTTTGCCCACCGCCTCCGCTCCGTTGACCGGCAAGACGGCGCTGCACGGCATCTGGCATGTCGCTATCTGGCTGGCTGCGGCTGCGGTTCTGCTCTACTGGGCGCTGTGACGAAACACGCGGTGCGAGAGGGCAGACATGAAAGCAGCGATCATCGGAGGCGGTGTGATCGGGGGCGGCTGGCTGGCGCGTCTGATCGAGAACGGGATCTCGTGCAACGTCTATGACCCGGACAGCCAAGCCGAGCGCAAGCTGGGCGAGGTGCTGGACGGCGCCCAGCGGGCCTATGCCAAGCTGACCATGGCACCGCGCCCGGCAAAGGCGGCGTGGGCGCTGGCCGGGTCCGTGGCCGAGGCAGCGCAAGACGCGGACCTGATCATCGAAGCCGTGCCGGAGCGCCTCGATATCAAGCGCAAGGTCTATGCCGAGATCGAGAGTGTGAACGAGACTGGCGTAATCGCGTCGTCGACCTCCGGCATCATGCCAACGGACCTGCAAGGCGAGATGGCGCACCCGGCCCGCTTGATCGTCGCGCACCCGTTCAATCCCGTCTACCTGTTGCCGCTGGTCGAACTGGTGGCGGGCGCACAGACTGACGCCCGACATATCGACTGGGCCAAGGACTTCTACGCCGGGATTGGCATGCATCCGCTCCATTGCCGGGTCGAGATCGAGGGGTTTCTTTCCGACCGTTTGCAGGAGGCGTTGTGGCGCGAGGCGCTGTGGCTGCTGCATGACAAGGTCGCAACAGCCGAAGAGCTGGACGCCGCCATCGCCTATGGACCGGGCCTCAGATGGGCGCAGATGGGCACGATGCAGACCTTCCATCTGGCAGGTGGTGAGGCGGGCATGCGCGGGATGCTAGCCATGTTTGGCCCCTGCCTGAAATGGCCCTGGACCAAGCTGATGGATGTGCCGGATCTGACGGATCAGTTTGTCGACATGGTCGGGGATCAGTGCGATGC
>CAYYZH010000050.1:0-10623 GCA_964475765.1 uncultured Limibaculum sp.
TGGGTGCCGAAGAATACGGCATCGGCACCGCTGCTCTGATCGCGATGGGCTGCATTATGGTTCGGCAATGTCAGTCGAATACCTGCCCGGTCGGTGTCTGCACGCAGGACCCGCGCCTGCGCGAGAAGTTCACAGGGACCGCGGACAAGGTGGTGAACCTCTTTTCCCTTCTGGCCGAGGAGATCCGCGAGATCCTGGCGGGCATCGGCGCGCGGTCGATCGACGAGATCATCGGGCGCTCCGATTTGCTGGCGCAGGTCAGCCGCGGGGCCGCGCATCTGGATGATCTCGACCTCAACCCGATGCTGGTCCGTGTCGACGAGGGGCGCGACATCGCCTATCGGCTGGACCGTCCGCGCAACGAGGTGCCGGACACGCTGGACGCACAGATCGTTGCCGACGCCGATCCGTTCTTCAAGGACGGCGAGAAGATGCAGCTGGACTATACGGTCCAGAACACGCAGCGCACGATTGGCTCCCGTGTGTCCAGCCATATCGTCCGGCGTTTCGGGATGAACAACGATCTGCAGGAGGGCCACCTGACTGTGCGCCTGAACGGGACGGCGGGGCAGTCTCTGGGTGCATTTGCGGCCCCGGGCCTGAAGCTCGAGGTCTTCGGCGATGGCAACGACTATGTCGGCAAGGGCCTGAGTGGCGGCGTGATCACGGTGCGCCCGCCGCTGACCTCGCCGCTGGTGCCGCACGAGAACACAATCATCGGGAACACGGTGCTTTACGGTGCGACCGCGGGCAAACTGTTCGCATCGGGTCAGGCCGGTGAGCGGTTCTGTGTCCGGAACTCGGGCGCAACCGTTGTGGTCGAGGGCTGCGGGTCGAACGGCTGCGAGTACATGACCGGCGGCACGGCTGTGATCCTCGGCCCGGTGGGTGCGAACTTTGGCGCAGGGATGACCGGCGGCATGGCGTTCGTCTGGGACCCGGCGGACCAGTTCCGCGATCAGGTGAACCCCGAAACGCTGGTGGTCCAGCGCCTCGCCTCGGCCCACTGGGAAATGGTGCTCCTGGGGCTGATCGAAGATCACGCCACCCAAACCGACAGCCCGTTGGCGCGGGATCTCAGGCGCAACTGGGAGACCGAGATCGACAGCTTCTGGCAGATCTGTCCGAAAGAGATGGTCGACCGGATCGCGCATCCGCTGAGCGACGGGGCCGAACGCGCGTCGGCCTGATGTTGAAACGGCGGTGCGTCTGAAACGACCCCCGGCCCCTTGGGCGGGACCGGGGTCATTCCGGACGCACCCTACGGCTGGAGGCCCGCCCTGTCCCGCGTCCGCTCCCGCACGGTCTGGTATTTTCACGGGTTCGATCCGGCGACGACGGCGCGATATCGGCGGATCTTTGCCGGGGCGGCTGCCCGGTTCGAAGTGGACATGAATGACCTGCCAGATGGCGGAGATGGCTGGCAAGTGGTGCGCGCGGGCGCCCATGGCGAGACGCGGGCAACCATTCGCTATGCCCGATACGAGGATCTTGTGCGCGATTGGCGCGCCGGGCCGCTGTGTCGCCGGATCTTGCGCGGGTTGGTGACGGTTGCGGGTCTGATCACATCGGGTGCACTTCGCCGGATGGTGACACCCAGCAAGCGGCAGGTGGTTCTGGCGTTGTCCCCTGCCGGACTGTTGCTGATGCCAACGATGCTCTGCCTCGGCCTCGTGGTGATGGCGCCGCTGATCGGGCTGGTTCTGATCGCGGTGCTGACGGCGATTGCGGTCTTGGTGCTGCGCGCCTCGCTGTTGGACATTGTCTTCGACCTTTTCGCCTATATGGCCATGATCGCGCGCGGCGAGGATGCGCATTGGGAGCGTTATCGCGCCCGGATCGACAGCCTCGCCTCGGGGGTCGCGCGCGGATCTGACGACGAAGCCGACGAAGAGATCATCGTCGGGCATTCGCTGGGCGGGATCGCTGCGATCCTGACTACGGCGGGCCTGTTGGAGCAGTGGCCCGCGAAGCGACCCCTTGGCCTGCTGACGCTCGGCTCGGTGCATGGCGTGGTTCTGGCGCAGCAGGGCGCGGGGCGTGACCAGATTGCCAAAGCCATTGCCCAGATTGCAGCCGATGACCGCGTGTCGTGGATCGATGTGACCTCCCCGCATGATGCGTTCTGCCTGCCGCTGACCGATCCGCTGGCGCAGATAGGCGCGCTCGCCCGGCCCGGCATGACCTCGCCGCGGGTGATCTCGGCGCAGCTCCGCGATGTGCCCGCGATCCCTGGTGACCGACGCACTGGTTTTTCGGCGATGCGCCGCCATATGGGGTATCTGCTGGCGCCACAGGTCGAGGGCGGCTTTGACTATGCGGATGTGATCACCGGCGATATTCCGTTCAGCGTCCGTTTCAAGGACATCGCCAACTCGCCGAAGGCCCGGATGTGGCAAAGCTGAAGAAGAAAAAAACTAAGTCGCGCAGGAAAAAGCCGGGGAAACGCAGTCTCGTCTGGCGCGTGCTGCGCTGGCCGCTGAGGATTGCGTTTTGGGGCGCGGTGTTTTGTGTGGCCTGGGTCGGCCTTTACCGGTTCGTGCCGCCGCCCGGCGGGATTTACATGGCGTCCGAAGCCTGGCGCCTCGGCGGGATCGAGCGCGACTGGGTCGATTTCGATCAGATCTCACCGCATCTCGCGCGCTCTGCGATGGCGGCCGAGGATGCCCAGTTTTGCGCGCATTACGGTTTTGACTTCGATGCCATTCAGGAGGCGCTGCGCGGCAACGAGGCGGGCGGACGCCTGCGCGGCGGCTCGACGATTTCGCAGCAGGTCGCCAAGAACGTGTTCCTCTGGCACGCGCGCTCGTGGCTGCGTAAGGGCCTGGAGGCCGGATTCACGGTTCTGATCGAGTTGATCTGGCCAAAGCAGCGAACCTTGGAGGTCTATCTGAACGTCGCCGAATTTGCGCCCGGGGTCTTTGGGGTGGAGGCCGCGGCGCGGCACCATTTCGACCGCTCGGCGCTGACGGTGACGTCGACCCAGGCGGCACGGCTGGCGTCCGTTCTGCCGAACCCGAAGGACCGGGATGCAGCGAACCCGTCGGCATGGTTGCGCAAGCGGGCAAGCTCGGTGCGCGATGGCGCCAGAACGCTCGAACGCGAGGGGCGAGATGCGTGCGTTTTCTGACAGAACGGCGCCTTGCGCAGATCTCGCCGCGTAGGGTCCTGCCCTCGTGGAGATCCGGATCCTTTCAGATCCAGATCTGCCGAAGGCGCACCCTTGTGGGTCAGAAGGCCGGGGTCGTCTGACGCCGCCGTTGCAGCAGGATCACGAGGCCAAGAAGCAGCAGCGCCGGGAGATAGAACAACTCCTTGATCGGCCGCTCGCTGGGCAGGTTGACCGAGCTGATCATGACGGGCGCATCGGCGTAGAAGTCGAACTGCTGGCCCAGTTTCTCGTGTGCCGTGCCAAAGAGCGGCTCGTCGAGTTGCCCCGGCTCGCCACCTTCCATCAGCTTGATCCCCTGACTGTCGAGACGCGCTGCACCATCCGCCCCATCCGGGAGCGCGATGATAATATCCGAACTGATGGTCCGGTCGGCATCGTTGAAGTCAGGCCCCTCCACCGTTGCACGGAGTTCTGTGCCTGCGGGCAGGCCGCCCGCAATTTCGACAATCTCGGTGCCGGACCGTTGCTCGTAGGGTGGGATCCATTGATCCAGCCAGTATCCCGGACGGAACAACGTGAACGCCACCAACAGCAGCATCACCGTCTCCCAGATTTTGTTGCGCGCCAGGAAGTAGCCTTGCGTCGCCGCGGCGAACAGCATCATGGCAATCACCGCGACAATGAAGACGAACACCGCCTTCATGGGCGTCACGTCGATCAGCAACAGCTCGGTGTTGAAGATGAAGAGGAACGGCAGAAGCGCCGTGCGGATGTCGTAGGCAAAGCCCTGGATACCGGTCTTGATCGGGTCCCCGCCAGAGATCGCCGCCGCCGCAAAGGCAGCGAGCCCCACGGGCGGCGTGTCATCGGCCAGAATGCCGAAGTAGAACACGAAGAGGTGCGCCGCGATCAGCGGTACCACCAATCCGGTCTTGGCTCCGAGGATGACGATCACAGGCGCCATCAGGGAGGAGACGACGATGTAGTTGGCCGTCGTCGGCAGCCCCATGCCCAGCACGAGGCTCATCACCGCGACCAGCAACAACAGGACGATCAGGTTCCCGGCGGAGATGTACTCGATCACCTCGGCGATGATCTGGTGCATGCCGGTGAGCGAGACCGTGCCAACGATGATCCCTGCCGCCGCGGTCGCGACGCCAATGCCGATCATGTTGCGCGACCCGGAGATCATGCCGTCGATCCACTCGCCAACCCCGCGCGAGAACCCGGCGGCCATCTGCCCGCCCTGACCCCGCATGATCGCTTTGATCGGATGCTGGGTGAGCGCCACGATGATCATCGCGACCGTCGCCCAGAACGCACTGAGCGAGGGCGAGAGGCGTTCGACGACGATGCACCAGATCAGCACGACAATGGGCAGGATGAAGTAGTAGCCTGTCTTTGCCGTCTCTCCGAGATGCGGCAACTCGGTGATCGGCGCGTTGGGATCGTCCACCACCAGATCCGGGCGTTTGGACGCGATCCACAAGAGGAACAGATACGCAAGGCCAACCCCGATGCTGACGATCATGAAGGCATTGTCAGGTGCGGCTTCCTTGATCCAGCCGAGCCCAAAATAGACCGCGGCGGTCAGGGCCACCATGAACAGGAAGCCGGTCAGGAAGCCGAGCATCTTCTGAGAGAGCGTCCGCCCGGTCTCGAACTTCGGCAGGCCCTTCAGACCCAGCTTCAGTGCCTCGAGATGGACGATGTAGACCAACGCGATATAGCTGACGAGCGCAGGCACCAGCGCGTGCTTGATGATCTCCGTGTAGGCGACCCCCGTGAACTCGGCGATCAGGAAGGCAGCCGCGCCCATCACCGGCGGCGTGAGCTGCCCATTGGTGGAGGAGGCCACCTCGACCGCGCCCGCCTTCTCCGGGCTGAACCCGGTGCGTTTCATCAGCGGAATGGTGAAGGTTCCCGTCGTCACCGTGTTGGCGATGGAGGACCCGGAGTAGAGACCCGACATGGCCGACGCCACGACAGCCGCCTTGGCCGGGCCGCCCCGCAGGTGGCCCAGAAGCGCAAATGCGATCTTGATGAAATAGTTGCCCGCACCGGCCTTCTCGAGGATCGCGCCAAAGAGGACAAAGAGGAAGATCAGTTCAGCCGAGACCTTTAGCGCGACACCGAAGACGCCTTCATCCTGCATCCAGTAGTGCCACATGGCCTTGCCATAGGAGGCGCCTTTCCACTGCATCGCTTCGGGCAACCAACGGGCATCGCCGAAGAAGCAATAAAGCAGGAACAGGCCCCCAACGATCAGCAGGGGCAGGCCAAGCGACCGGTATACCGCGGTGCCCACCACGATCATGCCAAGGGTTGCGATCACCAGATCGGCAGTGGTCGGCAGACCCGCGCGCGAGGAAATCGCGTCCTTTTCCACGATGGCGTAGAGGCAAACAATCACGCCCACCGCCGCGAGAATCCAGTCGTACCAGGGGATTCGGTCATGCGGCGCCGATTTGAACAGCGGGAACGCCATCGCCGCCAGGACGAGACCAAAGGCAAGGTGCACCCGCCGCGCCTCGGACGAGGGCATGGTGACGTTCACGCCGAGAACTTCGGTCAGCCAGAAGGGGATGTTCGACGAGATGTAGAGCTGGAAGACCGCCCAGATGAACGCAATCGACAGGATGGCAGTGCTTTGCCAACCGGTTGGTTGGCGCCCGCCGGTATCGGTGGCGGTGAACTGTTCGAGGTTGCTGGCCTCCATGTCTTCGGTATTCGTCTTGGGGTCGACATGGAGCGGCTCGCGTCTTTGCGGCGCTGCGCCGGATTGCGGTGTCTCGGTACTCATAACGGTGCCCCTCCGCTGACTATCTCTCAAACTGAAACACAATTCAGAAAAAAACAGAAGGGCTTTTTAGGCGCCCTGAACGACTTCCTGCATTGCATCGGCATAGGCAAAGATCGCGGGCGTCCCGCCGGTATGAATGAAGAGCACCGCCCCATCGGGCCGCCCGGTGCCAGCCAGATTCAGCGCACCTGCCATGCATTTCCCGGTATAGACCGGGTCGAGCATCAGTGCCTCGGTCTGCGCACCAAGGCGAATGGCCCGCGCGGTCGGCCCGTTGAGCAGTCCATACCCCGGTCCGAAGAACCGGTCATTGGTCACCACGTCCTCGGAGCGCACGGGATTGTCCGCGCCCAGCAGCTTTGCGATTTCCTCGCACCGCCCTTCGATGCGGGTCTTCTGGATATCGGCAGCCCGGCGCACGCAATACCCGGTGACCGGAATGGTCGAGCCATAGGCCCGCATCCCATAGAGAAAGCCCGCATGGGTCGCTCCGCTGCCGGACGGCACAGCGATATGGGCAATGTCGAGATCGTTGGCAGCGATCTGATCCAGAATCTCGCGCGCGCAATGGATATAGCCAAGCGCACCGAGCGGCGGATGACCACCGGAGAGGTGGATGACATAGGGTTTTTGCCCCTTGGCGCGGAGACCGTCGGCGATGGCTTCGAGATTGGCGTCTGCGCCCGCTTCGTCCTCGCCATGCGGATAGGAGTGGATGTGCGCGCCCAGCATCCGGTCGACCAGAACATTGCCAGATTCCCGGTAAACCGGGTCGTTCTTGGCCACGCGTTCCTCAAGCTGGAGATGACACTCGAGGCCGAGCTTGGCGGCAAAGGCTGCGCAGAGGCGGCAAAAGTTTGACTGGACGGCCCCGGTGATAAGGACAGTGTCAGCGCCCTCGGCCAGCGCGGCACCGAAGTAATAATCGAGTTGGCGCACCTTATTGCCGCCGAAGGCGATGCCCTGCACATCGTCGCGCTTGGCCCAGATCGAAGCGCCGGTGTTGGCCCTGGAAAGGCTGGGCAATGGCTCAAGCGGAGTTTTCGCAGAGAGCCCAGCTTGGGGCAGGTCGTCGAGATGTCCAAGTGCGCTCATGCTGGCCCTCCCGTCCTGACCCGGCGATCCGGACAATTCGATTCAAGTCTTAAACAGATCGTCCCCGCAAAGGAGGCAGATCTTTAGACCCTCGCAACCAAATCCGCGGTTAGGATAGGGGTGGGAGGACGGGGGCATTTGTCTGTGGTCTCGCACCTCGCCGGGGGCGCCCTCATTATCCCCAGAACGACCCTGCCAGAAGGCTGGCCGATGCCGCAAGCAGGAAGGCGATGACCATGCGGCGAAAGACGGCTTCCGAGACCTTGTCCGCTGCCCAGTTGCCGACAGCCAGCCCCGCGAGCGTCGCCGGGATCAGCATGGCGGCGTTCCAGAACGTCTGGGCGGGGATGGACAGGGCAGTCATCTGGGCCGCCAAAATCATCGCCCAGACCACGCAGAAAAAGCTGACCATGGTCGCACGGACAGTCACCTTGGGATAGCCAAGCCCCGTCATCCTCAGCGCCGCGGGCGGACCGGGGATCGCGAGACATCCCCCGAAGGCGCCTGCGAGCGCTCCAAAGATCACGTCGCCCGCCCGGCCCGGACGGGTCATGCCCGGCAGCCCGAAGATCATCGCTAGCGTCAACAGACCTATGCCAAACCCGGCAACGCCCTTCAGTGTTCCGATCCCGATCGCCCCAAGCAGCATCGCGCCCGGAACCACACCGAGTGCCGCGCCGAGCACCAGCCTTGTCATCATGGTCCAATCGGTGCCGCGTCTCAGCCACGGAAACAGAGCCAGAGCGATGAGCCAGCTCATGCAGGTCGAGATCACGACCGCGGCGGGGTCCTCCAGCACCAGAAGGATCACCGGGCCTGCCACCATGCCAAACCCGATGCCGACCACTGACTGAAAGAACGCAGCGATCGCCGCCGCGACATGCAGCAAGGATTGTTCGATCAGCAAGGCCGGGATCCCGATGTCAGCGATGCTCAAAGAAAAACGGGGCGCCAACCGGCACCCCGTCTCAAGCCTGGAAAGGCGGGCGGATTACATCCAGCCGCGTTCCTTGTAGTACTTCTCGGCACCGGGGTGCAGCGGAGCGCTGAGCCCGTCCTTGATCATTTCCTCTTCCTTGAGGTTGTTGAACGCCGGGTGCAGGCCCTTGAACTGGTCGAAGTTCTCGAACACCGCCTTGACGACCGTGTAGATCACCTCGTCCGGAACCGAAGCCGACGACACGAAGGTCGCGCCGACGCCGAAGGTCGTGATCTCCGGATTGTCGCCATACATGCCCGCCGGAATCGTCGCCGTGCGGTAGTAGGGGTTGTCGTCCACCAGTTTCGAAACTGCGTCACCGGTTGCATTCACCAGAACCGCATCGCAGGTCGCGAGGCTTTCCTGGGTCAGCGCCGACGGGTGGCCGACCAGCCAGAAATAGGCGTCGATCTTGTTATCGCATACGGCCTGCCCGGTTTCCGAGGACTTCATCTCGGCGGCCAGTTTCAGATCGCTCCGGCTCCAGCCCAGCGCACCTTCCAGCACTTCCCAGGTGCCGCGCGTACCTGAACCCGGGTTGCCGATGTTCAGACGCTTGCCCTTGAGATCGGTGATGTTGCTGATCCCGGCATCGGCCCGGGCGATGATGGTCACCGGCTCGGCGTGCACCGAGAACACCGCACGCAGATCTTCGAACTTGCCCTGCTCCTCGAACTTCGAGGTGCCGTTGAAGGCGTGATACTGCCAGTCCGATTGAGCGACGCCAAACTCGAGCTCGCCTGCACGGATGGTGTTGATGTTGTAGATCGACCCCCCAGTCGATTCCGCCGAGCAGCGGATACCGTGATCCTTGCGGTCCTTGTTGACCAAGCGGCAGATCGCGCCGCCTGTCGGGTAGTAGACGCCGGTCACGCCGCCGGTGCCGATCGAGATAAACTGCTGTTGTGCGAATGCGGCGGTCGCGCCGACGGTCATTGCGGTCGCAACAGCAGCCCCTAATAGCAATTTTGCCATTGTGCTCTCCCTGAGTTCTCTTGGGTGGATGTTCGTGTTCCCCCTATCCCTCAGCATTCCCATGGAAATTGAACCGAGTCCAGAGGGGTGTTTGCAGTCAGTTCATGCTCTGCCCGCCATCGATGTTGATGGTCTGACCGGTGATATATCCCGCGTCCGGGCTCAGCAGAAACGCGATGAGGGCTGCAACCTCGCGGGGTTGCCCAAACCGGCCAAGCGGATTGGATTGGCGCAGCTTGTCACCGCGGGCGGCGATGATATGAGCCGGCATGGCGGTCTCGATGATCCCCGGCGCCAGTGCGTTGACCGTGGCATTGGCGGCAAACCGGCGCGCCAGCGAACGGGTCAGCCCGACCAGCCCCCCCTTGGCCGCGGAATAGGCAGTGTGATCGACACTGCCCCAACGAAATGCCAGTGAGGAGATGAAGACGACGCGCCCGGACTGGTCTTGCGGCAGACGCGGCTGAAGCGCCGTTGCGAAGTTATAAGCGTTCTCGAGATTGTTCTGGAGGGTGCGCGCCCAGACCGAGGGATGATCCTGATCGTCGCCCATCACCGGGTCCGGCTCGAAGGTGCCCGCAAGGTGCACGAACCCATCGACCTGCCCGTCTGCGCCTGCGATGGCATCCCGACATTCGGCGGCGGTGAGCGGCGTTCCCTCATGCGCCGTTGCTCCGATCTCGTTTGCCAACTCGGCCAGGCCCGTACCCGGACGGTCGATCAGCAGCAACCGGTCCTCCGACACCATGGGCAGCAGCGCGCGCCCGATCCCGCCCGCAGCCCCCGTGATCACAATGGTTCTGCTCATGTGCACCTCCCGTTTTCTGCGCGGCAGACTGACGGCGGCAAGCCCCTGTTGTCCACCCCTGCCGAAGTGCTAGCTTTAACCTACGCTTTCGATGGAGAGAGACATGGCAACCCCACCCGTGTGCGATTTTGGCTGGCAGGCCCGGCCTTTCAGTCTGCCCGCAACCGACGGCAAGACCTACGCCCTGGACGAAATCGCCGGGCCAAAGGGCACGCTGATTATGTTCATCTGTAACCACTGTCCTTATGTCACAACAGCCGTGGACCGGATCGTGCGCGACGCGGCAGCCGTTCAGGCGGCAGGGATCGGCGTTGCCGCGATCTGCGCCAATGATGCAACGACCTATCCCGCAGACAGTTTCCCGCGCATGGTCGAATTCGCGAGGGCGCACGGCTTCACGTTTCCCTATCTGCATGACGAGGATCAGTCTGTTGCGCGAGCCTATGACGCGGTTTGCACGCCGGATTTCTTCGGCTTCGATGCCGGGGGCGGGCTGCAGTATCGCGGACGTCTGGATGAAGGCGGACGGCGCGAGATCCCCGGGGCACGGCGCGAACTGGTCGAGGCCATGCAGGCAATCGCCGAGAATGGCGCGGGACCTGCCGAGCAGACAGCATCAATGGGTTGTTCGATCAAATGGAAGGCTGCGTGACGCGACGTCTAGAGGTGACGTCGGATAGATAAAATTCGACGAAAATCGCACGCAGAATGTCGGCCACCAAGCTTGGCGAATTAGGAACCTTTAAACCCGAATCGAACCTAAAATAGGAGTGGGAGGATGGAGGCATTTATAAAAGTTCGGAAGATCGTTCCCATTCATGAAATTCTGATCAACGCACGCATCGCAAGAC
>CAYYZH010000050.1:10723-15921 GCA_964475765.1 uncultured Limibaculum sp.
GTTCGGAAGATCGTTCCCATTCATGAAATTCTGATCAACGCACGCATCGCAAGACAGCCGGCAGCCGGTCCAATGGCCATGATCGCCAGCACCACCGGCCAGCCGATCGCGTCTGCCAGATGCGGTGTCACCTGCACGGTGACTGCCGTCAGTAGGAAACCGATGGCCGTCTGCACTGTCATGATCGAACCGACCCGTTCCGGGGGCGCGGCGTCGGCAACGAGAGCCGAGAATTGACCGGAATCCGGCACGACCGTTAGGCCCCAGACCATCAGCACCGCAAACATGATCCAGACCGGCCCGCCAAAGGCCAGCGACGCTGCGAGGGCAGACAAGCCCGAGATCACCATCGCAACAAACGCAACACGAGCCTTGCCGTACTGGTCTCCCCACCGTCCGGCTGGGACTGACGCTATACCACCGAGCGCAATAGCCAGAAACGCCGTGAGCTTGGCCAGCCAAAGCGGATCGGCCGCCCCCGCCAGCGTGTAGGAAGTGGCAGCGATCACGCCGATCCAGGCCCAGAACGCGTAGAGCTCCCACATATGTCCGATGTAGCCAAGGATCGCGAGCCGGATGCGCGGCTCGGTCCACGACAGCTTGATGGCGGCCAGCTCCAACCGCGGCGCCCTTGCGTGAAATGGTCCAAGGTTGGTTGCCAGCATTGCAAAGCCGCCCAGCGCAGCGATCAGACTGCTGGCCCAGATCGTCAGCTTCCAGTCGGTCCCTCCCAGCAACGCGATCAGATGCGGGCTGGCCGATCCCAGCGTCAGCGCTCCGACCAGCGCCCCAACCAGAAGCGCGCGATTGGTCTGGGTCCAGCCAACCGCGATCTTCATGCCAACGGGATAAACACCTGCGAGGAACGCCCCGGTCAGGGCCCGCAGCACGATGGCTTCACCTCCACCGACAGGTACCACCAGCAACAGCCAATTCGCCAGCGCCGACAAAACAGCGGAGATCGCAAAGACCCGCCTGGGATCGAACCGATCAGCCAGCCCCAGGGTCGCATATATCAAAGCGCCTAGGCCAAAGCCGACCTGAACAGCGGTCGAGAGCGGCGCCAAGTCACCTGTCGGAATCCCGGCCTCTGCGGCCATTTCGGTGAGCACCGCAGCGGACGAAAACCACACCGACAGCACGGCGACCTGGCTGAGGATCAGAACGGTGATTGAATACGCGCGTGTCGACATGGAACCTTGATAACCGGCGGCACAAGAGCGCGCCGCCGGTCTTCGCTACCGCGTTTCGGGACGGTCTGCCATATCCCCTGAAGCCAATGTCGCGAGAGTGTGAAGTGCCCACGTGGTGGCGGGCAGTCTTCTCCCACACCCCAGAGGGGCGACACGAGGCGGGATGTCCCCCGCCCCGGCTAGGTGCCCCGCTCAGGACGCGTGGTCGTAGGCCCGCTCGCCATGGGCGGTCAGATCGAGCCCTGTAAGCTCAGCCTCTTCATCCACCCGCAGCGGCATCACCACCCGGCAGACCAGCACCAGCACCACCGTCATGACCAGCGTAAAGACCCCGACGATCGCCAGTGAGCCAAGCTGCGCGGCAAACGCCCCTGCCCCGAAGACCGCGATCATAATCGTACCGAAGATCCCGCCAACGCCGTGGACTGCGAACACATCGAGCGTGTCATCGATCCCAAGGGCCTTCTTCACGATACCGCAAGCCTCCTGACAGAGCACACCTGCGACCGCACCGATGATCAGCGCCTCGACCGGGCCGACAAACCCGGACGCCGGCGTGATCGAGGCAAGCCCGGCAATCGTACCGGTCACCAGACCCACCATCGACGCCTTGCCGTGGCGGATCTTCTCCCAAGCCGCCCAGGTCAGCGAGGCCGCCGCAGCCGAGATATGAGTAACCGTCAGCGCCATCGCGGCCCCGCCATCGGCCGCCAGTTGTGAGCCACCGTTGAAGCCGAACCAGCCGACCCACAGCATGCACGCCCCTATCATGACATAGCCAGGATTGTGCGGCGGCTTGGACTTGTCTTTCCGCCCGCCGAGCATGGCGGCGATCACCAGGGCTGCAATCCCTGCGGTCTCGTGCACGACAATGCCTCCGGCGAAGTCACGCACTCCGGTCTCGCCGAAGATCCCGCCATCGGCCAGCATGCCGCCGCCCCAGACCCAATGGGCCACCGGCGCATAACAGAACAGCATCCAGAGCGCCGAGAACAGCATCACAAAGCCATAGCCGATCCGCTCGACATAGGCCCCGACGATCAGGGCCGGCGTGATCACCGCAAACGTCATCTGGAAGGCAAAGAACAGCACCTCGGGGATCGTCCCGGACAGCGTGTCCGCATCGACGCCCGAAAGGAACATCTTGCCAAGCCCGCCCCAATAGGCGTTCAGCGCCCCGCCATCGCCGAAGGCAATGGAGTATCCGGCCACCAGCCACAGAATACTCATCAGGCAGGCAATCGAAATCGTCTGCATCAGCACGCTCAGCACGTTACGCGCCCGTACGAGCCCACCGTAGAACAGGGCAAGCCCTGGCAATGTCATGAAAAGAACCAACGCCGTCGCGACGATGATCCATGCGGTATCCGCACCGTTCATCTCAATCCCCATCTTTTGTGGTCGCAGGTCTGACGCCTGCCGAGGCGCGGTATAGGGTGGCTGGATCAGCCTCACCAAGTCTGCGGCGCAGTCGCGTATACAGAATTTCCTGATCTGCCCGTGGATTTGTCAAAATCCGGACATGGTGCCGAAATTTTGGTCACGCTCTTTGGGCCGAGGTGGAAGCCTCAGCCGCGATCGCCCTGTCGCACATCCGAAGGGCGGTTGCCGAACTGGCGCTGATAGGCCATCGCAAAATGCGAACTCGATGAAAAACCTGTGAGGCAGGCCACCTCCAGCGTCGGCAGATTGGTGTGCAGCAAGAGATCACGTGCGCGCTCCAGCCTGAGACGGCGATAGAACTGCGCGGGCGCAAGATTGAGCTGTGCCTTGAAGAGCCGCTCCATCCGGCGAATGTTCAGCCCGACCAGATCGGCCAGCTCGTCCATCTTCAGCGGCTCCTCGACATTCGCCATCATCAACGTAATCGTCCGCTGCAGCGGTTCGGGCAGCGTGTCCATGCGTTCGAGGTGGCCGGGTCGCTGCTCGATGGCCGCGTTGCGGATGCGGTCGATCTGGAACTGATTGCCGACCGAACGGCAAAGGCTCTCGCCGTGATCCCGCTCGATCAGGTTCAGCATCATATCCATCCCGGTGATCCCGCCGGACCCGGTCCAGCGATCGCGGTCGATCACATAGAGACCGGGTGAGGTCTCAAGCTCCGGGAACTCCTCCTGAAACGCCGGCTGAAACTCCCAATGTACGGTCGAGCGATAGCCGTTCAGCAGCCCGGCCCGCGCCAGAATGATCGTCCCGGCCGAGAGCGAGCCCAGCACGATATCCTCGCGCGAGACCCTCTGCAGCACGGCATTCAACCGTGCTCTGTAGGGAGGGTCCGCATCCAGCCCCGCGCAGACAAACAGAAAATCGCCGGGATCGGCATGGCCCAGCTCGGCGGCCACCGATACGGTCATCCCGTTCGAGGCGGCCACCGCCGCGCCGTCATGGCTGACCAATTGCCAACGATAGGCCTCGCGGCCAAGCAACCGGTTCGCCCCGCGCAGGGGTTCAATGGCCGAGGCAACGCTCAGCATCGAGAACGCCTCGATCAAGAGAAAGGTCACAGTGGTCGGCGAGGTGCGTTCCATTCCGCCAGTGTCGCATTTTCAGCGAGAAAATCGACAGCTTTCTCGCAGACCTCTCAACAGGCGCCCCCTCCCCAAGGGAGGGCCGGGGTGGGGCAAGTCATCGCGCCTGAGCGGGCATACGCCCGCGAAGTCCGTTTGGCTCGAGGCAGGTCCCTCAGAACGTCTGATCGTAGTCCCCGACGCCCGGCTCAGTACGAATGATCGTATCGAGCGCCTCGAAGATCGACCGCAGCTCTGCCTCTGACCGGTTGGACTCGCAAACCACCACCAGATTGGGCGTGTTCGACGAGGCTCGCACCAAGGCCCAGGCTCCGCCTTCCAGGATCACGCGCGCGCCGTTGACCGTTACCACGTCTTCGATCTTCAAGGGCCCAAGCAGCTCGCCCGCCTCGCCCATGGCGACCAGACGCGCCACAAGCCGGTCGATGACCTGATACTTCTCCTCATCCGCGCACCAGGGCGACATGGTCGGCGTCGCGTATGTCGTTGGCAGCGCGCGCCGAAGATCCGACATCGACTGTTCGGGATTGCGGTCCAGCATCTTGCAAAGCTCGACCGCGACACGCAGACCGCAATCATAACCCTTGCCGATCGGAGGTGCGAGAAAGTAGTGCCCGGACTTCTCGAACCCGGCCAGCGCACCCAGTTCGTGAACTCGGCGCTTCATATGGCTGTGTCCGGTCTTCCAGAAATCGGCCTTCGCCCCGCCTGCAATCAGCACCGGGTCCGATGCGAAAAGACCCGTTGATTTGACATCCGCCACAAAGGTCGCGCCGGGATAAAGCCCGATCAGATCACGCGCCATGACCACACCGACCTTGTCGGCGAAAATCTCTTCACCCTCATCATCGACCACGCCGCACCGGTCCCCATCGCCATCAAAGCCCAGCGCCAGATCGGCGCCCGAGGCCTTCACTGCGGCGGCCATGTCGTGCAGCATCTCCATCGCTTCGGGATTGGCGTTGTAGTTCGGGAAATCGTAATCCAGCTCACAATGCAGCGGCACAACCTCGCAGCCGATGCGGGCGAGAACCTCCGGCGCGAACGCCCCCGCGGTGCCGTTGCCCGTCGCACAGACGACTTTCAGCGGGCGCGACATCCTGAAGTCGCCAACCAGATCGGCGATGTACCGCTCGCGCACGCCCTCGGCGCGAACATACCGCCCCCCATCACGCAGCACGCCCTGCCCGCCCATGACGATCTCTTTCAGGCGGGCGATCTCGTCCGGCCCATGGGTCAACGGGCGGTCCATGCCCATCTTGACCCCGGTCCAGCCGTTCGGATTGTGACTGGCAGTGATCATCGCAACAGCCTGCGCATCGAGATCGAACTGTGCGAAGTAGGCCATAGGACTAAGCGCCGTGCCGATGTCGCGCACCTCGGCGCCGCCGGACATCAGCCCCAGCATCAGCGCCTGCTTGATCGACAGCGAATAGGACCGGTAATCATTGCCGACGGCCACCACTGGCGGCAATCC
>CAYYZH010000050.1:16021-22610 GCA_964475765.1 uncultured Limibaculum sp.
GGGATCATGTTTGGGCCATCCGACGGGGCGGTATCGGGTTCGGGGTGCGCCTCGATGAAAACCCCAGCCACGCCCACGGCAACGGCCGCGCGCGCCAGCACGGGCGCAAACTCGCGTTGCCCACCGGAGGACCCGCCGAGGCCACCCGGTTGCTGCACAGAGTGGGTGGCGTCGAAGATCACCGGATACCCGGTTGCCGCCATCTCCGGCAGACCGCGCATATCGGTCACCAGCGCGTTGTAGCCAAAAGACGTGCCGCGTTCGGTCAAGAGGATGTTCTCATTCCCGGTTGAGGCGACCTTGGCCGCGACGTTTGGCATATCCCAGGGCGCGAGAAACTGCCCCTTCTTGACGTTGACGGCCTTGCCAGTCTCGGCGGCGGCCAGAAGCAGATCGGTCTGACGGCAGAGAAAGGCCGGGATCTGCAGGATGTCGCAGACCTCTGCGACCGCTGCGCATTGCTCGGGCAGATGCACGTCAGTCAGGACCGGGCAGCCCACGGCCTGCCGGACAGCTTCAAGATCCGCCAAACCCGCCTCGAGGCCGCGCCCGCGCTGACCGGAGACCGAGGTCCGGTTGGCCTTGTCAAAGCTCGCTTTGAAGACAAAACCGATCCCACGGGCCGCGCAGATCTCGGCAAGATGGCCGGCGATGTCGACGGAATGCTGCGCCCCTTCGCTTTGGCAGGGCCCGGAGATCAGCGCCAGCGGCTGATCGTTGGCGAATGTCGCATCGCCCACCGTCACGGCGCGCGGTGTGGCCTGGCTCACGGCGTTCTCTCCCGGTCAGATGCTGGCTTGCTCGCGGATCAACGAGATCGTCAGCGACGCGATGATGTAGAACCCGAGAAGGCAAAGGAAGGCAAGCCCCAGCGTCTGCCACTTGTTCGGATAGTTCGCCTCGTCCGGCAGCGAGGGCGAGACCACCACGGACAGATAGCGGTGCTGGCGCAGCGCGTCCGTGCGGGCAACCTCGCGGGTCTCGATGGCCGCAGTGAAGATCGCCTGCGCTGTGATTACGTCGATTTCAGCGCGTTTCAGTTCGGCATTGATGTCGGCAAGCGATTGCCCGTCGCGGGTCGAATTGCCGGTGACATTCGCCCGCCGGTTGGCGATCTGCGCCTCCAGTGTTTCGACCTGATTGCTGATACGCTGGACCCGCGGATCATCCTCGCTGGTGACACGGCGCAAGTTGGTGAGCCGCCCGCGCAGGGCCTCAAGTTCGGTCTCCATACCTGCGATGATGCTCATCTCTGCGGACACCTCGCCCTCGACCGAGAAGGTATCGAGCGTCTTTTGTACCTCGGCCTGGCGCAGTTGCGCGTCCTTGAGGTTTTGCTCGGCGTCCTTGAGATTGCGTTCGGAGTCGGCAATGGCGTCTTCGCGGATGGGGTCGGCCAGGCGATCCACCATATCCTCGGCATACCCGATGATCGCGCGGCTGAACGTCTGCGCCAGTTCGGCGGTCGAGGCCACAACTGACATTTCGATTACGCCTTCAGTCGGGTCAAAACTGACCTGAACCACGCTTTGGTAATGCGCATAGGCGTCCTCGAACGATGCATCGGACGGGAGCGCGTTGTAGAAATCGAGATCGGGGTCCTGGAAGTGCGCGATCCAGGCGTGGTCCTGATCGAGTTTTCTCAGCACATCACGGGACATAATGAAGTTCTGGACAGCAACGGAATCGTAGATACCGCCGCCCCCGCCGCCAAACATCGCACCAAGCAGGCCGCCCGGCGCGGAGCCTGCCGCGACCTCGGCGCTGTCGAGTTTGAACACCGCCTCCGAGCGGTAGAACTCGGAGGACTTGAACCATAGAAACCACGCCACCAGAAGCGTCGGCACCAGCACGAAGGCCCATAGCTTGAAGACCATGCCGAGGCCCTTGCGCCGTCTCCGGCGTACCAGATCCCGGCGGATCGCTTCGACTCGTTCGGCCCTGAGGGCAGGCGTATCGATGCCGACATCGGGACGGAGCGCCGGAAGCGCGCTGCCCTTGCCTTGTCTTTTCTTGCCCGGCCCGCTTGGAAGGTTGTCGCCACCGTCCTTCTGGCGCAGCGCTTCTTCCCGACGCTTGCGGATACGAGCGCGCTTGGCTGCGCGATGCTTGGCCACAGCCTCCTCGTCCAGAACAGGCGGCTCGCTCGGCTCGTGCGGGCGGGTTTCGGGTGCCATCTCGTCCGGCGCCTTGCCGGGTTCGGGCTCGCGATTTGGACCTTCACTCATACGCGTACAGCTCTTTCGCTTCTTCGAGACTGTTGAACATGTGCAAGGTGCCGTCCTGCAGAACAGCCGCCTGGTCGCAGTATTGGTGCAAAGTATCGGGGCTGTGCGAGACCATGATCAGCGTCGAATACTCCAAGCGCTCGCGGAACATCGCCGCTGCTTTTTCGTTGAAGTTGCGGTCGCCGGCCGACGCCCCCTCGTCCACTAAATAAAAATCGAAGTCGATCGCCATCAGGATGGCGAAGATCAGCCGGGACTTCATCCCCGAGGAATAGGTCCTGACCGGCATTTCGATGTAGTGACCAAGCTCGGCGAAATCGATGCAGAAGGCGAGGGTCTCGTCCTCGTCCCGATCGTAGAGCCGCGCAATGTAGCGCACGTTTTCCGCGCCCGACATGGTCGCAACGACACCGCCATTGAAGCCCACCGGCCACGAGATCCGGCCTTGGCGCACAACGCGACCGTGATCGGGTTTTTCCAGCCCAGCCATCATGTTGACCAGCGTGGTCTTGCCCGTGCCGTTCGGCGCGAGGATGCCAAGATTGCGCCCCACATCGACTTGAAACGACGCGTTGTGCAAAATCATCTTCTGATGCCCGCCGGTCCAGAACGACTTGCTGACATTTTCGAAGCGGATCATGGTCGCAACAGCCTGACACGTTGCCTCACGTCAAACATGCAGCCTTAAGGCCGCATCCCTGATTACTGCTCTAACACAGGGAATAACCTAGTTTTGGTTAATTCATCAGCCTTTCTACGAATTTATCGGCCAGAACCCGTCATTTTTCGGGCGATATTGTGCCGAAGCGCCCTGCGACAGAGCGCGCGAGGCCGGTCTCGGCACTCGAATTCCCGACACGAGAGGTCTATATCCCCGTGATGTTCGACCGTTTGATAGACGTGCTGACGGGTCAGACCGAAGCCGATCCTGCCGAGACCGAAAATGCCGGACGCACCGCGATGGCTGCCATTCTGGTCGAGGCCGCGCGGGCGGATGACGTGTATCTTGCCGCCGAGAAGGACACGATCGACCGCATTCTGATGCAGCGCTATGGCCTTGATGCGACTGCAGCCGCTCGGCTGCGTGGCGATGGCGAGGCGGCGCAGTCCGATTCCGTCGACATCGTCCGCTTCACCCGCGCGATCAAGGATGCAGTGCCTTATGAGGACCGTGTCAGCGTGATCGAGGCGGTGTGGCGCGTCGTCTACGCCGACGATGACCGCGACGCCGAGGAAAGCGCGCTGGTCCGACAGTTGGCGGGGCTTCTCTATGTGCCCGACCGCGAAGTTGGTCTCGCCCGCCAACGCGTCGTGGGCGCGTGACCCCGGACCAGGGCTGACGGAGGCGGGATGGCGCGGTTCGACTGGATCCCCGGCCAGATCGCCCCGATTACTGCAGATGGCCGCACTCTCGAGGCGACATGTTTTGGCCCGCCGCCGGGAACGGCTCCCACCATTGTTATGCTGCATGAAGGGTTGGGATGCCTGGCGCTTTGGCGCGATTTCCCGGAACGGATTGCCGAGGCGACGGGGTTTGGTGTCTTCGTCTATTCCCGCGCCGGCTATGGGCGGTCCGGGCCTGCCGATTTGCCTAGACCGACCGACTATATGACAGACGAAGCGGTCGACGTTCTGCCGGATGTTTTGGATGCGTTCGGGTTTCAACGCGGCATCTTGCTGGGTCACAGTGACGGGGCCACAATTGCGGCGATTTATGCGGGCAGCGTGCCGGATCTGCGCGTGCGCGGTCTGATCCTGATGGCCCCGCATTTCTTCGCCGAAGAGATGGGGCTGGCCGAGATCGCGCAGGCGCGAGAGGCCTTCGCGACCACAGATCTCCGGACCCGCATGGCAAAGTATCACGATGCCCCCACACGGACTTTTGCCGGGTGGGCCGATGTCTGGCTGAGCGATGCGTTCCGGCGTTGGAACGTGGCAGACACCATTGATCATTGGCGCATCCCGTGTCTCGCTATCCAGGGGCGGCAGGATCAGTACGGCACGCTGGCTCAGATCCGCGAAATTGAGGAGCGGATCTACGCGCCGCTCGAGACCGTGGTGCTGGACGATTGCGGACATGCGCCCCATACCGAAGCGCCAAATGCGACGCTGGAGGCGATCACCGGGTTTGTCGCGCGGCTCGAACGGCTGGAGGCCGAGATTGTCCCCGTCTCCTGATCCGCACTCTCCTTTGGGGCGACGCAGCGGGCTGCCGCTCCCCAAGCATCGTTATGTCCCCGGTCTGACAGCACGCCACCCGGAGGGCGCGTTCGACCGCGTCCGCGACATGGCGGATGCTGAAACAGCATCGCAAACTGCTGCCGAGAACATCGCGTGGCTACACGGGCTGGATCTGCTCGAGGCGGGCTTCTACTGGGAGGCCCATGAAGTGCTCGAGCAGGTCTGGATGAATGCCGGGCCGCAAACGCCTGAGCGCGCAATGGTCCAGGCAGTGATCCAGCTTGCCAATGCCGCGCTGAAGCACGGAATGGCCCGGCCAAATGCCGTGCTGCGGCTCTGTGCGATTGCCGAGGACCATCTGCATGCAGCAGCTTTGACCGGTGCGGCCGACATCATGGGGCTGACACCGACGGACCTGCAATCGCAGATCAACCGGGTGCGTTATGCCCGTGAAGATCGGGGCGAGGTTAAGTTATCTCTTGAGATCGAGTAATGCACTATATTGCATAACTTGGCCGTTTGACTCCACAGTTTTGGCATTATAATGCTTCTTCAGGATTTTCTGGGGATGCCGCGATGTCAGACATGATCGACTTTCAGTGCGACCCGGAGGCCTATCGCCATTGGCGTCTCGAGATCGATGGCGCGCGGGCGGATCTCTATATGGATGTCGACGAAAAGGGCGGGCTCTTCGACGGATACGAGCTCAAGCTGAACTCCTACGATCTTGGCGTCGACATTGAACTCGCTGATATCGTTCAACGTTTGCGGTTCGAGCATCCGGAGGTTGCGGTTGTTGTGCTGCAGTCCGGCAAGGACAACGTGTTCTGCGCGGGCGCAAATATCCGGATGCTGGCTGGCGCCGAACATGGCCACAAGGTCAACTTCTGCAAGTTCACCAACGAGACCCGCAACACGATCGAAACTGCGGGCCGGGACAGCCGCCAGAACTGGATGTGCGCCGTACGCGGATCCTGTGCGGGCGGTGGTTATGAGCTTGCGCTGGCCTGCGATTACATCGTTCTGGCCGATGACGCCGCCTCTTCGGTTGCTTTGCCGGAAGCGCCTTTGCTGGCGGTTCTTCCAGGAACCGGCGGGCTGACCCGGGTCACCGACAAGCGCAAGGTCCGGCGCGATCTGGCGGATGTGTTCTGCTCCACCGAAGAAGGTGTGCGGGGCCAGCGCGCCGCCGACTGGCGTCTGGTCGATGAGGCCATCAAACCCTCGCAGTTTGACGAAGTCGTCTCGACACATGCCTTAGACTTTGCGGCCATGACAGGCAAGCCCGGTGAGGGCGTCCCGCCGGGCATCACTCTGACCCCACTCGACCGTACGTTCGGTGAAGACAGTGTGACCTATTCATCAGTCGAAGTTGTGATCGACCGTGTGGGCCGAACAGCGACGGTCCTGATCAAGGGCCCAATGGGCCCGGCCCCCGCGGATATGGAGGCGCTAAGGGCCGAAGGCGCCGCGACGTGGATGCTTCGGGCGGCGCGTGAGCTGGACGATGCGCTGCTGCATCTGAGATTCAACGAGCCAGAGATTGGAACGCTAATCTTCAAGACCGAGGGCGACCCGGAGGCCGTGCTGGCCCATGAGCGCTTTCTCCTCGGCCAGCAGGGACTGGCGCGGGAGATCATCCTGCTGTGGCGCCGGGTGCTCAAGCGACTGGACATGACATCACGGTCGATGGTTGCGCTGATCGAGCCAGGCTCGTGTTTCGCAGGGACGCTTGCCGAGATCCTGTTCGCGGTTGACCGTACCTATATGGCTGAGGGTGAGTTCGACGGCAACAATCGGCCGGTCGCCGCCATCACGTTGAGCGATGCCAATTTCGGCCCCCACCCAATGAGCAACGATCTGACCCGCCTGAACACGAGGTTTCTCGGGACGCCCGAAGCATACACCGCAGCACGGGACAATTCGGACCGACCGCTTGAGGCCGAGGAGGCCGACGCGCTTGGTCTGGTGACCTTCATCCTGGACGATATCGACTGGGAGGACGAGATCAGAATCTTCCTTGAAGAACGCGCCTCGTTCAGCCCCGACGCGCTGACCGGCATGGAGGCCAACCTGCGTTTTGCCGGGCCGGAAACCATGGAGACACGGATCTTCGGGCGGCTGACCGCTTGGCAAAACTGGATCTTTCAACGCCCCAACGCCGTCGGACCAGAGGGCGC
>CAYYZH010000051.1:0-22424 GCA_964475765.1 uncultured Limibaculum sp.
GCTCTCGACCTGCCGACCGTGCATGGTGGGTTGAGCGCCTAACGCGGTCCGATTTTTGGTCCATCGCGCGCTGGACCAATCCGGGCCAGGCCAGGATTCACCCCGTATGGCAGGCGTATGGCACCTGTATGGCATCTGTACCGCAAGCGTATGGCAGCTGTATGGCAGGCGTATGTACAAAAAGTCGATCGGCTGAGTTTGGCCTTTGGACAACGACCGTGCGCCTTCAGCGACTTTGGGTCAGATGTGTTTAGGGGCAGAATCGGGATCGTCTGACCCGTGGCGGGTCGCGTGCGGGGCTTGACCCGAATTCAGATGAGAACGCACCCTGCGGAAAACCGAAAGGGAGCGAGCGCGGATGCGATGTGAAGACCTCGATGATCTGCCACGCGATTCCTATGGTGACAGCCCGGAGATGGCGGACGAGATTCTGGCGCTTGTCCTGTCGGGCGAGATGACAGCCTCGTGCATGGCGCTGAGGAATGTCGGCAAACGCGCGCCGATGCCAGCGGTGGGCGCGCGGGCCATTGTGCTGAACGGCGCGGGTGAGCCGGCGGCGTTGATCGAGACGACAGAGGTGCGGGTTGGCCCGATCTCGTCCGTAGATATGGAGTTTGTGATTGCCGAGGGCGAGGGGTTCACGACCATCGATGCTTGGCTCGACCGCCATGCTACGTATTTTGAGCGAACGGGCGGCTATAGTCCAGACATGGATGTGGTTTTCGAACGCTTTCGTCTGATCAGGGTGCTGAAGAACAGTAGCACCTGATCCCGAAATTGATCCATCTTTGAAAGCCGGTGTCGCCAAAGGCTGAAAGATAAAGAGGAGGGGGACGTGCCGATCACAATAGCGTCGACATATCGTCCCGGCCTGATCGGAGGGATCGCTTCGGCCCATGCCCGCTATTATGCAGAGCACTGGGATTTCGGAGTTTACTTCGAAGCCAAGGTTGCAACCGAGAGCGCGGCCTTCATGGCGCGCGCGGGCGCGGATGATTTGGTGCTGTCGGCCTGGGAGGGTGAGGGGTTCGCGGGATCTTTGATTGTCGATGCCCATGATACCCAAGCGCCGTCCGGCATGGCGCATCTGCGATGGTTCATCGTTACTGTCCCCGGGCAAGGCCTCGGGGCCAAGATGATGGAGCGGGCGATGGATTGGCTGGATGCGCGCGCGCTGCCCTGTTTTCTGACCACGTTTCGCGGGTTGGACGCGGCGCGGGCGCTTTACGAGCGGCACGGGTTCGTCCTGACCGATGAGACCGAGGCCGAGACCTGGGGCACACGCGTCGCCGAGCAGCGGTTCGAGCGAAGAGCGCGGCTATGAGCATCGAGGATTTTGAAACCGCGCCCCGGTTCAGATTTGCCGAGGGAGATCGGCGGGAGCTTTGCGAGGACCTCACGGCATTGGTGCTGGCGGGCAAAAAGACCGGCACGTGCTGGCCGCTGCGCGATGTCGCCAAAGGCGAGCCAATGATGTCGGTGGGTGATGTCGCCGTTTACACCGACTGGGACGGCGTTCCCGTCTGCGCGATCGAGTACACACATATCGAGATTGCACGGTTTGAAGATGTCAGCGAGGCGTTTGCGCTGAGCGAAGGCGAGGACGAGACCCGCGCGGGCTGGGCCTTGAGCCATCGCCGATTTTTCGAACGCAATGGTGGATGGTCGCCGGACATGGAACTGGTCTGCGAGACCTTCCGCGTGATCGAACGATTTTAAGGAGCCGACGCCAAAGCCGGTCGCGCAGTTGCTTTTGCGGACGTGGGTGAAGTTGGGGACGGCCCGGCTGGAGGCCCCGGATCAGGTCCGGGACCGCGCCTGCGGTGAGGCTCTGCTCAGATCGTGAAGTCCGGGGTTTCGCGGGTGCCAGGCGCGACGCCCAGCTCGCGGGCCTGACGGCAGAGATCCTCCATGGTGATCTGATCCAGCCGGTCGAGGACGATGGTGCGGGTCTCTTCCCAAAGAGGCGCGATGACGCGCTCGCCAAGCTCGGCCTGACTGACCGGGTCCTTCTCGGCCTCAGCGTCGATCTGGTCGACCACGCGCACGATGTCGCCCACCGTGATCTTGCGTCGCTCGCGGGCCAGCGTGTAGCCGCCGCGCGGGCCGCGCACGCCCTTCAAGATCCCCTGATGCACAAGCTGCTGCATCACCTGTTCGAGATAGCGTTGGGGGATGCCCTGACGCTGGGTGATATCTTTCGACTGCACCGGGTCAGGGCGCGCGTTGTAGGCGACGTCCAGCACCGCTTCGAGCGCGAGGATGGTTTTGCGTGAGAGTCTGAGCATGACCTTCCCCTATTGTTTCCCGGTCGAGCCAAAGCCGCCCGCACCGCGTGTCGTCTCATCCAGCACCGCGGTGATCTGCGGGCTGGCCTGCGGGGCGGCGGCGATGACCATCTGGGCAATGCGCTCGCCGTGGCGGATATCGACCGTCTCCGCACCAAGATTGACCAGCAGGACCTGCACCTCGCCGCGATAGTCCGCATCGATCGTGCCGGGCGAGTTCAGCACCGTCAGACCGTGGCGCAGCGCAAGCCCGGAGCGCGGACGGATCTGCGCCTCGTGGCCTTGCGGAACCGCGATGGCGAGCCCTGTCGGCACGAGCACACGGCCAAGGCTGGGTAATTTGAGCCCCGTGGTCCGGTCCGGTTCGGCCAGACAGGCGCGCAGGTCCATGCCCGCAGCGTCCGGTGTCTCATAGCAGGGCAGCGCCAGTTCGGGATCGTGATGGGGCAGGGTCTGGATCGGGAGGGTCAGTTCGGTCATGCCATGCCCACCTTTGCCAGTGTGTCGGAGATGCGCGCAGCGAGCTTTGCGGCGACCTCTGCCTTGCTGGCACGCGGCCAGGGTTCGGCGCCGCCCTCGGTGATCAGGGTCACGGTGTTGTCCGCGCCACCGAAGGTGCCGGTCTCGGGACTGACATCGTTGGCCACGATCCAGTCGCAGCCCTTTGCGGATCGTTTGGTTGTGGCGTTTTCGACGACGTTCTCCGTCTCGGCGGCGAAACCCACGACGAGCGCGGGGCGCTTGCCCGGCGGCAGGCCTGCAATTGTCTTGAGGATGTCGGGGTTCTCGGCCAGCGTCAGCGGCGGGATCTGGCCCGTGCCGTCCTTTTTGAGCTTCTGGTCTGCCTCGGTCGCCACGCGCCAGTCGGCGACGGCAGCGGCAAAGACGGCTGCGTCGGCGGGCAGGGCGTTTTGCGTTGCCTCCCTCATCTGCTCTGCTGTCTCGACCGGAATCACTTTGACGCCGCCGGGCATCGGTTGATGGATGGGACCTGCGACGAGGATGACCTCTGCGCCAAGATCACGCAGGGCGGCAGCAATCGCGAGCCCCTGGGTGCCCGACGAGCGGTTGGCGATGAAGCGCACGGGGTCGATCGGCTCATGTGTCGGGCCAGCCGTGACGATCACGCGGCGGCCGTTGAGAGGGCCGTCTGAGGGCAGTGCCGCTGCAATGGCATCGAAAATCTCGGCAGGTTCGGCAAGCCGTCCCGGGCCAAATTCGCCGCAGGCCATGTCGCCTTCGTTCGGGCCGACCACCGCGATGCCGTCGCCAAGCAGGGTCTGGAGATTGCGCTGGGTCGCCGGGTGCTGCCACATCCGGACGTTCATCGCGGGCGCGATCATGACCGGCGTGTCTGTCGCGAGCAGCAATGTGGAGGCCAGATCGTCGGCCCGCCCGGTCGCCATCTTGGCCATCAGATCGGCGGTCGCAGGCGCCACGACCACAAGATCTGCCGTCCGGGAGAGCTGGATATGCCCCATCTCGGCCTCGTCGGTCAGATCAAAGAGATCCTGATAGACCTTCGAGCCGGACAGGCTGGAGACGGAAAGGGGCGTGACGAACTCGGTTCCGGCCCGCGTCAACACCGGCGTCACGCTTGCACCCGCACTGGTCAGAAGCCGGATGAGTTCCAGCGCCTTGTAGGCTGCAATCCCACCGCCGATGATCAGGAGAACAGATTTTCCTCTCACAAATCCCTCGTCGGTTTGCATGTTGTGGGCGCGGTGCAAAACTCCACAAATCCCATATTCGTTATGTAGATCATTGCCGGCGCGCGGCGCAATACCCGATTAAGCAAACAGGAGGTGAACCGAAGGGCCGCTTGGGCTGCGTCACGCAACCTCACAGTTTCTGTGGAGCCAGATTATGCGAATGGATTCGCCCCTCTCGTTTTGCGAGGCTGAATCGTCGGGTGGTAACTGTTTGTTAACAAAGCTAAACGGAGGGTGTTATGCACGACTGGTTTGTTACGGTGCTCGTTTCGGTCCGAGATATGGCTGCCAAGAACGGTATGGTGGCGCTGGCGGAAGAGATGGACGTCGCGATCCTGGTCGCTGCGAACGAGGGTCAGAAGCGCGACGGCGTAGACCTGGGCACGGTGGATGTCGGAAAGACTGAACAGAATACTGGAGGAGCTCGGAGGGTTGCCGGAGGTGGCGGCCTTCGGCGATACCATTGAGGCGATCCGTAGTGCCTACGAGGTCGATCACGTCTACTATTACGCGCTCTCCCTTGGTGTGGATGCGCGGCCCCGGGACGACTACTACGTCGGAGAGCTGGCTGCGGTCGAGGGGACCGTCCGGCAAGGGGGTCGCCGTCTGGCGGCGATGTCCTACACGCCGGACTGGATCAGTCGCTATGTGGAAGCGAAGTTCATCGAGTCCGATCCCGTGATGAACACCGCTCATTCGAGCTTCGATCCGATTGACTGGAATGACCTGGATTGGCGTGGGAATCAAAACCAGAAGTTCCTGAATGAGGCCAACGAGTTCGGCGTAGGGAATCAGGGCTACACGGTGCCGGTGCGTGGTCCGGGCGGTCAATTCGCAATTTTTACCATTAATAAGACATGCTCGGTCGAAACCTGGACGCAAATTCTGACGGAACATCGGACTGATTTCCTGTTGCTCGCTCATTTCACGCATCAGCGAATGCTGAAACTGGCTGGGCTTGAGCACATGCATCCAAGCCGGCCGCTGTCGAACCGGGAGCGCGATGCGATCCGGTTGATTGCCGATGGGCTGAGTAGAGGCCAAGCTGCTGACAAGCTTGGGATTTCCGAGAATACGTTCCGCGTCTATATCGATAGTGCGCGGCACAAGCTGGGGGCATTGAATGTGCCCCATGCGATTGCGCTGGCGGCGCATCGTGGTCTGATCCAGCCGAGCTGATCATCCCTTCGGGACAGCCCGGGTAAACAGAGTGTAAATAACCGTTGCGCGATTCTGGGTAGGAGCGCGCGATGGTTAAGTATTACTAAATTTGTTAACCATTAGAGCGAACAAATTGTCCCATCAATTCTGATGGAGCGGCTGAAAATGTTTACTCTGGTTTATGGAAACGATCTTCACGACTTCCCGGCGCTGGGCAACGAGATGTTCTGCGATCGACGCGCGCAATTCAGCGAAGAGCTGGGTTGGGACCTCGACGTCGACGTTCTCGGGCGCGAGACGGACGAATACGATCGGATGAACCCGCTTTACATCATCCTGCGTGATGAGCGGGGCCATCATCTCGGTTCGACACGGCTGATGCCGACGACGGGCCCGACGATGATTGCCGACCATTTCTCCGATCTGACCGATGGTGTCGAGATCGAAAGCCCGCTGATCTGGGAGTGCACGCGGTTCTTCATGGCACGGCGCAGCGCGGTCAGCCGCAAGCATGCAGCCGCGGTGATGTGGGCCGGGTGCGAGATCGGATTACGCGCAGGGGTGCAGTTCTATGTCGGGGTGACCGCGTCCGCGATGGTGCGCGTCTTCAAGGCATGCGGATGGCCTGCCGAGGTGATCGGCACCCGCAGCGACGACGAAGGCGAGATTTCCGCCTGCCTCTGGGAGGTCAACGAGGAACGCTGCGACGCACTGCGCCGCCGGGCCGGGATCGAGAAGGGTGAATATCGACTGGAGGTCTACCGGCCCGAGGCCGAGGTGGCTACGCCGAGTGAGGCAATGCAACCGATGTTTCCAGGCGGAGTTCTCGCGTCGCCGGAGATCCTCGCAGCCGCCTGAAAACAGGACCAGAGGGGCAACAGGATGGTGGTCGGCTGAGAATGTTTGCCGCGTTCGGTCCGAAGTTTCTTCATGTGAGGAAGTAGACGGCCAGCCCACCCGCCAGCGCACCCAGCGCCGCCCATTGCCATGGTGGCCGCGCTGGGGTTGCGTCTTCTTCGGGCAGGGCGCGGGCGGTGCGGATCTCTTCGGCCCGCATCAGAAGCTCGCTCGCCAGCCCGGGCAGGCGCGGGCCAAGACGGCTGAGGATCTTTGCGGTTTCCGCCATGTCACGCGCCAGCGCGGCGGGGCCGAGATGACCGCGGATGTAGTCCTCCACCACCGGTTTGGCGGCCTCGAAGATGTTGGCCTGCGGGTCGAGCGTGCGTGCCACGCCCTCGACCACGACCATGGTGCGCTGGAGCAGGATCAGCTCGGTCCGCGTCGCCATACCGAAACGCTCGGTCGTCTCCAGCAGATAGGCCAGAACGCGGGCCATCGAGATCTGGTTGGCGTCCTGGCCAAAGATCGGCTCACCGATTGCGCGCAGGGCCTGGGCGAAAGCTTCGACGTCGCGGTCAGCGGGGACGTAGCCTGCTTCGAAATGCACCTCGGCCACGCGGCGGTAGTTGCGTGTCAGGAACCCGTGCAGGATTTCGGCATAGTGCCGCCGGGTGATCGGGTCCAGTCGCCCCATGATGCCGAAATCCAAGAGGACCAGCGTGCCGCCATCGGCGATGCGCAGATTGCCTTGGTGCATGTCAGCGTGAAAGAACCCGTCGCGCAGCGCATGGCGCAGGAATGTCCGGAGCACATGCTGCGAAAGCTCGGTCAGGTCATGGCCCGCGGCCTTCAGCGCCTCGGGTTCGGTCGGGGTGCCGTCGAGCCATTGCATGGTCATGACGCGGCGGCTTGTGCCCTCCCAATGGATCGTCGGGATCAGGAGGTCGGGATCGTTTGCCGTGTTCTCGCGATACTCGCTGGCCGCGGCAGCCTCGAGGCGCAGGTCCAGCTCGGCTTCCACCACGCTTTCGAAATGGCTGACAACGGCGTTGGGGCGCAGGCGGCGCGACATCGGGACCAGCCGCTCGATCAGCCCGGCGATGAAGTGAAAGGCCCCGATGTCATGCCGGAACTGGGAGCGGACACCGGGGCGCAGGACCTTGACGGCAACTTTCTCGCCGGTGGGGAGCCATCTGCCGGAATGGACCTGAGCGATGGAGGCGGCGGCGACGGCTTCCCCGAGATCGCCAATGCGCTCCCAGACCTCGGGGCCGAGTTCGGCTTCGATCTCGGCGCGGGCTTCGTCGAGTGAAAACGGCGGGAGACGATCCTGCAGGTAGCGCAGCTGCGCCTCAAGCTCCGGCCCGACAATGTCCCGCCGGGTCGAGAGCACCTGACCGAACTTCACGTAAGCCGGGCCCATTGCCTCCAAAGCACGGGCCACGGGCGGCAGTGAGGCATCGCCCGTGCGCCCGAACGCGCCAACCGGCCAGGCCAGTGCCCGAACGGCAAACCGTGGCCAGCCGTGGATCTCGAACGCATCGAGGATCTCGGTCATCGCGCCGGTTCGCTCGAACGTCGCGCCGGTCCGAAGCAAACGCCAGAGGTGGTAGGGCGCGCTGAAAAGGCTCACAACCGCCAGCCCGAATGCAGTGCCGTGATGCCCATCGAGAAATTGCGATAGCGTACCTGACCGAAGCCCGCGGCACGGATCATCTCGGCATAGGTCTCCTGATCGGGAAAGCGTCGGATCGATTCGACGAGATACTGATAGGACGCGCGATCTCCGGTGACGGCCTGCCCAAGCTGCGGGATCACGTTGAACGAATAGCGATCGTATGCCCATTGCAGCGCGGGCACGGGGAGTTGGGAGAACTCGAGACACAAAAACCGCCCACCGGGCTTGAGCACGCGGTACGCCTCGGCCAGTGCCTCCTCCGGCCGGGTGACATTCCGCATCCCGAACGCGATGGTGTAGGCATCGAAGCTTGCGTCCGGGAACGGCAGGGCCATCGCATCGCCGCAGATCCAGTCGATCGCGAGACCGCCGCGCTTTTCGGCACGCTGCGCGCCTTCGGTCAGCATCGCCTCGGTCATGTCGCAGACAGTGGCCTGTCCATCGCCCTTCAGCCGGTCGAGAAACCGCATGGCGATATCGCCGGTACCGCCTGCGACATCCAGCAGGTGCCATCCCGGGCGCGGCGCAAGCCAGTCGATCATTGCGCCCTTCCAGAGCCGGTGAACGCCCGCTGACATGAGATCGTTCATCACGTCATAGCGCCCGGCGACGGAGGAGAAGACGCCGTGCACGCGGCCGGCTTTTTCCTCTTCGGGAATGTCTTCAAACCCGAAATGCGTGGTGGGGAGGTCGCGCTCTGTCATGCACCCAGCATAGCGCGCTGGTCGGAAAGGAAAACTCTCAGGCGTGCGACACGTACGCCTGAGAGGGATTTGGTGCGCGCCCGTGCCTCCCTGGAGAGCTTGGGGTGGGTGGAAGCCTCCGGGCCTCCCACCCACCCCGGCACGGGCGCGCTGCGCCGAACTGAACCCGTCTCAGCGCAATCTCATCTCGATGACCCCGGCAGCCACCAGAGCGAAGAGGATGTGACCCCAAAGCGCGACCCATGTGATCGAGCCAAAGCCAAGGAAGGGCGCATTGCCGGCGATCAGGTGAGCCATGACGTAAAGCGCGAAGACCCAGAGCGCGGCGCCATAGATCGCGGCGGGAACGACCCATGGCAGGGCCGGGGCCACGCGCTGATGGAGCGGGCGCACCACCAGAAGGTAACCGAGCGGATAGGCGATCAGCCCGGTCAGCGTGTGCAGGCCGTATGGGATGCCGAGCGCTGCCAGTTCCTTGCCCGGGATGCCGGTGACTTTGGCGAGCACGGCCTGAGCAAGCGGCACGGGGGCCAGTTTTGCACCCAACCAAGGGCTCGCAACCGATTTCAGCATCGGGCTGATCGTTTGACCGAAGACGTCAAACGCGACTGTGGCAGCCGCCCCTGCGAAGAGGATCGTGAAGATGAGATGCAAGTTGATGGCGGGAAAGGCGATGCCTTGGGGCGTGTGCGTTGCGTCGGTCATGTGAGCCTCCGTTTTTTGGAATGTCTGTGTCCGTTGTCTGCGGGGGATAAGGGGAGTGGAGCGGGCTTGTGCAACCAAGGCGACATCTACCTCACGTTCACGTCAACTTGTGTCAGTCCAGCCCGGCCGATTGTTTCACTTTGCCGAGGTTCACGGGCTTTGATAGGTCCGGGTCTGGCGTTGTGATGTGCGGGGATAGGGGCCGGATATGCCGGAACTGCCGGAGGTCGAAACGGTGATGCGGGGGCTGGAGCCTGCGCTCGGGGGCCGGGTGCTGGCGCATGTCGAGCAGCGCCGCCCTGATCTGCGCTGGCCGTTGCCGGAGCGGTTCGCAGAGCGTCTGACGGGGCGCCGGGTGCTTGGTCTCTCCCGCCGGGCCAAGTGGATACTGGTTGGGCTTGAGGGCGACGAGACCTGGATGATCCATCTCGGCATGTCAGGGCGTGTGCTGATCGAGGGAGTGGAGACCGCCGCGATGCACCACGACCGGGCGGTGCCGGGCAAGCATGACCACGTGATTGTGCGGACGGATGCCGGGACGCGGATCGTCTATAACGATGCCCGTCGGTTTGGGGCGATGGACCTCTGGCCGACCGCTGAACTGGAGGATCATCCGCACCTGAAGGGATTGGGCCCGGAACCGATGGGCAATGCGTTCCACGCCGAGGCTCTCGGCGCGGCACTGGCCGGACGGCAATCGCCGATCAAGGCGGCTCTGCTCGACCAGCGCACCGTGGCGGGGCTTGGCAACATCTATGTCTGCGAAGCGCTCTTCCGGGCGCAGATCCATCCGACCCGGATGGCGGCGTCACTCTCGAAGCCGCGTGTGACCCGGCTGGCCGAAGAGATCGTAGCCACTCTCGGCGAGGCAATTGCCGCCGGCGGCTCGAGCCTGCGCGATTACCGGCAGGCGGATGGCGAGCTGGGCTACTTCCAGCACACGTTCAAGGTCTATGACCGGGAAGACACACCCTGTGGCCGGGACGCCTGTACCGGGGTGATCCGGCGCATCGTGCAGTCCGGGCGGTCGACGTTCTATTGTCCGCGCTGCCAGAAATGAGGCCCGAGAGAGTTCTGGACCTCAGCCCGCGCGTAACTAGACTGCCCCACCGGATTCGCCATTGAAGATTGGGGACGGCAGATGGCCTACACGTGCATAACGACCGAGACGCGGGATCATGTCGCCGTGATCCGGCTCGACCGGCCCAAGGCGCTGAATGCGCTGAACCTCACGCTGATGGCGGAGCTGTGCGAGGCGCTGCAGAAGTTCGATGCCGATGATGGCATCGGTGCCATTGTGCTGACCGGCAATGAGAAGGCCTTTGCCGCGGGGGCTGACATCAAGGAGATGCAGCCCAAAAGCTTCGTTGACGTCTTCAAGGAAGACTTCTTCACAGCCGAGACCAACGTTGTGAACGGCATTCGTAAGCCGATCATCGCTGCTGTGGCGGGTTTTGCGCTGGGCGGCGGGTGTGAGCTGGCGATGATGTGCGACTTTATCATTGCCGCGGACACGGCCAAGTTCGGCCAGCCCGAGATCAATCTGGGCGTGATGCCCGGGATCGGCGGGACCCAGCGCCTGACGCGCTTTGTCGGCAAGTCCAAGGCCATGGATATGAACCTGACGGGCCGGATGATGGATGCCGAGGAGGCCGAACGCAGTGGTCTCGTGAGCAGGATCGTGCCTGCGGATGACCTGATGGACGAGACGATGAAGATCGCGTCCAAGATCGCGGGGCAGGCCCCGCTGGCGGTCATGGCAATCAAGGAATCGGTCAACCGGTCCTACGAGACGACCCTTTCCGAAGGGGTGCGGTTCGAGCGGCGGATTTTCCATGCGCTCTTTGCCACCGAGGACAAGGTCGAGGGTATGGCCGCCTTCGCCGAAAAACGCTCCGCCAAGTTCAAGGGCGCGTGAGCGAGGCAACACCCGAGGTGCCCCTTTTGTGCAGGCCGGACAGACGGGCTTGCAGGCGTTGACGCGCAGGTTCGAATCCGCTATCTGCGCGGTCTGCTTTTGACACGGATTTGGAACTCACGATGGCAAACTCGCCACAGGCAAAAAAGCGTGCGCGTCAAACGATCCGCCGCACCGAAGTGAACAAGGCGCGGCGTTCGCGCATCCGGACCTATCTGCGCAAGGTCGAGGAGGCGATTGCCTCTGGCGATCACGGCGCGGCCATGGATGCGCTGAAGCTTGCTCAGCCCGAGATCATGCGCGGCGTCAATAAGGGCGTCATGCACAAGAACACAGCGAGCCGGAAGGTTGCGCGTCTGAACAAGCGGGTCCGCGCGCTGAGCGCCTAAGTCGCCCGCTGCCGTCCTTGACCCAAGCGCCCGCCCTGCGGGCGTTTGCTGTTTCCAGGGCTTGCTCGCCGTTGCAGAGCGGTTGTCATTTCACCGACATTCCATGCTCGGTGAAGCACCATCAAATTGATGTCACGTAAATGTAATGTTCACGGTTTCGACCCGTTGTCACGCAGTCGGAGTCGCGCCTACTCTTCGCCTGTGGGGAATCGTCGCTCCGCCAAAGACACACATCGATGTTTAGTATCCACTCGCTGTTCCCAAGAATAGCGGGGTGTAAATATTTATGTGCATAACTCTGTGTACAGTCTGGGTATCGATTTTTACTCTGCGAATAAATGCAAAGTCGGGTCGGATATTCCTTGTGCCGAATCTGTCCGGACGCATACCTCTGATGGTGCGGAAGGGGAGGTCAGTGAACGATGGGTAAACAGGCGGCTGCGACATCGACGGTTGATGAGATGTCGCCTCAAGACGCCTTCAATGCCATCCAAGCAGACCCCTCCGCCGTGATGGTGGATGTTCGCACCCAGGCCGAATGGCGCCTGGTCGGCATGCCGGATCTCTCGTCCGTTGGGCGTGACGTCTGGCCTATCGAGTGGGTCATGTTGCCATCCATGCAGCGCAATCCGGATTTCTGGGAGGCGTTGCTGCAGCACGGACGGGGAGGGGTCCCCGAACGACTGTTTCTGATCTGCAAGTCGGGGTCTCGGTCCCTGGCGGCGGCTCACTACATCGCCGCCGAGGCCGAGCGCGCAGGTCGGAACGTGCACTGCACGAATGTCGCCGAAGGGTTCGAGGGCTATTCGGCCCCGGGGTGGCATCAGGGGGGATTATCCGGTTGGAAGGCTCGCGGCCTTCCTTGGCAACAAAATTGACTTTCGTCCGCCTGCGGAGCGGATGGGGGCAAAAAAAATTGGGTGCGATTTGCAACGCAGGGACAACAGAGGTATCGCCATGGCGGAAGAAAAAGGACCGCCTGGGCTGGAACACATTTGGCAAAAGGTGGTCGCAACAGCGGTAGCCGAACTGGGGAGGGAGACCGTTGAGAAGTGGCTGAAACCGGTTAGCCTGAGTGGGATGAAGGGGGATCTCGTCCTGCTGTCGGCCGGATCGAGTTTTCAGGCAGACTGGGTCGAGCGCAATTATGGCTTGCACCTGCTGCGGTTCTTTCAAGCACATGTAGAGACCGTGCGCCGGATCACGGTAATGGTCGACAAACCGTCGCGTGACGAGGACGCGGTGGACATTGCAGCGGCGGCCCCGCCGGCGCCGGCGAATGCAGCGCCGTCCAAGCTTCAGTCGGCACCGCTTGATCCGCGGTTCACCTTTGACAGCTTCGTTGTGGGCAAGCCGAACGAGCTCGCCTATGCGGCGGCGCGCCGGGTGGCGGAAAGCGCAGAGGCGACCTTCAATCCGGTGTTCCTGCATGGCGGGGTCGGTCTGGGCAAAACCCACCTGATGCACGCGATCGCGTGGCGGACCAAAAACTCGCGGCCTGATGCGAAGGTGCTCTATCTCTCGGCAGAGCAGTTCATGTACCGGTTCGTTCAGGCGCTGCGCTTTCGCGATACGATCACCTTCAAGGAGCAGTTCCGTGCGGTCGATGTCCTGATGATCGACGATGTGCAGTTCATCGCGGGCAAGGACTCGACGCAGGAGGAGTTCTTCCACACGTTCAACTCCCTGATCGATCAGCAAAAGCAGATCGTGATCTCGGCGGATCGCTCGCCCGATCAGATCGACGGGTTGCAGAACCGGATCATCAGCCGCCTGCAATGGGGTCTGGTCGTCGACATCCACCCCACCGATTACGAGCTGCGTCTCGGTATCCTTCAGTCCAAGGCCGAGCGGATTATGACCGAGGATCCGACGGTCCAGATCGACCAGAAGGTGCTGGAGTTCCTGGCCCACCGGATCATCTCGAATGTCCGGGTGCTGGAGGGCGCACTGACCCGGCTCTTTGCCTTTGCGACACTGGTGAACCGGCCGATCAATCTCGAGATGGTGCAGGAGTGTCTGTCGGACCTTCTGCGGTCCTCCGAACGCAAGGTGACGATCGAGGAGATCAAGCGCCGGGTGATCGAGCATTACAATCTGCGCATGTCGGACCTGATCTCGCCGCGCCGCGCCCGGGCTGTGGCAAGGCCCCGGCAGGTGGCGATGTTTCTGTGCAAAACGCTGACGTCGAAGTCGTTGCCAGAGATTGGGCGCGGGTTTGGCGGGCGTGACCATACGACGGTCATCCATGCCGTGCGCAAGATCGAAGAGCTGTGCGCCACCGACGCGCAACTCAACGAGGATGTCGAGTTGCTGCGCCGGATGCTGGAAGGCTAGCAAGACGGCCTTTCAGAGCGTCTGAACAACAGGCCCGGCGCCGTGCACGCCGGGCCTTTTCGATTTCAGGGATCAGCCCTTCTGGCTGGCAAGCATCAACTCCACCCGTTTGACCTCCCGGATCACCCGATCGGCCTGCATCTGCGGCATGAGGCTGGTCTTGAGGATGGCTGCAAGGATCACCAACACAGCAGCCGGCAGGCCCCAGTGCAGGGCCGTTAACGTCTCGGTCGCCCCAAAGAACCGGATTGCACACCAGACACCGGCCAGAAACAGCACGGCCTGCACGACCGCGATCACCCATGTCACCCAGGCGAGCCTGCCGCGGAACTGATCGGCGCCCATGGCAAACCAGCCCTTTTCTTCGGTTTCTCTCAGCATGGCCCGCTCTTCGGTCGACAGGGCCTCGGCGATCAGATCGTCAAGCTTGCTCATCGTCATCTCCTTTCAGAAGGGTTGCGAGTTTGTGCCTCGCATGCAGCAGTCGGGTCTTTACCGTTCCGACCGGGACATCCATGGCGAGCGCCACCTCGGCGACGCGCATGTCTTCGAGGTAAAACAGCCCGATTGTAGCGGCCTGTTCCGGCGGCAGTTCCCGGATTGCGTCGCGAACGGCTCGGGCGTCGGCGCTGAGCGGCCCGTCTTCCTCGACCCAATCCTGTGTTTCAGCCGACAAATCTCGGTTCAGCGTCCGGTGTTTCACCTTCTTTGCGATCATCCGGGCCGCACGCCGTGTGACAATGCGGGTTGCCCAGGCCGGAAAGGCCCGGTCGTCGCGGATGCCAGAGAGCCCACGCAGAATCTCGATCCATGCTTCCTGCACGACGTCTTGCGCATCGTCGCGGTCGCCCATCAGCCGGATCGCGTGGGCCAATAGCCGTGGGCCACGCAGAGCGACCAGCTGCTCTGCGGCCGAACGCACACCCAGCCGCGCACTGGCGACCAGATACTCTTCCAGGATGCGGTCCTTGCCGCGCGTCACAGCACTCTCCTCAGGCTTTGTTAAGAGGTGGCGCGAAAGCCCAGTACGGTTCAATGCGAGATGGAAAAAACCTGAGTGACGCATCATCATGGGGACAGACCGCAAAAAACCCCACCATATTGCGTGCTAACACGCGAAACGGGCATTGCACGCGTCTCCAAATGCGATAGTCTGCGCCTCCGCCCTGTGCGGTAATCAAAAAACTCCAGGCGAAGTCAGGGACAGGTCGCGCCATGAAGGTCAGTATCGAACGGGCAGCCTTGTTGAAGGCGATGAGCCGCGCACAGGGTGTTGTCGAGCGCAAGAATACCATCCCGATCCTCGCGAATGTGCTGATCGAAGCCGAGGGCGACAAGGTCAGCCTGCGTGCCACCGATCTGGACATCGAAGTGATTGAAAGCCTGCCCGCCGTGGTCGAGCAGGCCGGGGCTACGACGGTGGCCGCACACCTCCTGCACGAGATCGTGCGCAAGCTGCCGGACGGAGCACAACTCAGCCTGAACGCCGACAGCGCCACGGGCCGCCTTGATGTGGTGGCGGGCCGGTCGCGGTTCTCACTCGCGACACTGCCGCGCGAGGATTTCCCGGTGATGGCCTCGAGCGAGTACCAGTGCTCGTTCGCGATCCCGGCGCCCATCGTGCGGCGCCTGTTCGACAAATCTAAATTCGCCGTCTCGACCGAAGAGACGCGGTACTACCTGAACGGTGTCTACCTCCATGTGAGCGAGGATGAGGGCAAGCCGGTGCTGCGTGCGGTCGCGACCGACGGGCACCGTCTGGCGCGCATCGACACGGAACTGCCGGATGGCGCCGCGGACGCCCCGGGCGTGATCGTGCCGCGCAAGACGGTGGGTGAGCTACGCAAACTGCTCGATGATGATGAGGCCGAGATCGCGATTTCGGTCAGCGAGACCAAGATCCGCTTCTCCGTCAGCGATCTCGTGCTGACGTCAAAGGTCATCGACGGGGCTTTTCCAGATTACTCCCGTGTCATCCCCCAGGGCAATTCACGGCGCATGGAGGTCGATGCCTCGGAGTTTGCCGCTGCCGTTGACCGGGTTGCGACCGTCAGCCAGGAACGCTCCCGCGCGGTCAAGATGGCGATGGAAGACGACAAACTCACGCTCAGTGTGAACTCGCCCGATGCCGGGTCGGCTGCCGAGGAACTGGTCGTGGCCTATGGCGACGAGACCATGGAGATCGGCTTCAACGCACGGTATCTCCTCGAGATCGCAAGCCAGGTCGATCGCGAGAACGCCGTCTTCATGTTCGCTGACGCCAACGCGCCGACCATGGTGCGCGAAGGCGATGACGTCTCCGCCGTCTATGTCGTGATGCCGATGCGGGTCTAGGGCCGGCGCACGAAGAACCGCCGCCATCCCGGGGGACAGCGGCGGCTCGGAGGGCGCCTCAGAGATCAGGCGAAGACGAAGTCGTCGCGATCCAACTCATCGACGTTCAGCAGGTAGACTAGGGCATTGTCGGTCTGGAGCAGCATGTTTCCGTTCCACTCCGTCGCCGTGGTATCGCCGCCGTCGAGCACGCCATCGCCATTGGTGTCGAGGTTCCAGAACCCGTTGATCGCCTGCCCGTCGGTGCGCGCGAGATTGGCCAGTTCCAGCAGATCCTCGCCGCGTTCGAAATCGACGACCCAGTCATAGCCGAGATGACCGTCTTCGCCGTCGAAGACGAAAGTGTCGCTGTCGCCCTCTCCGGTCAGCACGTCGCCTCCCGCGCGCCCTTCAATGCGGTTGGCATCTTCGTTGCCGACGATCGTGTCGTTGTAGCGCGTGCCGATGACCGCTTCGATACCGTCGTAGGAATGGGCCCAGCTATATCCGCTGTCATAATCGCGGACGGTCCCCTCGCCGATTTTCAGATCGATGTTCACGCGTCCGCCGAAATCGCTGTAGTCGACGGTATCATAGCGTGGGGCAGCGTTCGCCGGATCAGAGCTGGACTCGTGATCGTCGCCATAGAAATGATCCCGACCATGGCTGGCGATGAACAGGTCCTCGCCATCGTCGCCATGGAACCATTCGTTCTGATCGGCGATATCAGCCCCGCGGAACTTATCGTCAAAGTTCGATCCGACAAACGCCTCGAAACCCGTGAACCGGTCCTGAAAGTTCTCAGTCGTGGTGAATGGTCCGCCGGTCGTGGTGACCGGAACGCCTGCGCCTTCGCCGCTGACAATCCCGAGATCGGCGTTGATATACACCGAGCCTTCGACGCGGCTGTAGTTCAGCACGTCCGCGTCGTCGCGTAGGTTCGAACGCTGCCCGCCACCGTGGAACGTGTCGTTGCCGCTATCGCCTCCGTCCATCATGATGTGGTCGGAACCGTTGCCGGTGCCTGTGAAGGTATCATGGCCGTCGCCAACCCGCACGAATGTGCCCCACTGATTGCCGAAGATTGTGTCATCGCCCGCATCTCCGGCGACGTATGCGAGCTTGTCGGCGGCGTGGTCCTGATTGGCGTAGATCGTGTCGTCTTCCGCCCCCCCGTACAGGAAGTCGCTGGCCCCGCCCCGGATCAGGTCGTTGCCGTCGCCGCCGGACACGAAGTCGCTTCCCAGTCCGGCAAACAGAGAATCATCGCCTCCGTTTCCGTAGATGTCATCGTCTCCGTCGGCACCATGGAACCAGTCGCCCTGGTCCGAGCCGCGCATGTCGTCGTGGCGATTCGACCCAAAGACATTCTCGATGCTGACGAAGGTCATGGCATCGCCGATTGTCAATGAGTGGGGTCCAAGTTCCAGGCGTTGCGCGGTCCCTGCCTCGAAGTCGATACGGACACCGCTGTCGAGCCCGCGGAAATCAAGACGGTCATCATGTGCGCCGCCGTCGAGGTGGTGGGCTCCGATTTCGTTGACCACAAAGCGGTCGATGCCGTCGCCGCCCTCGGCATCGACATCGCCGGTGCCGTTGATCGTCAGCTTGTCGTTGCCGGATCCCAGTTCGACATTGTAATCGCCCGAGCCCAGCAATTCGACGTGGTCGTGCCCGCCAAAGGTGTCGACGTTTGTGGTGCTCGAGCGCTCAACGGTCAGGTTGTCATCGCCGTCGGTGCCCGTCACGCTCGGGGACAGGTTGGTCCAGATCGGGGTGAAAATCGGGTTGTAGAAGGTCGTGGTAAGGCTGTTGAACATTGTCGTCTCCATCGTGTGTGTTGCTTCCGATGGAGAGAGGTATGCGCCCCGCGGTTTTCAGGATTTTTTCCGCGACCGGCGATCAGCGTTTCAATGGCTGGCGCTGTCCTTCAGTTTTGTAACAGGGATGGCGCGCGCCCTGAAGGGCACGCGCGAGGTGTGTCAGCCTGCTGCGAAGTTCGACGGGAACATCGAGCGCGCGGTTTCCTCGTCGAAGTCCTTCTTCCACTCGACGTCCTGACCAATCGCGCGGGCCCGGGTCACGGCGGGGCGGGCGTTCACGCCATCGAACCACGCCTTGACGTTGGCGTATTTCTCCAACTCGCCCTCGCCCAGCACGCGGACATGACGGTCGACCCAGCCCCAGGCGGCGATGTCGGCGATGGTGAGATCGCTACCCACGATGAACTGGCGGCCTTCCAGATGGTCATCCAGCACCTGATAATGCCGATGCGCCTCGAATTTATAGCGCCGCTTGGCATAGTCACCGCCTTCCGCGGCCCCTGCGGTCTGGAAGTGGACCCACTGCCCGGAGTAGGGGCCAAGGCCCGTGGCGACCCACATGAGCCACGACAGCATCTCCCCGCGGTCTCCATCATCGCCCAGCAGCTTCCCGGATTTCTCCGCGAGATAAAGCAGGATGGCGTTCGAATCGAACACCCGTTTGCCGTCATGTTCGATGGCGGGCGTCTTGCCGTTCGGGTTGATCTTCTTGAAGTCGTCCGAGTGCTGCTCGCCCTTAAAAGTGTCGACAGGCACGACTTCGTAGGCCATGCCGGATTCCTCAAGGAACAGGGCAACCTTCATCGGGTTCGGTGTGTGGTGAAAATAGAATTTGATCACGGGATCTCTCCTGGTCGCTTTGGGAAGGGGCTTGCGGGCCGAAGTGCCGCTGCTCGCCTGCAGATAGTCCATCGCGGGGCGGAACCGCACCCCCTGTTTCAGCGATCACACGCAAAGGTGAGCAGGGCGGGGGACGCCGCGTGACAGAGGTTGAGCGCACGGCGGTCCTCGGTCTTCGGCTCTCGCATTTCCGGTCCTATATGGGGGCGGAGATTGAGACGGGCGGGTCGTCGGTTGCGCTCTACGGGCCGAACGGGGCGGGTAAGACCAATGTGCTCGAGGCCGTGTCGATGCTCACACCGGGGCGGGGTCTGCGCCGGGCGGCCACCGATGAGCTGATCCGCACCCCCGAGCGTGTCGGCTGGAAGATTATTGCAGAGGTCGAAACGCCGGAGGGCGCTGTCGAGATCGCAACGGCTGCCGAGGGGGAGGCGCAGACAAGGCGCAGTGTTGTCATCGACGATAAGCCCGCCGCGCAACTGGCCTTGGGGCAATTGGTCCGCATGGTGTGGCTGACGCCAGCCATGGATCGGCTGTGGACCGACACGGCGGGTGACCGGCGCCGGTTTCTCGATCGGATTGTTTTGGGGTTTCATCCCGAGCATGGCGAGACGGCGCTGACCTATGAGAAGGCGATGCGGGCGCGCAACAGGCTCTTGCGCGAACCGGGATGGGATGACGCCTGGCTTGGCGGGCTGGAGGCCCAGATGGCCCGCGCTGGCGCACGGATCGCACGGGCGAGGGCCGAGACGCTGGTGGCGCTCTCGGCGGCGCAGGCAGAAACCGGGGCCTCGAGCGTCTTCCCCCGCGCGGATCTGACCATCGACGGCCCGATGGAGATCGCTTTTGCCGTCCTTCTGGCCGATCCCGGCCGGGCCAATGATGCACTCGATCTTGCCGAGATCGAGGCCGCAGCGGAGCTGGGAGCCAAGCTTTCAGACGGGCGCCATCGCGATGCCGCGGCAGGGAGAACCCTGGACGGCCCGCACCGGTCCGATCTCGAAGCGGTCTATGCCGAAAAGGCGATGCCTGCGCGGGCCTGTTCCACCGGTGAGCAGAAAGCGCTCCTCATCTCGCTTTGCCTTGCCAATGCCCATGCGCTGAAATCTGCGATCCATGCCGCGCCGATCCTTTTGCTGGATGAGATCGCTGCGCATCTGGACAAGGACCGCCGACGGGCGCTTTATGCAGAGATTGACCGACTCGGCTGTCAGGCGTGGATGACAGGGACCGGGCCGGAGCTGTTCGACGGTCTGACCGGCGCCAAGCGGTTTGCCGTGCGTGACGATGACCGCCGTTCGATCCTTGAAGAGGCATGATGACCGTGACCCAACTGACCATGAGCATCGGGCTGACCGAGATTGCGCTCTACGCCTTCGCGCTGGTGGTGCTGGTGGTCACACCCGGTCCCGTGGTGGTGGCGACCATTGCCCGTGCGCTGACAGGGGGCTGGCGCTCGGCGCTGCCACTGTCAGGCGGTGTCTCGATCGGCGATATGCTCTGGCCGTTGCTGGCGATCTTCGGGCTGGCCGCAATGGCGCAGGTCTATGGCGAGATCATGCTGGTGCTGCGCTATGTCGGCGCCGGCATCCTGATCTGGATGGGTTGGCGGTTGCTGTCGGGCCGCGTGCACGCCCTCGAGGCCAATCCCGATCCCGCCCTGATGCGGCGCAATGCATGGCAGGGCTTCATGGCGGGCCTGCTGGTCAGTCTCGGCAATCCCAAAGCGATCTTCTTCTTCATCGGTGTCCTGCCGAGCTTTTTCGATATGGCTGCCCTGACGGCGCTCGATGTGGTGGTCATTGTGCTGATGAGCGCCATTGTCCCGTTCATGGGCAATGTCGTCTGGGCGCTGGCCGCCCACGGCGCGCGCGAGCTTCTGGCGACCCCGCGCATGGTGCGCCGGGTCAATCAGGCCTCCGGGGGGGCGCTGACCGGCGCCGGCGTCTACATAGCGGCCTCTGGGTAGCGCGATGATGATCACCATCGAATGGTATCAACTGCTGCTCTATGCCGGAGCCTACGCGATTATGGTGGTCTCGCCCGGACCCTTCGTGGCGGCGATCGCCGCGCGTTCGGCGGCATTCGGGTTCCAGTCCGGCATCTCGATGGCCATCGGGGCTTTCATCGCCGAGAAGATCTGGATCCTTGTCGCGATCTTCGGGTTGGCGCTGATTGCCGCGCACTATGCGGACATCCTGATCGTTCTGAAGTTCGTCGGGGCGGCGTGGTTGATCTGGCTCGGTCTCAAGCTGATCTTCGGAAAATCCGGTGTGATGACCGAGAACGGCTCACTCAAACCGGAGCCCTTCTGGAAGGGCGTCGCCACCGGCTGGCTGATCAATATGGGCAACCCCAAGGCGGCGCTCTTTTTCATGGCGCTCTTTCCCGGGTTCTTCGATGTGGCAGCGATGACATGGGCCGATGCGCTCCTGATCATCGTGGTCTCAGCGCCCATCGGGCTCGGTTCGGACCTGACCTATGCCTGGGCAGCCTCGACAGCGCGCAAGATGTTGTCGAACGCAAGGACCGCCAAGCGGATCGACCAGGCCACCGGCGGTGTTCTCGCCGGAGCGGGCGTGGCCATCGCTTCGGTGTGATCCGTGGACCAGACCTTAGTCTGTGGCGGCATGGTCCATCAGCAGCGCCGAGATTTTTGACGTCCCGGGGGATGCAAACAGCATGATTGCTTATGTCACCATCGGCGCCGACGATATCGCTCGCGCAAAGCGGTTTTACACCGCTTTCCTGCCTGCTCTCGGGTATGAACTCGAAGAAGGACCAGCCGGTCTGAGCTATGCGCTGCCCGCAGAGCCGGGTCCGTCACCGGCTTTGCCGGATTTCTATGTCAAGCCGACCTTTGATGGACGCCCAGCATCAGCGGGCAACGGTTCCATGGTTGCCTTCGAGGCGCGCAATCAAAAGCAAGTTCGGGACCTTCACGCGGCTGCGCTCGCCGCAGGTGGGTCGGACGAGGGTCAGCCAGGCTTCCGTGCTGCGTATGGGTCAGACTTCTATGTTGGCTACCTTCGCGACCCTCAGGGCAACAAAATTGCATTGTTTTCCAGTGATCCCAGCGACCCTGAAAGAGACGGGTGACACGGGTCCCATTGGCGACATTCTGGGCGAAGCCGGTGTAATTGCCTCGGCAGTTTGAATTCAGCAGCTACTTCTCTCGAAAAACGGGTAAATTGGTGGATTTATCGCGGGAATCCTGCCCGAAACCGCATTTTTGGCGGGACATTGCCTGTTCTGGCGGTTAAAATCCGGTACCTAAGAACGAGAGGCTGAAAATGGCCGAAGACGAGCAGAATTCGGGTCCCGAGGGGATCGAACCCGAATACGGTGCAGACAGCATCAAAGTCCTCAAAGGACTGGAGGCCGTGCGCAAGCGGCCGGGCATGTATATCGGCGATACCGATGACGGCTCGGGCCTGCATCACATGGTCTATGAGGTGGTCGACAACGCCATTGACGAGGCGCTTGCAGGGCATGCGGATCTGGTCAAGGTCACGCTGCACGCGGACGGCTCGGTCAGCGTGTCGGACAACGGTCGCGGTATCCCGACGGACATGCACCCCGAAGAGGGGATCTCGGCCGCCGAGGTCATCATGACCCAGCTTCATGCGGGCGGAAAATTCGATCAGAATTCCTACAAGGTCTCGGGCGGTCTGCACGGCGTTGGTGTCTCCGTGGTCAATGCGCTGAGCGATTGG
>CAYYZH010000052.1:0-22390 GCA_964475765.1 uncultured Limibaculum sp.
GGCCAAGATCGAGCTGTCGTCCTCGTCCCAGACCGAGATCAACCTGCCTTACATCACGGCGGATGCCACGGGCCCGAAGCACCTTACGCTAAAGCTGACGCGGGCCAAGCTGGAAAGCCTGGTCGGTGACCTGATCAAACGCACGATTGATCCGTGCAAGGCGGCGCTGAAGGATGCGGGCCTTTCGGCAGCAGACATCGACGAAGTCGTGCTGGTTGGCGGCATGACCCGGATGCCGAAGGTCATCGAAGAGGTGAAGGGTTTCTTTGGCAAGGAGCCGCACAAGGGCGTGAACCCTGATGAAGTGGTTGCGATGGGCGCTGCCATTCAGGCCGGTGTTCTGCAGGGTGACGTCAAGGACGTGGTTCTGCTCGATGTGACGCCGCTTTCGCTGGGCATCGAAACCAAGGGTGGCATCTTTGACCGCTTGATTGATCGCAACACGACGATCCCGACCAAGAAGGCTAAAATCTATTCGACGGCCGAGAACAATCAGTCAGCAGTGACCATCCGGGTATTCCAGGGTGAGCGCGATATGGCCGAGCACAACAAGCTGCTGGGTCAGTTCAACCTAGAAGGTATCCCGCCAGCGCCGATGGGCATGCCGCAGATCGAAGTTACTTTCGACATCGACGCTAACGGCATCGTCAATGTCAGCGCCCAGGACAAGGGCACCGGCACGCAGATGCAGATCACGATCCAGGCCTCCGGCGGTCTCTCGGACGAAGAGATCGACCAGATGATGAAAGAGGCCGAGGAGAACGCGGAAGCTGACAAGCAACGCCGTGAATTGGTTGAGGCGAAGAATCAGGGCGAGAGCCTTGTGCACGCCACCGAGAAGTCAGTCGAGGAGCATGGCGACAAGGTCGACGAAGCCACCCGCGCCGCTATCACGACAGCGATCGGCGAGTTGAAGGAAGCGCTGGAGGGCGAGGATGTCGAGAACATCCGGACCAAGTCGCAGTCGCTGGCCGAGGCGTCGATGAAGCTCGGAGAAGCGATCTACAAGGAACAGGCGGATGCCGCCGCCGCGGAAGGCGAAGGGCCGGACATGGATGACATGGCCGATGCCGCTGCCGAGCAGAACGCGGACGACGATGTCGTCGATGCCGAGTTCACCGAGGTAGAGGACGACAATAAGAAGGCGTCCTGATTTTGTCTTCCCACACCATGGGTGCGTCATGGACGCACCCAACGGGCTTCACTCAAATTGGGGGCGGTCATGTCTGACGATGTGACGGCCTTTGGTGCCTATGCCCTGCCCGCGTCGATGGAGCGTTTGCGCCGTCTGGGGCAAGGATTGGGACGTAGTTCTGCGGCGCGCCGAGCGTGTTCGGTCATTCGCCGGGTCGTTAGTGCAGGACGTTCTGGGCCATTCGACGTCGAACCCTTTCCCGGTCAACGGGCGCGGCTCTACCCCCATGACAATCTCTCCGAAAAGCGCGTGTTCGGCGGGGCCCAGTTCTGGGATTGGGCCGAACGCGCGGCTTTAGGGGCTGCGGCCCGCGCAGCAGACGAGCCGTTTTACTTCGTGGATGCAGGGGCCAACGTTGGCCTTTACACCTTGGCAGTGCGGGCAGAAGCGCGCGACAAGTCGGTGAAGGTGCTGGCCATCGAACCTGATGCGGAGAACCTTAGCCGCCTGCGGTTCAATGTCGAGGCGTCCGGGGCCGGCAGCGATGTGACTGTCGTGCCGCTGGCGCTATCTGATCGCGCGGGCGAGATCCGAATTGCCAACAGCCACGCCAACCGAGGTGAGCTTGCGGTGGATGAAGACGGCCTTGCCGTCGAGACGCGGCCACTTGTTGATGTTGTCGAGTCGGCAGGCTTTCCACGGGTCGATGCTCTGAAAATCGACATTGAAGGCTTCGAGTTGCCGGTGCTCGAACACTATGCCCGGAACGCTGCGAGGCCCCTCTGGCCGGGCCTCATCATTCTCGAAGCCCGCCGCGGTGAGCGCACGCCCGCTCTCGAGATGTTGCTCGGTCACGGGTATACGGTTGATCAGCAGACCCACATGAACGTGGTCCTTAGAGCACCGGATCAGGTCAACGGCGCAATGGACAAAGCAGGTGACGCCGATGGCCGGTAAACGCGATTACTACGATGTGCTGGGTGTCGGTAAACGCGCGTCTGCGGACGAGCTGAAGAAAGCCTATCGCAAGAAAGCCCGCGAGCTGCACCCCGACAGCAACAAGGACAACGAGAAGGCCGAAGAGCAGTTCAAGGAAGTCAACGAGGCCTATGATTGCCTGAAGGACGACCAGAAGCGCGCGGCCTATGACCAGTTCGGCCACTCCGCGGTGGACGGCTCGATGGGCGGCGGCGGGGCCGGAGGCGCGCGTGGCGGCGCCGAGTTTGGCAGCGCATTCTCGGATGTGTTCGAAGATCTCTTCGGCGATTTCATGGGCGGCGGAGGCGGTGGCCGTGGGCGCCAGCAACGGGCGCGACGCGGCGCGGACCTTCGGTACAACCTCGCCGTATCGCTCGAAGACGCGTTCAACGGCAAGCAGGCGACCATTCAGGTCCCGGGATCAGTGGACTGCGAGAAGTGCAACGGCACTGGCGCGGAAGGCGGAGCGCAACCACAAAACTGTCCAACGTGTCAGGGCCATGGGAAAGTGCGCGCCCAGCAGGGCTTTTTCACAATCGAACGCACCTGTCCGACCTGCAAGGGTCAGGGTCAGATCATCAAGGATCCGTGTCGTTCCTGTGCCGGCGCCGGGCAGGTTCGCAAGGAACGCGCGTTGAACGTGCAAGTCCCCCCCGGGGTCGAAACCGGCACGCGGATCCGACTGGCCGGGGAGGGTGAAGGTGGCCCGCGCGGCGGATCGTCAGGCGATCTCTACATCTTCATCGATGTGGAACCTCATATGCTTTTCGAGCGTGATGGACCCAACCTCTTCTGCCGAATTCCTGTACCCATGACCACGGCAACCCTTGGCGGAGAAATTGAAGCACCGACCCTCGATGGGGGCCGCTCCCGCGTGAAGGTTCCCGCAGGTGTGCAAAGCGGCAAGCAACTGCGCCTGCGCGGCAAGGGCATGCCTGCGCTGCAGCGATCCGGTCAGCAGGGTGACTTGTATATCGAGATGGCGATCGAGACACCCGTCAATCTGTCCAAACGCCAAGAGGAATTGCTGCGTGAGTTCGAAAGCGAAGGCCGCAACAACAGCCCCGAAAACCAGGACTTCTTTTCCAAGGTCAAGGACTTCTGGGAAAAGGTTCGCCGGTAACGGCCGTCTGGAGCCACTGGGTCAAACCTTGGCGGCACTGAAAGCCACGTCCGGCCAACTCTGTTTTCGCCACTGGGCAGGACTATCCAGAACCTGATCGTGTTCCGGGCGAAGGTTCATCCTCCTTCGAGCCAAATTCAGCATGTCACTGTCAAACATAGTGAGGTGATTGCTGGCCCGCCACTCTCCGCCCTGATATGACTTGGGTGAGAACGGGAGACTCACATGTCCGACAAACTGGCAATTGCGGTCACCGGGTGTTCCGGCCGCATGGGGCAGATGCTGATCCGCGCGGTGGATGAACGCGAAGACTGCGTGCTTGTGGGCGTTACCGAGCGATCGGGGCATGATTGGGTGGGCCAGGACCTTGGCGAGGTTATGGGCGGCACGTCGCGCGGGGTGACCGTCAGCGATGATCCTCTGGAGGTCTTTGTTGGTGCCCGTGCGGTGCTGGATTTCACTCTCCCTGATCCGACGATCGAACACTCGGTTCTGGCAGCTCAGGCGCGGCTTGTGCATGTCATAGGCACGACAGGGTTCGAGCAGGCCCACCTGGAGAAACTTGCCGCCGCCGCCCGCCACGCGACAATTGTTCGGGCTGGAAACATGTCGCTCGGTGTGAACCTCCTGACGGTGCTGACCCGGCAAGTTGCCGCTGCGCTTGACGCGGATTTTGACATCGAGGTTGTGGAAACCCACCACAACCAGAAGGTCGACGCACCCTCCGGTACGGCGCTGATGCTGGGGGAGGCCGCGGCAGAAGGTCGAGGTGTTACTTTGAACAACACTGCCGACCGCGGCCGTGATGGCCAGACCGGCGCACGGCGTCGCGGTGACATCGGCTTTGCTGCGCTGCGGGGCGGAGATGTCGTGGGTGAGCATGACGTGGTCTTCGCTGGCCAAGGCGAGCGGATTGTTCTGCGCCACATTGCGACGGATCGGATGTTGTTCGCGCGGGGCGCGGTGCGTGCAGCGATCTGGGGTCAGGACCAGAAACCGGGCGAATATTCGATGATCGACGTGCTTGGGCTGTCCTGAACCATGGCGGAGCCCAAACTTCATCTTCTCAAGCTTTGTGTCGGGGCGGACACTGTTGATGACCTCAGATCGTGGCAGCAAAGCCGGATCGCGCTGCGTAGATCGCAAGGTCTCGATCCGTCTCCGCGGCATGTCACCCGGATGTGGCCGCGCCGGGAGGACGAATTGCTGCGAGGCGGATCGCTCTTCTGGGTGTTCCGCGGAGCCATCCTTGCGCGACAAACCATCACGAGGCTCGAAGAAGTCACAGGCGAGGACGGTATCCGGCGCTGTGCCATCGTGATGTCGCCTGAGATCGTGTTGGTCGAGGCTCGTCCGCGCCGCCCGTTTCAGGGCTGGCGTTACCTTACCGCCGAGGACGCGCCACCGGACGTTCTCGACCAGAACCTCGAGGGATCCGATCTTCCGCCCGATCTGGCCCTCGCGCTGAACCATCTCGGTGTGGTGGCGCGCTGATGGCCGATGATGTGCAGCAGTTGGAGGAAAGTCTTGCACCGGTGCGCGAAGGTTCGGTTGCGGCGCTTCTGACGGCGCAGGCCCGGGCGATTGACGCGGGCGCTGACATTGATCCCGAACCGCTGCGCCGCGATCCGTCGGGCCGAGTCAAGCGTCAGGGCCGGCTTGATTTGCCCAGCCGCGGTGATCTGGCGGTCACGCTCGATGGACGTACTTTGATTCAGAAAGTCGAATCGCGCCGAGTGGCAGAGTTCGAGTCGCTCGAGGCCCGAACGGTGTCCGGCTTTACGGCCGTCATCCATCCCTTCCGCTGGGAAGATGCGGAGATCACTATCAACGGTGAGGTTGAGACGCCGAATTGGGTGCCGCTGAGGCTTTGGTATCTCGAATGGTTCCAGCCACGCCAAACCAGGCTGCAGCCGGACCTCGGCGCCGTTGTCCACGCGCTCGATGGGCCAGATCGCGGCGCAGCAAGTTGGCGGATCCGTGTGGACTTTGGCTCCGCACCGGTGGGCGCGCTGGCAGCATTGATCGAAGCGGTTTCGGAAACCGGGGCATCCGGTCTCAGAATTGGGAACCTCTAGGGGTCCTTGATCAGCGCGGCGTAGGCCGACAGCGCTTCTTCCAGAGTGCGCGACGTGTCCAGCGTTTCCCGGGTTTCATCCGCGAACGGTGACTGTGCCAGAAGCCGGAAGATGTCGGCTGCGCCGCGATGGAACCCGTCTGTGACACCAGAGGCTGCGAAGGTGTCGGCAATCTCCTCCATCTCGGGCACCCAGCGCGCGCTGTCGGCTGGCAGGAACGGCACGCGTCCGCGCATCGCCTGAAGCGGGCCGGATTGGGAGTAGGCAAGCTCGTCCAGCAGTGGTTCCAGCACGCCTTGCCGAGCGGCGGTCAAAAGGAGAGCTGTTTGCAGGGTCCAGACGCCCTTGGTCCCGGCTGCGTAGACCATCTTCAACGCAGAAGCCGCCCCGACATTGTCGCTGATCTTGGTGACCCGCAGTGCATCGTGGCCGATTGCCTCAATCGCCGAGCAATCCGGACCCGACACATAGAACCGCGTTGGCGGGGTCTTGATCGGGTTGAGCCCGATGATGCCACAATCGATGATCTGGCACCCGGTGCCAGACAGACTGTCCGCAACCTTCTGCATAGTCATCGGGGAGATCGCGTTGCAGTCGACATAAGCGGGGGTTTTGCCGGTCGACTTCATAGAGGCTGCCACCGCTTCGGCCTGCGGAATCGCCCGGTCGGGCGGCAGGATCGAAAGGATCAGATCGGCCTCGGCCACCGCGCCGTCGATGTCCCCGGCATCTTCAATCCCGGCCCGCGCAGCAAGAGACCGCGTATGTTCGCTGCGCCCTTGTAGAGGCGAGATCGCCCGGTGACCTTGCGAGATCAGCGACTGGCCGACGCCGTGGCCCATATCCCCGGGCATCAGGATCGCAACTGTACTCATCGGTCTCGCTCCGTTCCGTTATGTGTCGCCGGGCAAGCTCAGGCCCACATTGCGGGCATAAACCTTGGCTACAGCCGCGTCATCTTCACCGCCCAGACCCTGACCTGCAGCGGCCACGAATTGTTGAAGCGCCGCCGCAGTCAGAGGCGCAGAGAACGACGCGCCCTTAGCGATGTCCAGCACGATGCCGAGATCCTTGAGCCAGATGTTCACTGCCGAATGGGGCGTGTAGTCACCCTCGACGATATGCGGTGCACGGTTCTCCAGCATCCAGGATGACCCGGCGCACTGCGAGATTACCTCGACGAATTTCTCCGGAGCGACGCCCTGGGTCATCCCGAAGGTCAAGGCCTCGGCCATCGTCGCGATGTGAACCCCGGCCAGAAGCTGGTTGACGGCCTTCATCGCCGACCCCGCGCCGACATCGCCGAGCTCGAAAACGGTCTCTGCGGTGGCATCCAGAACGGGACGGGCCGCGGTGAAGGCCGCGTCACTGCCCGAGGCCATGATGCTGAGCTGTCCCTGCGCTGCTTTCACCGAGCCGCCTGAAATCGGGGCATCTAGATAGTGCACACTATGCTCCCCGGCGCGGGCCGCCATGTCGCGTGCAAACTCGGGCGGAACTGTCGCGCATGCGATCACCGTGGCACCCGGTTTCATGTCGGGCACGACCCCGTCCGCACCGAACAGGACTTCCTCGGTCTGCGCCGCGTTCAAAACGACCACGATCGCGGTGTCCAGATCGGCAGGGTTCATATCGCCGCTGGCGCCACCTTCCGCTTCAAATCGTGCGACGGCGTCGGGTCGTACGTCGCGGCCCCAGACCGTGAACCCAGCCCGCAGGCAGGACTGCGCGATGCCAAACCCCATTGAGCCGAGGCCGAAGACGGCGATGTTCTGCATGTAAGGCTCCTGTTATCCGAAGGACCGGTCGGATCGACTAGTAGCCGATGGCGGAGCCGTCCTTGCGCGGATCGGAACCACCGGTCAGCACGCCCGTCTCCGGGTTGATCCAAATCGCCTGGCTTCCGCCGACGGGCTTTTCCGCCGGAGCGATTCGGTGTCCACGCGCTGCCAGATCGGCGCGGATTTCTTCGGGCACGGTCCATTCCATTTCAACATCACCGGTGAACGGGTCGGCCATGAAGCGCGGCGCATCCATCGCCTGCTGCACATCGAGGCCATAGTCGAACATCCGGGTCAGCAACTGCATGTGGCCCATCGACTGATAGTGTCCGCCCATGACGCCATAGGACATGCAGACTTTGCCGCCTTTGGTGATCATGCCGGGAATAATGGTATGGAGCGGGCGCTTGCCCGGCTCGATCCGGTTCGGGCTGGATGAGTCGAGCGAAAAGCCTTGCGCGCGATTGGTGAAGACAACGCCGGACTTTGGCGCGCAGAGGCCCGAGCCCCACCCCATGAACAGCGTGTTGATAAACGAGCAGGCGTTGCCGTCCTTGTCGACCACTGAGATATAGACCGTGTCGTCATGGCGTACGAGATCGGGGTCCGGCCCGGGATCATGCGCTTTGGCCGGGTCGATGGCAGCACGCAGTTTGTCTGCATAGGCCGGGCTCAGCAGGGTCTCGACATCGACATCCGCGAAATCCGGGTCGGCGACATACATGTTCCGCGCGGTATAGGCGAGGCGGCAGGTCTCAAGCTCGGCATGGATCCGGTCGGTCGAGATCAGCTCGCCAGATGTTTCCAGACCCGACGCGATGTTCAGCATCAAAAGGGCAATCACCCCCTGACCATTCGGCGGGCACTGCCAGACCGTATGGCCCCGGAACTCGCCAGAGATCGGCGTGACATAGTCTCCTTGGACATTCGCGAAGTCTTCCATCGTGTGCAGGCCGCCGAGACCTTGGAGGTAGCTGACCATGTCTTCGGCAATCTCGCCGGTATAAAAGGCATCGCGCCCGCCATAGGCGACCGCCTCCATGGTTGCGGCCAGTTCGGGCTGGCGATGCACCTCGCCAACGCGCGGGGCGCGGCCTTCCGGCAGGAAAATCCGCGCCATGGTCGGTTCGGCTTTCATCAACTCGACGGTTGAAGCCCAATCGGCAGAGACCCGCGACGAGACGGGGTAGCCATCGCGCGCGTATCCTATCGCCGGGGCCAAAATATCGCTGAGCGGCATCCTCCCGTGGTCACCATGCAGGCGGCACCATGCGTCGATGCTCCCGGGCACCACGCAGGAATGGGGCGATTGGCGCGGCAACTCGGAGATCCCCTCCGCTGCGTAGTAGTCGCAGGTTGCTCCGGTTGGAGCCTTGCCCGAGCCGTTGAAGGCGACGATCTCATCGGTCCCGCCCGGCGCGTAAAGGCAAAAGCAATCGCCGCCGATCCCGGTCGATCCCGGCTCCACCACGCATTGCACGGCACAGGCCGCAATGGCGGCGTCCATGGCGTTACCGCCCGATCGCAACACGGCAACCGCCGTCTCGGTGGACAATGTGTGGCTGGTTGCAGCCATCCCGTGCATGCCATGTGCGGGGGACCGCCCCGGCAGTTCCAAATTTCTCATGTTCTCGCCTCGCCCTTCGTCCTGCCGGTTGCAGGCCCTCTTCTGCACGCTATAGTCAATGAAAGATAGAGACCCTCCAACACGGTCCGTCTAGCACTGCGCCGAAGCGGCGTGCAAATCATCAGGGAGTGCCAAATGAGAAAACTTGTAACCACCGCGCTGGTCGGTCTGTTCGCGCTGGGATTCGGTCAGGAGCGAGCCGAAGCCGCAACCGAACTCAGCTGTGACACGGCTCAGCTCATTGTGCCTTGGAAAGCAGGCGGCGGCACGCATGTGATCTTCTCGATCTTCGAGAAGACGATTGCCGAGATGGACATCACGCCGAAGATCAAGGTCGTGACCGTGGGCGGTCAGGGCGGCAACAAGGGTGCCAAGCAGGCGGCCAAGGCGGCCCCAGATGGCTGCACGCTCTTTGCCATCCACCAGTCGGCGATCACCAGCTTCCTGAACGGTCGCATCGACTTTCAGTATGACGGGTTCGAGACCGTCGCCAACCTGACCATGACGCCGGACATCATCGGCGCGGGCAAGGACGTCCCGTTCAACGACTTCACCACGTTTGCGGACTATGCCAAGGCCAACCCCGGCAAGATCAAGGCGGGCACGACGTTCGGCTCGACCTCGCATTTCATCTGGCTGCTGCTGGCCAAGGAAATGGGCGTCGACTTCTCCTACGTCCCCTATGATGGAACCGCCGAGCGGATGACGGCCCTGTTGTCGGGTGCCATCGACATGGGTGCACTGAACGTGGCGTCCGGCCGCAAGCATCTCGAGTCGGGCGCACTGCAGGGGTTCGCCATCGCGGCGCCTGAGCGGTCCAAGCACCTTCCGGACATGCCGACGCTGCTTGAGCTTGGCGTTGACATGACCTTCGCGCTCGAGCGTGGGATCGTTGCCCCGAAAGGAACGCCCAAGGAGATCGTCGATATGTGGGCCGGCGTCTTCAAGGCCGCGGCCGAGAACGCCGATCTGGTATCTCAACTCGATGCCAAGGGCACCGAGATCCGCTATCAGGGACCGGATGAGTTCCGCGCCTGGGCCGAGGGCATCTACTCCGATTACGAGGCTGTCGCCATCGAAATCGGAATGTACAAGAAGTAAGTCCTGAACACGGGGCCCGGTGGCATCTTTCGCCGGGCCTTGCCTTTCCCAGACATGCGGCGATGCCAATGACCCTGAACCGTGACAGCTTTGTCGCGATCTTTCTGCTGCTGGTGTGCGGCGGCCTGATGGTGGCGAGCTTCGAGATCCGCGAGCCGGATTACGGGCAGCTTTCGCCCGCAACATGGCCGCGCGTCATCGTTGGCGTCATTGCCGCGCTAAGCTTCATCTATCTCGTGCAGTCGCTTCGGCAGGGGCCGGATGTGCCGCGCGACGGTGCGCCGAAGGGTCTGTCAGAGTTCTTCGCCTACTGGCGCAACGTGATCTGGTGTTTCCTGCTCTTCGGCGGGTATCTGCTGGCGATCCCCTATCTCGGTATGCTGGTTGGCGGTGTGCTCTTTGTCTTTGGGCTTCTGACAGCGCTCGGGGGTATCCGCAACTGGCTGCTGCACGGCGCAATCGCCCTCATTTCGGTCGGCGGCATGTGGCTGGTCTTCACCTTCGCGCTCGAGGTCATCCTGCCGCGCGGCGCATGGACGGGGGTCTGAGCGATGGTCTGGGACAATGTCATGCTGGCCTTCGCCGAGGTCGGCAATCTGCAAACCCTGGCCCTGATGATCGTCGGTGTCGGCGTTGGCCTGTTGGCCGGCTCCATCCCCGGCTTCACCATCGCGATGGCGGTCGTGTTGACACTGCCATTCACTTTTTCGATGCCGCCCGCGCAGGGGCTGGCGACGATGATCTCGGTGCTGGTCGGCGGGCTTTCCGGCGGGCTGATGTCCGGCATCCTGACAGGGATACCCGGCACGCCCTCCTCGGTCGCTACGACCTTTGACGGGTTTCCCATGGCCCGAAAGGGCGAGCCCGGCTTTGCCCTCGGCCTTGGCGTCTGGTCATCGTTCTGCGGCGGCATGATCTCGGCGGTGATGCTGGTACTGTTCGCCCCGCAACTGGCGCGCGTGGGGCTGGAGTTCCAGCCCTGGGACTTCTTCATGCTGGTGATCTTCGCGCTGACCGTCACGGCCTCGCTGGCGGGAGAGAACCTGATCAAGGGCCTGATCGCAGGGGCGCTCGGCCTTCTCGTGCGTACCGTGGGCGAAGACGACGCTGTCGGCGTTGGACGGTTTGACTTCGGCTCGGACTACCTCCTCAGCGGGTTCGACTTCATTGCTGTGCTGATCGGCCTCTTCGCGTTCTCACAGCTTTTGTCGGACGTGCGGGACCCCGACGCCGCCAAGCGCGCCCTGACCGACAAGGGCGACGTCAAGATCCGCATCGAGCATGGCCGGGCCATCCGCGAGCTGATCAAACGCTGGGTCGTCGTTGTACGTTCGTCCCTCATCGGTATCTTCACCGGCATCCTGCCTGGCGCCGGTGGGTCCATCGCCAATATCCTTGCATACGATCAGGCCAAGAAGGCATCGAAGGACCCGGACAGTTTCGGCACGGGTAACCCCGAGGGGATCATCGCCCCCGAAAGCTCGAACAACGCGGTCGAGGGCGGCGCGCTGACACCGCTGATCTCGCTCGGCATCCCAGGAGATGTCACCGCCGCGATCATGCTTGGCGCGCTTTTAATCCACGACATCGTGCCCGGCCCGACCTTTATTCAGGAAGAACCGGTGCTGGTCTACTCGATCTTCATCGCGTTCTTCTGCGCCAACTTCATCATGCTTGGCATGCAGTCGGCGATGCTGCGCGTCTTTGTCCTCGTGACCAAGATCCGCATGTATATGCTGGCCGCGGTGATCCTTGGCTTTGCCTCCATCGGGGTCTTTGCCCTCAACAATTCGGCGGATGATTTGCAGACGCTGTTCTGGTTCGGCCTTCTCGGGTTCGCCATGCGCCAGTTCGGGTTCCCGCTGGCCCCGATGATCCTCGGTGTGGTTCTGGGCGACATTGCTGAGTTGAACCTCAGCCGCGCGCTGGCCATCGATCCGACGCTCGCGGACTCTCTGTTCCGCCCATGGGCGGTGTTCTTCACCATTGTCGCGGTCTTTTCTGCGGTCTTCCCGTGGTATCAGGCCAAGCGCGGGACAGGGGCCGCGTGGACGCGCTTCTACGCTCCCGCCATGCTTGCTTCGGTCGCTCTGCCGCTGAGCATGATGGACGGCGCGTTCCGCCCAATCCTTGCCGCAGGCGCCCTGGCTCTAGCGGTCTTTCTCGGCTGGCGGGCGCTCAAGGCAAGACCTGCATGACACTCGATCCCATGACCACCGCATTGGTGGTTGCAGCGTTCTTTATCGGCGGCTTCGTAAAGGGCGCAATCGGTATGGGATTGCCGGTTGTGGTTCTCGCAGCCCTTGCGCTGGTCATGCCGCTGCGCGAAGCGATGGCGATCTTCCTTTTGCCCGGGCTGGTCAGCAACATTTGGCAGGCCACCAATGGGTCGTGGATGCGACCTATCCTGTCCCGCCTCTGGGTGTTTCTGACCGCTGCGGTGATTGGGATCTTCATCGGTGTCTGGCTGACAGCGGGGGTGCGGTCCGAGATTATGGCCGCTGTGCTCGGCGGTCTTCTCTGCGTTTACGCCGCCTATGCTCTGCTGGCCCCCCGCATTCCCGAACCCGGCCGGCATGAGCCCTGGCTTTCGCCGTTATGTGGCGGCACGGGCGGTGTCTTGCTGGGCATGTCGGGCCTCTTTCTCATCCCCGGTGTGACCTTTGTCGAGACGCTCAGGATGCCGCGTGATCAATTCGTGCAGGCGCTTGGCATCACATTTGTGACCGTGATCGTCGGCCTTGCCATGGCTATGGGGGCCTTTGGCCTGCTCTCGATCGAATTGGGGCTGACCTCACTGATCGGCCTCGCGCCGGTGTTTGCCGGGATCTGGGCCGGACGCCGCGTTCGTAACCGGATCTCCGAAGCGTTCTATCGCAAGCTTTTCTTCATCGCCTTGTTTGTCACGGGGATTTACATGGTGGTCAGGACATTTAGTCAGAACGCGCTCTGACGGGAGGAGACGGGATGATCACGGTAGCCATTTGCGGGCTGGGGGCCATTGGTATGCGGGTGGCCCGTGCACTGGATACGGAAGAGATTGAGGGCATGCGCCTGACCGCAGTTTCAGCCGGCGATCTCGGTCGAGCGGCGACCCGTGTCGCGGATTTCGCCGCGCCCCCGATATGTGTGGCCGCAACCGATCTTGCCCAGCACGCAGACATCGTGATCGAGGGTGCGCCCAAGACGATCTTTGCGCCGCTAGCCAAATCGGTGATCGAGGCAGGGCGAACCTTCATGCCGCTCTCCTGCGGGGCGCTACTCGATCACATGGATCTGGTCGACAGGGCGCGCGAGACCGGCGCACGCATCCTTGTTCCCACCGGCGCGATCATTGGGCTTGACGCGATCCGGGCCATGGCCGTGGGAGAGATTCACGAAGTTACGCTGGAGACCCGCAAGCCGCCCACCGGTCTCGCCGGAGCGCCCTATCTGGTCGAGAACAGCATTTCGGTGGAGGGCCTCACGGAAGCGAAGCTGGTGTTCAAAGGGTCGGCCCGCGAGGCGGCCATCGGCTTTCCGGCCAATGTGAATGTCGCGGTGGCGCTCTCGCTGGCCGGGATCGGGCCGGAGCGTACAACCATCGAGGTCTGGGCAGACCCGGCTGTCACACGCAACATGCAGAGCGTGCGGGTTCGGTCGGACAGTGCAGATGCGGAGATGTCTATCCGGAATATTCCATCGGAGGAGAACCCCCGGACCGGACGGATCACGGCGTTGAGTGTGATAGCCAGCCTTCAGCGCATGACTGCGCCACTTGTGGCGGGCACCTGATCTCGCAGCAATCTTACATGCCGGCCCGGTAGGCCCAGGCCGGCGTCCTTGCCCGTCTCAGACAAGTCTTAGATCGTGGCCGTTCAGGATCAGCCGTTGATGACGGTCGGGCCGCGACGCAGGACGTTCGGACGCTTGGCGTCGGCGTCTTCCTCACCGGCGTCGTTTGCCGGCTCGGCGATCGATCCGCCAGCGCTGATCAGCGACTCGGCCATACGGATAAACTCGTCGAGCTTGGCAACTTCATCATGCAGCTCAGCCCGCCGGTCCAACGCAATCTTCAGGACGTCAGTCATATCGTTCTCTCCCACACCATGTTCCTTTACCCCAGAAACGCGAAGTCACAGTGTTCCAATTCGCGTGTCTGTTTCAGGGCTGAGTTGCGGCCTAATTGCGGCGCGTGCTCACTCTGGTGCGAAGTCGTGAGCCGCCCGCAATCGCAATTTTTATCCAGCCTTGAAACGCTCTCCAGATTTCACGCAAGAAAACCGTAAAACGCCTTTCAGTTGTGTACTCTCTCAGTTAGGGTTCGAAAATACAAGAAACTGGGAGGTCAAGTTGGCTAAATCGTCGTCCAAGAAGAATGGAAAGGCCTGTTGCGGCCCCGGCTATGCATCCCCGGCCGATGCCATTAAGGGTCCCAAGGAAAAACTCCTTTACACAATCGCGATCTACACCGGCACCGGGATTGAAAAACCGGACTATCTCGCGACCATCGACAACGATCCGAAATCGCGCACCTATTCCAAGGTCATCCACCGGCTCGAGATGCCGGGCATTGGCGACGAGCTTCACCACATGGGCTGGAACGCCTGTTCGTCCTGTCACGGCGATGCCGGGATGGAGCGCAAATATCTGATCCTGCCGGGCGTGCGCACGTCCAACCTGCACATCGTCGATGTCGGAACCGACCCGCGCAACCCGACGCTGCATAAGGTGGTCAAGGGTGCCACGATCAAGCGCAAGACGAACCTGAGTGGACCGCACACCGTGCACTGCCTCGGGTCCGAGATCATCATCTCGATGCTGGGCGATTCCAAAGGCAACGGCCCCGGCGGCTTCCTGCATCTCGACAAGGATTTCAACATCGTCGGGCGCTGGGAGAACGATCTCGGGGCCATGAAGTTCAACTACGACTTCTGGTATCAGCCGCGGCACAACATGATGGTCTCCTCGGAATGGGCCTCGCCCAAGACCTTCATGCCGGGTTTTGATCTCGAGGATGTTGCCAAAGGCAAATACGGCCAGCAGATCCACTTCTGGGACTTCAAGAAAAAGAAGGTCTCCAAGACGGTCGATTTGGGTGCCGACGGGATGATCCCGCTCGAAGTGCGCTTCATGCACGATCCCGACCGACCCGAGGGCTATGTCGGCGCGACGCTCTCGTCCAACATGATCCACTTCAAGAAGAACGGGCGCAAGATCGAGACCAAGAAGGTCATCGACATCCCCGCCGTCGATGTCGTGGGCTGGCCGATTCAGGTGCCGAGCCTGATCACAGACTGGCTGATCTCGATGGACGACAAGTGGATGTACCTCGCCAACTGGCTGCACGGCGATGTGCGTCAGTACAATATCGAGGATCCCGAGAACCCCGTCTTCACCGGTCAGGTCTGGATGGGCGGTCTTCTGGGCCGTGCGCCATCGGTCAATGGCAAGAAGGTCGAGGGCGGGCCGCAGATGATCCAGCTCAGCCTCGACGGCAAGCGGCTCTACGTGACAACGTCGCTGTTCTCGACCTGGGACAACCAGTTCTACCCGGACATGAAGAAGACCGGCGGCTGCATGATTCAGGTCGACTGCAACACCAAGGCAGGCGGCATGAAGATCAATCCGAAGTTCTTCGTCGACTTCAAGCGCGAGCCGAACGGCCCGGCGCGGGCGCACGAGACCCGCTATCCCGGCGGTGACTGCACGTCGGATATCTGGGTCTGATTTTTTGAGGCCAAGCGGGGGCGCTGCCCCCGCATCCCCGAGGTATTTTCGGCCAGATGAAGAGGTCAGGCGCGGCCCGGGGATCAGATCTCCTCGCCGCGCCTGACTGCGTTCTGGACTTCGCGAATGTCCTCGTCCGTCAGTCCGTAGGCGTCCCTGGCGGCCTTGGCTGAGATGTATTCGCGGGCAAGATCGCGGCGCACGGCATCCTTGTCCCGCTCGCCCGGTGCGCCATAGCCTGCGCCGCCGGGGAAGGCCATTTCGACCCGGTTGCCATGGGGTACGAATTGTTTGCCCTTGCCTTTCATCGGCGTGCCGTCGTTTTGCCGGATGGTGGTGGGCGCGCCGTCTTCACCGCCCTGGCGTCCACGGGCGGGATGGTCCACGCGATCGAACATTGCCTGAATGTCGAACTCGTGGCCCTCGCGCGCGCCGACGACCATGTATTGCCCAAGCCCGCCGCGGAACTTTCCCGCGCCGCCGCTGTCGGGACGCAACTCCTTGCGCCAGATGATGACGGGTCCGACCTGCTCAGTTGCTTCCGCGGGCATGGTCATCACGCCGGATGGAAAGGCTGTGGCGCTCATGCCGTCGAGCGTCGGGCGCGCGCCCGACCCTCCTGAGTTGAACGTCAGCACCTCGGACCTTCTGGCATCCGGCGGTGCCGGCGAGTCCGTTCGCGGCCTGAGCGAGACCTGAAAGTTGCAAAGACACCCCGCGCCCTCGGCAGGCACCCGTCCCGGCAGCAATTGATCCAGTGCGCCATAGACCGTGTCCGGGATCACATGCCCGATCACATGGCGGAGCGCGACCGGCGCAGGATACAGCGCGTTCACGATCGAGCCCTCGGGCGCTGAAATCTCGAACGGCGCGAGGCTGGCCGCGTTGTTCGGGATCTCCGGCGCAATCGCACATTTCAGGGCGTAGCATGCATAGGCCTTGGTATAGACCAGCGGCACGTTGATGCCCTTCTTGTCCACCGGCGAGGTACCGTCGAAATCGGCCACGATCCGATCCTGCTCAATGCTGAGCCGAACCTTGAGGTCAATCGGTTGATCATAGCCGTCGATGCGCAGCGCGCCCTCGGCTGTCCCATGCTCCAACTCGTTGATCCGCTCCAATGTTGCCCGGTGCGAGTTCTCCAGAATGAAGGTCGCAATCCCCTGCAGATCCTCCAGACTGAACTCCTTCATCATGTCGATGAGGCGGCGATGCCCGACCTCGTTGCAGGTCGCCAGTGCATAGACATCGCCGATCAGGCTGTCCGGCTCGCGGACGTTCCCTCGGATGATGTGGACCAGTGTCCTGTCGACCTCGCCCCGCTCGGCGAATTTCATCACCGGGATCTGCAAGCCTTCCTCGTAGACCGAGTTCGCATCCGCCCCGAACCCACGCCCGCCAATGTCGGTGATATGCGCTGTACAGGCGAAGAATCCGACGAGATATCCGTTGAAGAACGAAGGCGTGACCACCGTGATGTCATGGAGGTGGCCGGTGCCCTCCCACGGGTCGTTGGTGATGAAGACATCGCCTTCGAACATGTTCTGTTTGCCGATGCGCCGGATGAAGTGCTTGACCGACTCCGCCATCGCATTGACATGCCCCGGGGTGCCGGTGACCGCCTGTGCCAGCATCTGCCCGTCGGTGTCATAGACGCCTGCGGAGAGATCGCCCGCTTCGCGCACCGAGGTCGAGAACGCGGTGCGCACCAGCGCTTGCGCCTGTTCCTCGACGATCGAGATCATGCGGTTCCACATGACCTGATAGGAGACGGTGGAGGGTTCGGGACGTGTCATGGCGGTCTCCTCAGCTCTGGACCGAGATGTCGATGCATCCGTCGGGCTGACAAATGGCCCGGCGGCTGACCGGCAGGATGATGGTGGTCTCGTCTTCCACGATGGCGGCGGGACCGGCGACGGTCTGTCCCGTGGCGATGGCTTCGCGGGCGATCACGCCGGCGTCCACTTGCTTGCCTAAGGCGGGATCGAACAGTACCCGAGCACCCGAAGTCTCGGTAGCGCCGACTTTGTCGGCCATCGCAATCGGTTGGACCGTCTCTTGCGCCGTGGTCGCATTCACAGCCCAGACGGTGATCTCGACATCCATGCCGTCGACCGCGCGACCAAAGAGCTTGACGTAGTCTTCTTCGAAGAGCCGCTGATACGTTGCGGGATCGGGATTTTCGGCCTGCGCTTCGGGCAAAGTGATCGGGATCTCCCAGCCCTGGCCGGTGTAGCGCATGTAGACCTTGTACTCTGACAGGATCTCGGCGTTGGCATCACAGGACCGAACAAAGTTGGTGGCTTCGTCCTTCAACTCGCTCAACAGGGTCTTAATCGCTGCGGGGTCAAAGTCCGACAGGCGCATATAGACGCTGCGGTTTGCCTCGAAGCTGAACGGCGCGCGCAGAAATCCGATGGCCGAGCCGACGCCTGCGCCCAAAGGTACCAGCGCGCGGTCGACCCCCAGCTTTTCGCAGAGCCGTCCGGCATGCAAAGGCGCGGCGCCGCCAAAGGCGATCATGGTGTATTCGGCCAGATCTTCGCCGTTCTCGACCGCATGAACGCGCGCCGCGTTGGCCATGTTCTCGTCGACGACCTCCGCCACGCCGAAGGCTGCGGTCAGCGGGTCCATGTCCAGGGTCTCGCCAACATGATCGGTCAGCGCAGTGCGGGCCGCGTCTGGATGGAGCGCAATCGTGCCACCCGCGAAATTATCGGGATCGAGCTTGCCGAGCACCAGATCTGCATCGGTCACGCCAGGGCGCTTGCCGCCACGCCCGTAACAGGCCGGACCGGGCTCGGAGCCCGCACTTTCCGGCCCGACACGGATCTGGCGCATCACGTCGACATGGGCGAGCGAGCCGCCGCCTGCACCGATCTCCACCATGTCGATGACCGGGATCGAGATCGGCATGCCCGAGCCTTTCTTGAACCGGTAGGTTCGGGCGACCTCGAAGACGCGGGAGGTCTTGGGGGTCTGGTTCTTGATCAGACAGATCTTGGCGGTGGTCCCGCCCATGTCGAAACTCAGCACCTTCTCGATGCCATAACGCGCGGCGATGTGGGCGGCAAAGACTGCCCCGCCTGCGGGGCCGGATTCGACCAGCCGCACAGGGAACTCCGCAGCGCTTTCGATGGAGATGATCCCGCCGCCCGAATGCATGAGGAAGATCGGGCAATCGACATCCTCGGCCTTGAGCCGCCCGGCCAGTCGCCCGAGATAGCTCTTCATCAGCGGCTTGATATAGGCGTTGGCGATGGTCGTGTTGAAGCGCTCGTATTCCCGCATTTGCGGTGAGACCTCGGACGAGAGTGAGATCATCACATCCGGCAGGCGCGCGGCCAGCATTTCCCGTACCTGCCGCTCGTGCGCATCGTTCATGTAGGAATGCAGGAACCCGATGGCGACGCTCTCGAACCCGGCTTCGGCAATGCGGTCGATCACGGCCTCGACTTCGGTTTCGTCCAGATCGATCAACACATTACCCGCGGCGTCCATGCGTTCGGTCACGACAAAGCGGCATTGGCGGGGCAACAATGGATCGGGCAGCTTGAGATCGAGATCGTATTGCTCGAACCGGCTCTCGGTGCGCATTTCGATCACATCGCGAAAGCCCTTTGTGGTGATCAGCGCGGTTCTGGCACCGCGCCGCTCGATCAGCGCGTTGGTTGCGAGCGTCGTGCCGTGGATGATCTGTCCGATATCGCCATGCGCCACCTCGGCCTTGGCGCAGACCTGCGCGATGCCGTCGATGATCGCGTCCTCGGGTGCGTTGTAGGTTGTCAGGACCTTGGTCGAGTGCTGGGCGCCGTTCGCTTCCAGCACGATGTCGGTGAACGTGCCGCCGATATCGACGCCGATCCGGGGGATGTTGGGATCCATGGTCTGTCTCTCGCTCACGGGGGATCGGGCAGGGCCGCATTTGATCAGACCCTTTGCTGCCACAGGATCTCGTGGCAGACAACACGGGTCTCTCGGCATCTGCAGAGCCCACAGGCGGCCATGCCCCTGTCGGGGCACTGGGCCCTACGGTCCCGGCTGTCCGCTGCGCGTCCAGATGGCCGCCGTTGCCGCCTGGCGCGGAGGTCGCATCTTGCCACGGGCGGTGTCCAATCAGGTTTCCTTGAGGAACCTGTTTTCGCGGATCGCAGCGATGAGACGTTGAAGCGCTTCGAATTCGGTCGGAGTGCTGGTGTCGACCTGCACTGGGGCTCGGGCATAGAGCGCCTCGCGCCTTTGCAGGATTGCTTTCAACTCGTCCAATGCGGCGGGGTTGCCCGCCATCGGGCGCTCGTCCCCTTGTGCAATGACCCGATCCATATGCTCCTGCGGCGATGCTCTGAGCCAGATCGTGTGTGCGCCCTCGAGCAGCATGTCAAAGGTCTCTGGCGCGCTGACGATCCCGCCTGCGACGGCGATGATGACGTTCTCTTCGCTCGCCAGCACCTGCTTCAGCGCCTGGCGTTCCAGCGAGCGGTATCCTTCCGGGCCGTAGAGCGCCATGACATCGCTGACGGTCATGCCGCTTTCTGCCTCGATCCGGGTGTTCAACTCGACAAACGGGATCGACAAGGCGCGGGCAGCGCGGCGGCCCAGCGTCGATTTGCCGGCGCCGCGCAATCCAATCAGACCGATGCGTTGGGCGCGCGATATGGGGGCGGGAGCGAGGATCTCCATAACCGCACGGCGCTGATCCGGGCTAGCCTTATCGAAGAGCGTCGCAATTTCGGCCTCGTCCGGTGTCGGGGCATCCGTACCTACGAACCACGCGATGGTGTGCCCCAACGCATGGCCGACCTTCATCAGCAGCGAGATCGAGATGTTGCCCTCTCCCGCTTCGATCTGCGCGAGGTAGCGCTGGCTGACGCCGGACATCTCCGAGAGTTCGCGCCGCGACAGGCTCCTCAGCTCACGCGCGGTGCGCACCCGGGCGCCAATTGTCTCGGTCAGGGCCCTGATCTGCCCTTCGATTGGCCCGGAGTGCTGGGCAGTATCGACGATGGGTTCAGTAGGTCTCGACATGGTACCGGCCTGCCTCGCGCATCTCGTCGCGCAGGGTGCTCCAGGTCAGGCCAATCCCGTCGGCGATGGTGGTGAGCGCCTTTTCGATCCCCTCCTCCATGCCGCGCAGCCCGCAGATGTAGATATGGGTCTTTGCATCGGCCAGCAGGTTGGCCACCGCGTCGGCCTCGGACATCATGCGGTCCTGCACGTATTCCTTTGGTGCGCCAGTCACGCGGTTGAAGACAAGGTGCTTCTTTAGCAGGCTGTCCGGCACTTTGGCGAGCGGTCCGAAATAGGGCAGGCTCTCGGGCGTGCGCGCTCCGAAGAACATGGTCATGCCGCCGGATTTCTCGCCGACGGTACGCTGGCGGCGCATGGTGAAGGCCCGCATCGGTGCAGATCCCGTGCCGGTGCAGATCATCAGCAGCCTCGTATCCGGATCGTCTGGCAACAGGAAAGTCGAACCGAACGGGCCGGTCACCTCGACCTTTGCGCCCTGTTCGAGATCGCAGATGTAACTCGAGCAGAGCCCGCCTTCCTCGCGCTTCACGGTCAGCGAGACGTTGTTGTAATTCGGGCGCTCGCCGTCTCGGGGGCTGGAGACAGAATAGAGCCGCGGCAGATGCGCTTTGCCCTCGGCGTCTGTGCCTGGCGGGATGATGCCGATGCTTTGCCCTTCCAGCACGGGGAAGGGCAGGCCTTCGAAGTTCAGGATAATGTGGCGGACATCGTGGTCTTCGGCCTCGGTCAGACGATAGTTGCCCTGAACGGTGGCCTCGGCAGGATGGCCGAGATTGTAGAGGTTGACCGTTGGCTTGGCGGCACTGGCAGGCGCTTTGGCTTTGCCGCCTGCACCCTTGTGTGCGTCCTCGAGAAGCCGGGCAATCTCGTCATCCAGTGCTTCGACCGTGCCCTCGGCTTCGGATGCTTCCGGAAGGTCCTCCTGCTCCGGCAGTTCCGTCCACTCGAACTGTTCTTCCAGCGAGTATGGCGTCGTGACTACCCTCCATTCGTCGATTGACCCGGTGGGACAGACCGGAATGCATTCCATGCAGAAATTGCACTTCTCGGCGTCCACCACGACGTTGTCGTCGTTATGGGTGATCGCCTCTATCGGGCAGGTCATCTCGCAGGTGTGGCACCGGATGCAGATCTCCGGGTCGATCAGGTGCTGTTTGACCGGCTTGTTCATCGGGTCACCCATTGTTGGAGCATCGCCCGCGCCGCACCATCGCGACGCACGGCCCACCCGCCCGCCCCCGCGCGTCCCACTGGCGCGGCGCGGGCGGGCTGGATCAGGCTTCGGCCAGTTTCACATACTCGAAATCGCCTGGTTTATTGTCGATGCCGACTTTGGGCGGGGCGATCCAGGACGCATACTTGCCCGGTTCATAGCAGGGCTTCATCAGCGATTGGATGAAGTCACCATCGGCCTTGGAGGGCAGCCAGTCGTCGCGTTTGGCCTCCCATTCCGCCTCCGAGATTGCTGTGCCTTCGGGCGTGAAGTGCGCCGCCGAGAAGACGCCAATCTTGCGGTGGAACGCTTCATGCGGCAGGGCGAACTTGAACTCGACGCCCGCCTTCTCGATCACCTTGTTCCAGCGTCCGATACCGCCGGAGGCGTCCTTGATGTAGTCGTCGCGCAGCCGCATGTTGATCGCGGTCAGGGCAGGCACCTCCTGCTGGATCAGCTTGCCATCGACGAGGTTCCATACCTTGTAGGTCGCATCGTCGAGGCGATGATCATCATCAATCCGATGCTCGTGATAGCGGCCCTTGATGCCCGAGTTGATCGCATTCGCGGCGTTGGTCGAGACCTCCTGGCCAAACAGATCCAGCGACAGTGTGTAA
>CAYYZH010000053.1:0-5450 GCA_964475765.1 uncultured Limibaculum sp.
TCCAGCTTGGCCCGGGTAAGCTTCAGCGTCAGGTGCTTGGGCCCGGTCGCGTCAGCGGTAATGTAGGGAAGGTTGATCTCAGTTTGCGAAGAAGACGACAGCTCGATCTTGGCCTTCTCGGCAGCTTCCTTCAGCCGCTGCAGCGCAAGCTTGTCGGTCTTCAGGTCCATCGAGTTCTCTTTCTTGAACTCTTCGGCCAGGTACTCGACCAAACGCATGTCAAAGTCTTCACCGCCGAGGAACGTGTCGCCGTTCGTCGACTTCACCTCGAAGAGGCCTTCGTCGATCTCGAGAACCGAGATATCGAACGTGCCGCCGCCAAGGTCATAGACAGCGATCGTCTTGGAGGTGTCCTTGTCGAGACCGTAGGCCAGTGCAGCCGCCGTCGGCTCGTTGATGATGCGCAGCACTTCGAGACCGGCAATCTTGCCCGCATCCTTGGTCGCCTGACGCTGGGCATCGTTGAAGTAAGCCGGGACAGTGATCACGGCCTTGTCGACTTTCTCTCCGAGGTAGCCCTCGGCGGTCTCTTTCATTTTCTGCAGGATGAACGCCGAGATCTGAGACGGGGAGTACTTCTCTCCAGCCGCCTCAACCCAGGCATCGCCGTTCTTGCCTTCGACGATCTTGAAGGGGACCATGCCCTTGTCCTTCTCGACCATCTTGTCGTTATACCGGCGCCCAATCAGACGCTTGACAGCAAAGAGAGTGTTATCCGGGTTGGTGACCGCCTGACGCTTGGCAGGCTGTCCGACCAGACGCTCGCCTTCTCCAGTAAAGGCAACCATCGAGGGCGTGGTCCGCGCGCCTTCCGCGTTCTCCACAACCTTTGGGCTGGCACCATCCATAATGGCGACACAGGAGTTGGTCGTACCGAGGTCGATCCCGATCACTTTCGACATGATGCAGTTCCTTCTGGCGATAGCGGGCTAAAGGTCCGTGCGCGGCCCCTCCAGCCCATCCCGTTTTTGCTTGGCTGTCGTGCCGTCACAAAGCTGTGACGTCGCGTCCGGCGCGGTATATAAGAAGCCGCAATTGCCTGTGCAACCGCAGATGTGCAGGAATCTAGGAGGCGATGGCGGCAGTTTTGTGGTCAACGCAGGCGTTTCGGTCCAATTGGGCGCTGGATTCGGCGGAGAGCAACCCGATGCAATCTCCTGGTGGACAACCCGACCGAGGCGCAGACGTGGCCGAGCAGCTTCAGGATTTTCGTATCTGGCGGAACTTCCTTGGAGCGGATCGGCAAAAAGCGATCCTCGCGGACATTCGTTCAGTCACAGAAACCGCACCACTCGTGCGCCCCGTTACCGCCTGGGGCAAGCCAATGTCCGTGCGCATGACCTCCGCAGGGCGCGTCGGATGGGTCATCGACCGTGGACGCTATAGATACTCCGATTCGCACCCGGAAACTGGGCGACCCTGGCCCGCGATCCCGAATTGCGTGTTGGCGATCTGGCGCGAGGTCTCGGGCTGGCCCGCGGACCCCGACAGTTGCCTGGTCAATTGGTATGGTGAGGGCGCGCGGATGGGCCTTCATCAGGACAAGGACGAGGGAGACTTTGCCGCGCCAGTGGTTTCGATCTCATTGGGTGACCCCGCGCGGTTCCGGATGGGTGGCAGCGACCGCAAAGATCCGACTCATTCCACAATCCTACAATCCGGCGATGTTGTCTTGATGGGCGGGTCTGCCCGACTGGCCTTTCACGGGGTAGACCGCATCCTCTTTGGTGAAGGCGCGCTGTTGCCAAAAGGCGGGCGGATCAATCTCACGCTTCGGGTGGTAGCCGATCTTCCAGAACGGTCTTGAGCCGGCGCACCTGATCTTGCCACCATGGATCCGCAGCCAGAGCTCGGCGCAGTGGGGTATCCGTCGTCAGCGGTGCAGACTCGATATATGTCACCGCTTCATCGAGGCTGAGGTCAGGCAGTGTCTTGAGGTACTCCACCGCACGTGCGATCGAGAAGTACTCCTTACGGAGCGCTACATAGTTTGACCTCAGGTCCGTCCAGACAGCACCCGTCCAACCCTCGACGATGCACCAGTCACGTACCTGGTTGGCAAAGTCGGCCCGGCCTGCACACAAGTCCGTCTCGAGGCAGACCGCTCCGATCTCCGCTTTTGGCGCACGTTCGCGCTCGGCAAGATCATCGCGCGCCGCCAGAACATCGCTCCGAGCCGAGACCATGACATGGGTGGGACACGGCACACCATGTTCATTATCAAGGCAGACTGCCAAAGCAAGTTTGCGCTTTGGGCTGATCCGGGTGAACTCCATTCGAAGTCTTGGACCGCGCTCTATCAGCCAGTCGCCATGAACGTGCGGCGCAAGGATGTCGAGGTCCCAAATAAGGGAACCCCATCCCAAGATCGCATACTTGCCCGACCCGTCGTTCATGCAACACCCATTCAAGAAACATCTCAGCAACGCACGTTTTACTTGTTAGATACCCTCCCTCGCGTACGCTGTCACTGCGTTCATTGGGGAGTGCGCCGTGGGACAAAGACTGCTCATTGCACCTGTATTGGCCGCCTTTCTGGCGATGATGTTCACCGCATGCAGTGGACAGCGTCCGGGTGAGGCGGAAATTCCGTCTGATGCGCGGGTGACGCATCGGGCTGTCTTCATCGGCGAGAGCAATCACGACACAATCGGCACGATCAGTCTTTACCAGTCTCCGAGCTATCCGGTGGTGGTGTTCGAGCCGAACTTCCAGTTTCAGGGTGCAAATGGCGCCGTTGTCGCACTCGGTAGCGACGGGTACCGCGCGAGTACGATCCTTGGCGCCCTACTTCGCAACACTGGCGAGCAAGCCTATGCCGTGCCAGGCGGCCTTGACATCACACGCTATAACGAAGTGTGGTTGTGGAGTACGGACAGCGACATTCCGCTGGGTTTAGCCCGGCTGACCCCGATCTGAACTGGTCATGAGCGAACGGCAGAAAATTCTCACGGCTAACGACGTCTTCTACCGGGCGATCCGGGCGGGTGAGTACTACACCATGGATGCGCTCTGGTCGCATGACCGGCGGGTTGAGTGCACGCATCCGGGGTGGCCGCTTCTCAGGGGACGCGACAGCGTACTGGAGAGCTGGCGCCAGATCCTGTCCGAGCGGGATGTGCCGGACATCTGGCCGACCGACCCCCATGTGACGATAATCGGGCGGACCGCCATGGTGCTCTGCACCGAACAGATCGGCGATGTGCAACTGATGGCCTCAAACGGATTCCTCTTCGAAGACCGCGCCTGGTGCATCTTTAGCCACCATGCCGCTCATATCCCGGTCGAACGCGCCTACTGATCCCGTGGGCTGACACTCGCAGGGTCAGCCATCTTCCGCCAGACGCGACCATCCATGATCCTGATCGAATAACCCCACCGCACGGGGCTCGCCGTCTTCATGCGCGACGATGGCCGCCTTGTGCGCACCATCTTCGGTCCACGCCTTTTCCAACAGCTTGAGCCCTCGACACTGGAAGGTATTGCAAATGACCGCACGTTCCTCGCGCGGCACCGTGCAACCGGCCGCGCTTTGGAACACGCAACCGTCGCGCGTCGACGTGCCTGGCAGATGTGACAGGTAATGCGCAACATACCCCTCAGGCGTCGGCTCATCGACCGTCATCCGATAACGGCAGACATTCCACTTATCTAGAAACGCCATCGACGGCGCACCGAGGCGGCAACATGACCCCTGGCAGGTCGCGCAGCTCGCATCCGCCACTGGAGCTTCGGGTGCATCAAGCTTCGCCCGGTTTTTCGGGTCGTAGTACGCCGCAGGATCATCGATCGCGAAGCCTTCCACCGCTATGGTCTTCAAGTGATCTACGAACGCTTTGCGACGTTCAGCGCCCAGCGGCTCGACCGGATTATTCTGATATGGCACGACGCCGACCAGCATTGTATCGCGCTTGACCTCCAAAGCGGCAGCAGCCTGTTCGAGTTCTGTCTCGCAAGCCGCCTTGACCTGGTCCTGCAGGGCGACATGGCGCGCGTGCTTTTGCTCGGCAATCTTTTCAGATGCCTCGGTCATGCGCTTCTGCTCACAAACCGCACTACCGCAGGACTTTGTACTGACCGCGCGATGTGAATCAATCGACTGCCCACACCAAGAACAAGTCGGCGAAACAGAGTGCACTGAGCTCCCTTGCGCCGGAAGATCCGGTGGGATCTGATCCATTGCCGCATTCACCGCGCGCTGCATCAGTTCCGGATTGGGCGTCTGATCGGAGTTGAAATCGTCCAGATCGGGATCAGGCGACAACAGCTCCCAGCCGGTGTCGGCATCGTACGTTGCGACCACCGGCCCGGCATTGTCCTCGTTGGCAACGATGATGGCCTGCTCTGCCTTCATCTCACGATACGTTTTCAAAAGCTGCGTCTGCGGATTGCAGTGGTATCGATTGCACATGTCCGCGCGTTCTGCCCGGTCAAGCACACACCCCTTGGGGCCGTGAAAGACACAAGAGTGCTCGACCGAACGAGTGGGAAGCCGGTCGATGTAGTGCTGACGGATCGCTGACTTTCCATGGCCCGGGTTTCGGGCGCGGAACTGCTGGATGGTCTCTGACGACAAGAACGCATGCGACGGTCCGCCGAGCACACAGCACTTCCCTCGGCACGTCGCACAGGTCGCGTCGATCAGCGGCTCCTCCGGGCGCTCGTCAATCAGACGGGTCTCGAGATCGACGTCAGGCGTACCCTCGTCAAACGCCTTGTCGATGATGTGATCGAGATGCGCGACGAACTCGTCCCGGCGCGATTGCGGCAAAGGGACCAACGGACGGTCCAGATGCGGCACCACCCCGATGGCAAGACGGGCCGGATCCCCACCAAGCCGCTGCGCTGCCCGCGCGATGTCGGGCGCCGACGCCTCGACCGCCCGGCGTTGGCGACCGACATAGCTGTCCCAGTCCCGCTGAAAGACCGCACGCGACGCTTCCTGCACACGGCGCATTTCGCATTGGACGGCACTGCAAACTCCGCCGCGCGCGGCCTGATGCGGATCGAGCGGTGTCTCGCAAAATCGACAAGTAGGCTGTCCCGGACGGGGCGGGAGGACCGGGCGGAGCCGGTCATTCATCCCAGTTTCCCGAGGACATGACAATCGGTTCGGGCGCGGCCTGTTCCCGCGGCTGCGCAGTCAAGGGCACACGCGCAGTCTCCGGGCTCCACGCGACGACGCCGTGCACTTCCTGACGTTCGGAGGCGATGAACACGACCTTGCCCGTCTCGCTCTCCATCAGGTTCTCCTGAAGCGTCTTGAGCGACTTGCAATAGAAGGTGTTGCACTGATCGTTGCGCTTGGTGCGCGGCAGAGTGCAGCCTTCCGGACCCTGAAAGACGCAGGCATCGTCGGTCACCTCATCGGGCAGCATCCCGAGGTAATAGTCGACAAAATCGTCCTCGGTGGCCTCGGGCTGTTCCTGACGCCAGCGGTCAACATCCAC
>CAYYZH010000053.1:5550-22195 GCA_964475765.1 uncultured Limibaculum sp.
GCTTCCGCATTCTCGCGCCGTTTGCGTTCGATCAGTTCACGCCCGACCTTCTCGATCATCCATTCATGGCACCCGGGCTTGTCGCAAATGCCGCTCGACAATCCCTGGTGCGCGGTCAGCTCAGCACCGCAACACTCGCAGTGACGTCTGTTGATCGCACCCGCTGCGCGGGAATACATCACTGTTCCGGGCTTGAACATCACACCCCCAAAATCTGGTTCTCATCACATCGTTCAAACATCGACCGAGTCGGCGGGCGCCTCGGCACGATCCATCATACCATAATCCCGGACCACACCAGCGATCCGTAGACGATATCCAGCAAAATGGGTTTTCCGGCCCGCAACCTGAGCGCTGCGATGGTGTGTGCGGTTGCGCCACTCGGCAATCGCTTCTTCATCACGCCAGAAGCTGAGCGAAAGGTATTTGCCTGGTGTCGTCAGGCTGGAGAACCGTTCGACCGATATGAATCCGTCGATGGTCTCCAACTCGGGTTTCAGCGAAGCGGCAATCTCGAGATAAGGTTCGAGATGGCCATCACGCGGTTCGACTTCGAAGATGACTGCAATCATGCCTTCGGGCCCTTTGCATGCGGAAGCGAGGCGTTCTTCAAGAAAATCCGGTCCTCGCGCAGAATGAACTTCTCGGACTGGGCGAAGTCATAGTTCTGACGCCCCAGGTCCGAGGCCGCAAGCCGGGCGCGGTAGGCTTCGTAGTCTGCCAGGCTGGCAATGTTGTATACACCGTAAGCCGTGGTCGCCGATCCCTCATGCGGAGCGAAGTAGCCGATCAGGTCAGCCCCGGCGGCAGGGATCGCCTGCCCCCAGACTTGCGAATACTCCTCGAACTGCGCACGTTTGTACGGGTCGATCTCGTAGCGAATGAAACAGGTCAGCATGGTGGTCTCCAGAGCGTTTCGTCGATGACGAAAATTCTTTGACAGTGACCAAACTATACCTGTTGATTGACGATAATGCTTTGACTACGGTCAAAGTATGAAAGATGGACCGGACATCTCTCGCATTGCCGCGCTGATCGGCGATCCTGCGCGGGCCAATATGCTCACCTCGCTGATGAGTGGAAAGGCATTGACCGCAACGGAACTGGCCGTCGAGGCCGGAGTAAGTGCATCTACAACTTCGATCCATTTGGGCAAACTGGAGGATGGTGGTCTGGTTGTGCCCACCAAACAGGGGCGGCACCGGTATTACAGACTGACCAGTCCGGATGTTGCTGAGGTGTTAGAGGCCTTGATGGGATTGGCCCAGCGCACCGGCGCTACGCGTGTGCGGACTGGCCCCAAAGACCCCGAATTGCGGCTTGCGCGCGTTTGCTATGATCATCTAGCTGGCGAACAGGGTGTTCGGCTCCTCGACGGAATGCTTGCGAATGAGCTGATCACTCAGGACGGAAACCATATGGAGCTGACCTCAAAAGGCCAGACCATGTTGGCTGATTTCGGGATTGATTTGGTCAGTCTGCAACGCCTGCGCCGCCCCCTTTGCCGATCTTGTCTGGACTGGTCAATGCGGCGCAGCCACTTGGCTGGTGCGCTTGGCGCAGCCCTGTTGGACCGCATGGTCGACCTGCGCTGGCTTGTGCGGGTACCGGACAGCCGGGTGGTTCGATTCACTGCACGCGGCAGTGCCGAATTTGCGCGGATATTTACACCTAGCGTGTTGAATCCACAGAGTTTTCCACATGGCTAAAGCCGCGACGCCCTGCGCCTCAGAACCGAATTTCCACAGTAAATCAGTGGTTTAATCGGAACTGTAGCAAACCAATCCTCAACGGCAGATAATTTTCCGTTTTCCACTTGCAATGTCAAAGTAAGATTTAGTATGAATACCTCAGCGGGATCGAAAGAGACTGCTAGGCGGCAGGGTGGAGCTGGACCCCCAAATCCCCATCTCGCTGTCTGACGTGAAGAACATCACCCGGATATCCGGATGACCGACCAGCGTCGAAGTGCATGAACAAGTTCGGTTTGCGTAGGACTAACCACGAGTTGCTTGCATAGGAATGGACGGAACACCCCACACCATCCACCATTCCGAATTCTTGGCGCCCTGCGATAAGTTCCCCCCCTCACCACTGTTCGTGGGGCGCCACCTCACCTCTCACTGCTGAACCGGATCGACGTAGAACCCGCCATAGGTCTGTTCGACGGGTTGGATCTCGATCGTCGAGACATTCACACTTGCAGGTGCGGTGATCGCAAATCGAACAGCCTCGCCAATATCACTCGGCGCCAACTCGCGGATGCCGGTTGCCTTTGCCCGGGCGGCAGCCTGCTTATCGTTGAGGGCAACGTCATAGAACTCGGATGTCACCCGGCCGGGGCGGATGTCGGTGACTCGAATGCCCGAGCCACGCAACTCGAGCCGCAGGTTCTCTGATAACAGTTTGATCGCAGCTTTCGTCCCGCCATATAATGCAGAGGGACAGGCATAGAGCGCCGCGACCGACCCGATGTTCACCACATGTCCAGATTTGCGCGAGACCATGCCTGGCAAGGCCAGTCTCAGCAACTCCATGGTGCCGACGACATTCGTGCCCACTGTGGCCTGAACGTCAGACAGGTGCGTTGACGCGATGCCGCCAAACCCGCCCCCGCGCCCGGCGTTGTTCACAAGAACATCCGGCGCGAGGTCGGCCATCACTTTCGACACCGCTTTAGCGTCGGTCAGATCTACCGCATGTGTTTCACAGCCCGTCCGAGCGGCAATTTCCGCCAGCCGGTCGGCACGGCGCGCAAGCGCATGAACCTCGAACCCATCCCTACAAAGAACCTCGACAATCCCGACACCAATGCCCGAGGACGCCCCGGTGACGAGGACCTGTCTAGCCATCCTTCCAATCGATCGGATCAAACTGCGTGGAGCCGAAGGTCTGCTCGAGCGGTTGCAATTCTATGGTGGAGACGTTGACATGCGCCGGGGCCTCGACCGCATAGACGATCGACGCAGCGATATCTTCCGGCTTCAGCTCCCGAATTGGAGTCTTGGCGGGGAAATCCGCACCTGGCGGAACCGCCACGTCCATGAACTCGGTGCTCACCCGTCCCGGGCAGATCTCGGTCACCCGCACACCCGTGCCGCGCAGCTCGAGCCTCAGGTTCATGCTGATCAGATGCACGGCCCCTTTGGATCCGCCATAAACGGTCGAATTGATCGGGTAGAGGCCGGCGACCGAACCGATATTGACCACATGGCCGCGTCTGCGTTCCACCATGCCGGGCAGGACAATTCGGCAAAGGTCAAGAAGCGCGGTCACGTTCGTCCCGATTGTGCGCTCGATATCGTCTCGGCTGGCCTTGAGGATCCCTGTGATTCCGGCCCCCAGACCGGCATTGTTCACCAGAACATCCGGCGCGATATCGGCTAGTGCCGCCTCCAGACCATCACTGTCGCGCACATCTGCGACGATGGGCACGCACCCCGTCTCCTCGGCCAGCGCCTCCAGCCGATCGGCCCGGCGCGCCATGGCCCAAACTTGCAGGCCAGCCGCGCGTAGTGATCGCACTGCCGCCATGCCAATCCCGGCGGATGCACCCGTCACCAGCGCCGATTGCATTCCCTGTTTTGTCATTCGTTGGTCCTCCCGATGGGCACCTTGCGAAACCCGGAGACGGATGTCCACGTCGCGACGGCAACGGCCCTGTCAAACGGAGCCGCGATTAGCACCGCAGAGGTGGCACCCGCCGCAAACGCTTCTTTGAGCCGGTTCTGTCCACGACAAACGAACCCGTTGCAGGTGTCGCTACGGAGCCCTCTGGGCAGAGTACACCCGGTTGCCGCCTGAAAGACGCATCCCGTCAGGGTGGAGGTCTCTGGAAGGTGCTCGAGATAGGCATCCCGGATCTTCTCCCGCGTCGCATCCGGATTTCGTCGCCGGTATCTCTGTACATCTTCCGGCGCAAGATGGGCATGGTTCTCTGCGCCCGAGATACAGCATTTGCCCTTGCACAGCATGCAAGCCGCGTCCATCGCCGGACCTTGATCCGCCTCGGGCCGTTCGGCAGGTGGTGGACCGGGATCGGTCGAGAAGGCTTTTGCGATCAACGTCTCGAGGAAAGTCTCGAACCGCCGTCGCACGGCAGGAGCCTGCGGCGTCAGTGGGCAGTTTTGGTACGGAACGACAGCAATGGCCGGACGCGCACCACCTTCCCCCAAGTCTTCCAAACCCGCTTCTACATACTCGGGAGCAGTATCGACGACAGACCGCTCCCAGCTGTCGAGGAGATCGAACGCAGCTTCATCCCTGCCCGCAGGTTCCAAGATGCCCCTCCTCCGGTTCTGTCTCAAACACGGAGGAAGGATATCATGGCGGCCGCCACCTGAACACGCGACGCGCTTCCAAAAGCCGCAAGCTGTAATGCGCAAGCGCCCTTACATATTGTAAAAGAACTCTTCGCGCGTGATCTTGCCGTCCTCGACCGTGTAAATTGCGATCTCCTTGCTGTTCGTGCGCTCCTTGGTTTCCTTGTTGGTCGCGTCGATCTGAAAGATCACACCAAACCTGTCGTCCCCGTGGGGAAACGGGCCCTCAACCCCGGCGGAATGAACGTCAAACGTTGCTTCCCACCAGTCGTGTTTACCCTTGATCGCATCGACACCTTTCATCTCGGCGCTGTCGCTGCCGGGCATCGCCATTGCTTCGACGGATACGGCATCGCGATCATAAAGCTCGAGCAATGCAGTCCTCGCATCGTCAGCCTTGCACAACTCCACGAGGCGTTCCCCGATTTCCTGGATGCTCTTCGCCATGGCAGTCTCCTCCACAAATGTTCGCTATATGTTCTTTCTACCGGTCACCAACGATTCGGGCAATCAGATGATTTCACGTCTGCGCACTGGCATCTCAGGCACCACACCGGCACCTCTGAAACGCGGAAATCGGAATTGCACCTTTAAGACGAAGCCAAGCTGCGCTATGCGCGCGGCGTGAGACAAGTTCCAGAGGGGTTCGCCATGCTCGACGCGCTGAAAGCAAAGCTAGAGAACAAGACGGCGCGGATTGGCGTGGTTGGTCTTGGGTATGTTGGCCTGCCCCTGATCATGCGGCTGGCAGAGGCCGGCTTTCCGACAGCCGGGTTCGACATCAATGCTGGGCACGTTGCGGACCTGCAGGCGGGTAAGAGCCCTTTCAACCATGTGCCGGACAGTGAGATCGCCGATCTGGTCGCGACCGACCCGATCCTGACCACAGATTTTGCGAGGGTGGTTGAGGTTGATGCCATCCTTCTTTGCCTTCCGACCCCACTCGACAAGCATCGCCAGCCCGATCTCAGCTATGTCACGGGGTCGCTAGAGACGATCCTCCCGCATCTGCACAAGGACATGTTGCTGAGCCTCGAGAGCACCACATGGCCCGGCACAACCGAAGAGGTGCTTCAGCCGATGATCGAGTCCGCGGGGCTGACCATTGGCGAGGACTTTGCGCTCGTGTTCTCTCCCGAGCGTGAGGATCCCGGCAACCAGCACTATACCATCCGCCAGATCCCGAAGGTCGTCGGAGGTGTGACGCCTGCCTGTCTGGAAGCAGGGGAGATCCTCTATGGTGCGATCGTTGACAAGGTGGTCCCGGTCTCCTCGACCCGCGCGGCAGAATTGACCAAGCTCCTGGAGAATATCCAGCGTGCCGTGAACATTGGTCTGATGAACGAGATGAAGACAATTGCGCAGGCGATGGATATCGACATCTTCGAGGTTATCGATGCGGCCGCAACCAAGCCGTTTGGCTTCACGCCCTACTACCCCGGGCCAGGCCTCGGCGGTCACTGCATCCCCATCGATCCGTTCTACCTGACCTGGAAGGCGCGCGAGTTCGACGTCCATACCCGCTTCATCGAGCTGGCAGGCGAGATCAATAGCGCCATGCCCCGACGCGTCGTCGATGCGGTGCAGGACCGACTTAGCGAGGTTTCAGGCAAGGCGCTGCGTGGCGCTAGCGTTCTGGCGGTCGGGCTTGCCTACAAGAAAAACGTCAATGATCTGCGGGAAAGCCCGGCCTTGCAGATCCTTGAACTTCTACAGGCTGCTGGTGCCGAGGCTTCGTATTTCGACCCGCTCTGCCCTGTGATCCCGCCAACTCGTGAACACGCGACGCTGGAGGGCATGACCTCGGTCCAACCGGCCAGCCAGCGCTGGGATGCAATGGTACTGATCACGGACCATGACGGCGTGGACTACGATGGTTTGGGAGCGCACACCGATCTGATCATCGATACACGCAACGTGTTCAGCCGGCACGAGCGTGCGGCTTCAGGCAAGATCTACATGGCCTGACCGTCAGGCCACGTTGGTCAGCACGACTGTAGCGGCGGCGTGGAACATACCGCCGACCCCGTGGACCATACTGATCTCGGCCCCCTCGACCTGAGCGGGCGAGATACCGCGCATCTGGCGCACACCCTCCTGCAGCGCGTACATGCCGTACATGCCGGAGTGCATGTAGCTGAGCCCGCCGCCGTTGGTGTTAAGCGGGAGTTTTCCGCCGGGCCTCGTGTTTCCCTCTGCGATGAACGGTCCGGCCTCGCCCCGTCCGACAAAGCCCAGGTCCTCAAGGCCGTAGATCGGCAGGTGTGCAAACGCGTCATAGATCATCAGATGGTTGACGTCTGCACAACTGATCCCCGCGCTTTCAAAGGCCCGTTTTCCCGAAACACGAAAGGCTCTCGAGGAGGTGAAGTCCGCCATCTGGCTGATCGCGGGAGCCTCGACGCTTTCACCGGATCCGCGGACATAGACGGGCTTGGTCGAAAAATCCTTGGCCCGCTCGGCAGAGGTCAGCACCAGCGCCCCACCGCCATCTGTCATTAGGCAGCACATCAAGAGCCGGAAGGGATAACAGATCATCCGGCTCGACAGAACATCATCCGTGGTGATCGGATCGCGGAAACTGGCGCGAGGGTGAAAGGCCGCCCACTCCCGCTGGACGACAGCAACCTGAGCTAGATGCTCCTCTGTCAGCCCGGTCTCCTTCATCATCCGCAGGACAGGAATGGTGAACCGCGTCGGCGGCGTGGTCACGCCATAGGGTTTTTCGAACTGCTCAAACGCCTGAAGCGGAAACAGCGCGGGATGCTTGCCGATCATATGCCGCCCGCTTTCGCCATGGGTAATCAGCACTGTCTTGCAAAGCCCGGCGGTGATCGCGGCCAGCGCGTGGCGCACATGGACAATGAACGAGCAACCGCCCACCGGGGTACCATCCACCCACTCCGGCACGATGCCAAGATAATGGGCGATCTCGGTCGGATCGTGCGCGGCGGTGGCAACACCATCAATGTCTTTGGCCGTCAGCCCGCAATCGGCCAACGCGTTCAGGGCGGCATCGGCATGCAGTTGCAGCTGACTGATGCCGGGCAGCTTGCCCATATCGGTCGATTCAGCCGCGCCGACAATTGCGACCTTGTTCATGGGATCAGCCATCGGAAGCTCCTGCCGGGCGGAATTGCGGCAGTGTAATCTCGTCCGTGACTTGCTCGAATGTCACTTCCAGCGCCATGTCGAGGTTGAGGGCATCCGGCGTCTGCGGGCACCCCACAATGTTGGTCATCAGGCGCGGGCCTTCCTCCAACTCGACCACCGCAACCGCATAGGGTGGCTCGAAGCCTGGAGTCTTCATTTGGTTGATGACGTAAGAATAGAGCGTGCCTCGTCCCGAAGCCGCAAACACGTCCACATCTCGGCTGCCGCATTCCGGGCAGAACGGGCGCGGCGGAAAATAGACATGGGCGCACGCATTGCATCGTTGTAGGCGCAACTCGCCCGCTCGTGCGCCGTCCCAATAGTGCTGTGTCTCCGGCGTCGGTTTCGGAAGCGGGCGTTCAGACATTCAGCTCGACCTTTCCGTTGTTAAGGACGACTCGGTCGCCGACCAACGCCCGAAACGAGATGACATAACCGTCGCGCCACATCTCTGTGCGAATGGTCTCGCCGGGATAGACCGGTGCCGAGAACCTCAACGTGAGGCTCTTCAGCGCCGTTGGATCGCCATCCGCCATGGTTCGCAGAACAGACCACCCAGCAACGCCGAGCGTACAAAGGCCATGAAGGATTGGCGCCTTGAAACCCGCTGCAGCGGCGACCTCGGGTGAGGCATGCAAAGGGTTCGGATCGCCAGATAGACGATAGATCAACGCCGCCTGAGGCACTGTCGCCCAGTCCATAGCGGCATCTGGTGTGCGGTCCGGTAACGCGTGGACCGGCTTGACGGGGCCGACTGGCCCGCCAAACCCGCCATCGGCACGGGCAAACGTGGTCGAGGTCAGGGTCGCAATCCTCGCACCGGTCACCTTATCCGCGATCTCACGCTCGAGATAGATCAGTGCCCCCTTGTCCGCGCCCTTGTCGATGATCTCAACAATCCGGTTGGCTGCAGTGATCGTTGCGTCCGGTGGAACTGGCCCGTGGATCTCGATCCCTTGCTCGCCATGCAGAACTTTCTGCCAGGTCACTCCGCTATTCGGCTCGCGGGCCCAGAACCCAGGGCTACCCAATACAACTGGCATGAACGGCAGGGCAGCAAACCCATCGGCTTCTTCGAACGTGTACCGCAACTGCCCTGCATCCAACGGGTCGGCGCCCAGCCCCAGACCAAGCGCATAGAGGATCGTATCGCGCGACGAATATGTCTGGACGACTTTTCGGAAAACGCGCGCCTTCAGGCGTTCATAGTCGATGGCCATGCTGCACCTCTGCTCAGATGGGGTCCCAACTGAAAATGTCCGCCGACCGGTCCAGCGGATAGAAATGCGGTTTCATCGCGGGGAAAATCGTGTCGATCACGCTGTCTGGCGTCCATCCGTCGGAGCGCTGTGCCGAGCGAAGCGGACGGTGCTGGCTCATCAGGAAAATCTCGTTGTTACGCACAGCAAAAATCTGTCCGGTCACATCCTTGCCTGCCTCGGAAGCCAGTGCGACGACCAATGGTGCGATTTTGGACGGGGTCATCTCCTTGAGTTTCTCCACCCGGGCACGCTGGGCCTCGTCGTTGATGGGAATCGTACCGATCATCCGGCTCCACGCAAACGGAGAGATGCAGTTGGAGGTCACACCAAAGCGCGACATGTCGAGCGCGATCGACTTAGAGAGCCCGACGATCCCGAGTTTGGCCGCGGAGTAGTTCGCCTGGCCAAAATTTCCGATGAGACCCGACGTCGAAGTGTAGTGCACATAGCAGCCCGAGCCCTGTTCGCGGAAATGCGGCGCGGCGGCGCGGCTGACATTGAACGAGCCATGCAGATGGACATTGATGACGGTGTCCCAGTCCTCATAGCTCATCTTGTGAAAGATGGTGTCACGCAGGACCCCTGCGTTATTGACCACGATGTCGAGCCCACCAAGGTCCGAGGTCGCCTGAGCCACCATTGCCTCGGCCGCGTCCCGGTCGGCGACGGATCCAAAATTCGCCGCGGCCTCGCCGCCCGAGTCCGTGATCTCCTTGACGACCTCCAGAGCCGGGATGTTGTCGGCGCCCCCGCCCTTCTCATCGCCGCCGAGATCGTTAACTAGAATCTTCGCGCCGTTGCTTGCCAGCATCAGCGCCATATCGCGTCCAATGCCTCGTCCCGCGCCTGTCACCAGTGCCGTCTTGCCATCCAACAGCGCCATGTCCGCTCTCCCTGTGGTTCGGCGTCCAGCGCGCCTTTGCCACAAGATTTGCCTGTCTCACGCGACTTGTCCATGGGATGTTGACCCATCCCCCTCAAGCAGCAGGAGGATGATACCGGGAGCGTTTGGATCAAGCTCGGCTAGCCGGGAAAGCCGCGGTCATCGCACAGGCGCCGCCCCAAGAACCGGTTCGTCGAACAGTTCTGAGATAACTTTGTGCGCACCAGCCATGCTGAGATGATTGTCGTCGAAGTAGTATGCTGTGTCGCCGCGTGCACCGTAACAGACAGAAACATCACAGAGCATATCGGCGGGGTACAGAATTTCGATACCGCGCTCAGCCAGCTTTGTCATCCTCCCCAGGACCCATTGGTTGCGGGCATCGTAATAGTTGCGTGGCACCGTCCGAAGAGCCGGCCCAGCATCGTCTTGAAACAGAATGTATTTTCCGATTGGTCTGGCAATCTCTGGCACAGGAGCGACGACAATGACGCGACGTCCGCCCCCGCGCAGGCGATCTACCATCGATGTGAACGAACGCCAGTACGCCGCACGTTGATCTGCCTTGGTACCCTTGGTCTGGATGCGATAGGTTTCGTCTGGCAGGACCGGAAAGATATGTTCGTTCTTGCCGAACAGGTACGAACTGTGCCGCCAGACAAGAACTACTGTCTCTACGCTTTGTGTGTGTTCCAGCCATTCGACGTGACGTCTGACCCAGTCAGCGCAATGCGGCACGTCAGTTTCGAATTTCAGCGCAGGCGGGCACCCCGAAGCGCTGAACTGGATCATACCGTCACCGGTCGGCATCAGGTGCGCCCCAAGCGCCTGTGCGAATTCGACGGCATGGCTATCTCCGAAGACGGCCCAACTCGGCGAACCGACATCCTCGGTCACGCAGGCAGTCTCTGGTCGTGCTGCCGGGCTTGGAATGGCATGACAAAGCGCCCTGTTCTGCGCAGGGTCCGCGCTCTCAAATTGGGCAACGATCTCAGGCGAATATCTGGCTGAGCTGAACCCATTGGAGACATGAAAACTCAGACCCATCGCGATGACAGCAACCGAGGCGCACCCTGCTGCAAGGACCAACGGGGGGAGGCTCCAGCGCCGAATGTCCCGAAACGGACGTTCCACAAAGCGCCATGTCAGCCAGGCCAAAGCAAAGGTGAGGACCGCAAGGCCAACCATCACGGAGGGTGTTGGAGGATCGAAATGTGCCAGCCGGGCGAACGCGAACAGGGGCTGATGCCAAAGATACGCGCTATAGCTGATCAGACCGAGCCCCATCACCGGACTGGCCGAGAGAAGCTGTCCAATCAGAGTTCCTTTGCGGGCAAAAAGAATGACCAACGCACCTCCGGCAACAGGGATCAACATCGCGATAGTAAGATGCGACAAGCCGGAGTGCAGACGGATGAATGCGAAGGCAATCAGTCCCAATCCAAGCACTGCGAGGGTTGGTCCGAGCGTTGGCCCATTATCCCAGAGCCGCTTGGTTGAAATTCGCTCGATCATTCCGGAGCGCGCAGCCAAAGCGGCAAGTGCACCTATCAGAAGCTCCCATGCCCGAAACGGCAGCAGATAGAACGACATGTGGGGATTGACTCGCATAGCGTACCCGGCCACGGCGAAACTTAGCAGCGCGGCACATGCCAACCAGATCCACACCGTTGAACGGAAGCGGGCAATCAGAATCAGCGCCAGTGGGAACACAACATAGAACTGTTCTTCGACACCAAGGCTCCAAGTATGGATCAACGGGTTTTCTTCCGCAGCGGGCGCAAAATAACCGCTCTTCAGCGAGAAGAGGATGTTGCTGGCAAAGAAAGTCAGCGCAACGAGTCCCTGACCAAAATCCTTCAACTGATCGGGTGTCATCAACAGCCACGCGGCTGGCAGGCAAGCCAGAACCACAACGAAGAGCGCCGGTAGAATGCGTCGCGCCCGACGTTCGTAGAAACGTGCGAGCGAGAACTCACCTGCTTCGATCTCGCGCAAGAGGATTGAAGTGATCAGAAACCCGCTGATGACGAAGAAGAGATCAACGCCCAGAAATCCACCCGGTAGCGGCGCTCCGGCATGGGTGGCGATCACTGCGCAAACAGCAATCGCGCGTAGGCCGTCAATCTCCGGACGATAGTGCATCTATGACCCCGCGGAGGCTTCGCGCGGGGTCAGATTTGGGGCGCCTTTGGTTAAGGGCTCCTTACTGCCCGAAACTTAGCCAGAGGCCACAGCGACCAATGCCAATGTGGTGTTGGTGCCGGTGTCGATGTCCAACGTTACGTCCACACCGGTCTCAGCAACTGGATATGCCCGGTCTGCCGCCATGTCGTGGTAGCTGGCATCGACTTCGCGACGTGGCATCCGCTCGTCCACTCCGCCAACCAGAGCGAAGGGTGTTGTCGACGAGATGACCATCGTGTGGGCGAGCAACATCCCGTCGGCAGGCACGTCAATGCTAGCGGTGATGTCCACGCCCGTGCCTCCACTTGGGGCAGACCCAAACGCCATGGTGCCGGCATTCTCGAGGGTCCAGACTACGATCCCGCATCGCGAGGATGCGACGTTGAAGGTAACCTCGATATCGACCTGGCCCGCGGTCATGCCGGAGAGCCGGTGCATCGACATCTGCTGGCGCGAGAGCGATCCCGACGTGGCACCATTCCCGGTAGTAAGACCGACAAGGTTTGCAGGCGTACCGTCGATCGTCAGCGACGTGACCTGAAGGTTGTCGATACTGCCCCGCCCGGTCGCCCCGATCAGGACGGTACCCGTGCCGACGTTGACCCCGGTGAATGTATAGGTCGTGGCAAAACCAGGGTCATTCGCGCTGTCGAAGGTGTTCACTGCAACCGCACCGCTGGCCACTGGCGTTGCGCTTACGATCGCCGACACCGCCCCACCGCCTTCGCTATTCACGGCGGCCACCCGATAGTCATGCAACACGTCGTTGGAGAGGCCAATGTCTATGAACCCCGGCACCGCCGATATACCGTCCGCGACCACAATGAAGGAGCCACCGCCGGTCCGGCGCTCGATCACATAACCTGTGATGGCTGCACCGTTGTCAGCGGGCGCTGTCCACGCAAGGGTGATCTCTCCATCTCCAGCTGTCGCCGACAGATCTACAACCTGATCCGGCGGAGATGCAGCGTCCGTAATCGTCCAGGTAAAGTTCTGCTGTGCCTGACCTGCCGCATTAGCCGCTGTGACGGTCACCGCCTGTGTTTCCGGCTGAACTGGGACGCCGGATATCACACCGCTGACCGGGTCGATGGAGAGGCCTCCGGGAAGATCAGTCGCCGAATAGGAAATGTTTGAGCCGCTGAAAAAGGCAGACGTATCAAGGGGCAGGGTCATGCCAGAGCATCCTCCTGATTTGGAATGGTGCCGACCATCTCAGGGGCGGCAAGAGAAAGACTATCTGTCTGATCGGGAATTGAGCCGACTGCCTCGGGCATAGTTTCAGCCACATAGTCGGTCTGGTCTGGGATTTGGCCAACCGATTGCGGCCCCGGGAATGGAAGGCCAGCGTTTAGGGCACGCCAGGCCAACCAGTACCGCACGCCAAGGATGCGGAGGTCGGCAGCATTGAAATGGATCAGATTGCCCGATGAGATCAAGTCGATGCTGGAAGACACCGCGGTGTGGGCAACTCTGCCAGGTGTGCCATTGATGGTGGCTTGAATGGCCTGACGGTCCGCCGCTTCCTCAACCCATCCAGGAACAAGCCCGCCAAGGATGAACGGCGTCGCATCGTCAGCGGCGTCTACGTCCTGACGCAACCCCGCAATGCAGGAATCAAGGTCTGACTGATAGGCGGGATTGCCCGCATCGGATTCGCCCTGATGCCAAATGAAACCTCCAAACACGAAGTCAGGGTTTGCCGCCATGACGGCATTCGCCCGGCTCACCGCATCGGCATAGAGATCATCGCCAGGGTTCCAGCGCGAATTACTGAACCCGGACCCTCCGGCGGCGCTTGGGATGAATACCACGGAAACATCTGGATGCTGGGCCAGAAGCGCTTCTGAAAAGCTGATATCGAGCCCCATTTGCCCGGCTCCGGGATCATGGTGCTGAAGCGGCGCGCTTGCCGTAATCAGCTGCCCGTCATCCAACCCTGACCGCCCCCATTGCAACACACTTGGGGAATGGAGGCTCCCGCCATCGTAACTTGCCCGACCGATCATGTTGGATTGACCGATCATAAGGAAAACCACTGTATCGCCCGGCTGCAAGCCGCGCGGAATTGTGGAAGGAGCGGCGCTGAGGGAAAGGCCCAGCCCGATCATTACCAGACCGCCACAACATCTGCCGCAGTGGTGCCGGTCGCATGGACCCTCGCCACCCGGATCGGCAGAACACCAACAGGAACACTATGCAAGTTCACGTTTGATCCGCCGACAGTTGCGGTCTGCAAACCGCCACCATTTCCGAGAACAAGCCCTCGCGCGCTGGTGTCGAGATCCACACTGTAGGACGCCGTGACCTCAGTAGCCGGTATAGCCGGGCTCTCCAAGCTCGATGAACGGTCATCAAAGAGATCAGGCATCGAAGCATCCTTTCCAGTCGACCCGCAGCGCTGAATCGTCCGTCCCAAGACTTTCTGGGTCGTGATTCGGCGCCGACTATAGAAAGGGCACAACCGGTGTTGCGGAGATAACCGATGAGCGTACGCTCACCGATGATGCGTCGGGTAGCGATTGTTGCACTGGCCAAGGCGTTCGCGCATTCTTCGGGACAGAAGATAAAACTGCCGTTCCCGCGCTGCGCCCCTGGCGTTTGGACAATAGGGCCCGTTACGTGTCTCAGCTCAACATCAACCGCCTAACAAAAAAGCGCATTCGGCATCTGAGGGTGAGGGCAGGCGTTGTCGCTTTTGCCGCCTCCCTCTCTGTTCCAGCGCAGACAAGCGCAAGCGGTACGGTCCCACCTGACTATGCCGGAATTGGGCTTTTCGACATTCCCACCGTCGTTGCGAACGAGTCCAAAGCTGTCAATTTTGTCAGTAGCGGAAACTTGGAAAGTGCCCGCAAAGTGATGGATGCGCTAGTCCGGCGCTATCCCGAGACACCGAAACTGTGGGTAACCCGCGCGTTAGTTGCAGCCCTGTCCAACAACCCCAATCGCGCAGTCCAATTCCTGCGCAAAGCGAACGAGTTTGGCGCGACCAATCTGGGTGCAGTCATCGCAAGTCCACCGTTTGCAAAGGTGGCGAGTGACCCGAGGGTCCAGGATCTGGCCGACCGTCCTGGTGTCTCAACCACCGTGCCACCACACGCAATCGCAAACGGGCAAGCCATTGTTTCCGATGGAAATTCCAACTGGGACAGAAACCTCTCCCGGATCAGAAGCCATTTCTCGTTTGACGACGCTCTCTCAGAGAACCCTGCTTTGGCTGGTGACAAAGACCCTTCACTCGCGCGGCTTCGCGAGCTTGTTGCCGAAGGGCTGGCCGCTGGGAACGCGGGTGATCTCTACGACAATCGCGATGACGGACATTCCCGGATTCCGAAGCCGCCCCGCTCACAGCTATCCTTCGTTACTTATGGAAAAGACGCAAAGCGTGCAGGCATTCACTACGGCCTCAACACACAAATCCTCTTTGATGCGCCTACATTCGGCAATTCGTCTACTGCCGTAACGGGCAAGCAATGGCGGTCCCTGCCAAGACTTGCTCTAACGACACCCGGTGGCGCCGCGCGGCTTTGGCAGCTTTACAACAACAACCACATCTACGTGTTCCCCGAGCATCGCGATCATGACCCCCAAAGCGGAAAGGGGCGTGGCGACCTACTCCCCGCAAACAACCCGTATTACCTGATCAGCCAAGGCTCTTCTGGTTCGGACCAGCCGTTTTTGAGGGCCATCCGGGCAATACTTGCTGCCTTCAAACCAGCTGTGAAGGAAAGGTTGATTGCCGAGAAGCTGATCGCGCCCACGGTACAACAAATTTTCAGGCGCGGCATGCGTGGGATCCACGAAGATGACTATCTGACCGGCAAAGCGCATCCGACGGTCTTTGAAGGAAAGAATATTGATCTAGCAAAGATGATCGATCTCGCGCAGGGCATTGACGCCGAGAGCCTTCCGCCAGTGATTCTGCTCCGCATGTCTCGTGAGACTCCGATCAGGGCCGGAGTATTCGCGAATGGGCTGAGCGAAAAGACGTTCGATACTCCCGGCTCAATCGCCCGAACTTGGCGAGGACCCGCTTTCCAACGCCTCTACGAGCTTTTCGCTGAAGCGACAGATCCGAATGGCCGCGAGGTCGAGATCAGATGGCGCGTGTTGCGCGGAGATCCCGACCGCGTGAAAATCGAGTCCGGAGACGATGGCAGGTCTGCGCGGATAAGGGTGGAATGGCAGGACGCACGGCCCGTCCCGGGACGTCCGGAGATTTCGTCGACCCGCGTTGATGTCGCGGCATTCGCCTACAACGGTGTGCAACTGTCGGCCCCCGCCTTCTTCTCCATTCAGTTCCCAACTCACCAGAAGCGGAAATACGATCAAAAAAAACGCCTACTCGCTCTTGATCATAATGTTGGGCGTCAGGTCTATGTCGACCCCGTTCAATGGCCATCCCGGGATTGGCGGGATGAGTTCAGCTATAGCGATGACGGAGAACTGCTGGGTTGGATCAGACTTCGCCAGAGTCAGCGAACGCGGTTTTCTTCACATGGGCTGAGGGTTTTGACGACAGATCAGCATGGCAGGGCGCTTACAGCTCAGGCTGTCCACTACCCGATTGAAGCCCATGGCCAGGGAACAACGCAGGTAATAGAGCGGGTACTGTCGCGCACGTTCACTTACACCTACAAAGGCACTTGGGATCGTATTGGAACTCCCACCCCCGATTGAAGCGTAACTCGTCTCAATGCGGCGCTTGATAAGAGATTTCGAAAGTCAAAATAGAAAGAGGCGCGGTATTGCCGCGCCTCCCATTTGTCGCTGATCCTTGAGGATCAATCCATATCGTCGATGACGTTCTGGTTTGCCGTCTCTAGGCAGAAGCAGTC
>CAYYZH010000054.1:0-2394 GCA_964475765.1 uncultured Limibaculum sp.
GTCTTCGGAGCATTCGGATCACCCAAAACTGTCTCGATGGCGGTAAGTATGGACTGGGCCGCTTCGGATTCTCCCAAATGTTCCAACATCATAGCTCCAGACCAAATCTGTCCCACGGGGTTGGCGATGCCCTGCCCCGCAATGTCCGGCGCGCTGCCATGGACCGGTTCGAACATGCTGGGATAAGTCCGCTCAGGATTGATGTTCGCGCTCGGCGCAACGGCGATGGTGCCGGTGACACCCGGCCCAAGATCGCTGAGGATATCGCCAAAAAGATTAGTCGCAACAATGACTTGGAAGCTTTCCGGCGCCATCACCATGCGCGCGGAGAGGATGTCGATATGGTGCTCCTGCGTCTCGATATCGGGATACGTCGCGGCCACCGCCCGAAAGCGCTCATCCCAGTAGGGCATGCTGACAAAAATGCCGTTTGACTTCGTCGCCATGTCGACCTTTCTTGCGCCAATTTTCTGTGCCAGATCAAAGGCATATCGGCTAATTCTGTCACAGCCTTTGCGTGTGAAAACGGCCTGTTGTGTGACGAACTCGCGCTCGGTTCCACCAAACATCGTACCGCCCACCTGACTATATTCACCCTCAGTGTTCTCGCGCACGACCCAAAAGTCTATATCTCCCGGGGACTTACCGGCCAAAGGACAAGGCACCCCCGGCAACAGGCGAACCGGGCGCAGATTGACGTATTGATCGAACTCGCGTCGGATGGGGACCAACAGACCCCACAGCGAGATGTGATCGGGAACTCCGGGAAAACCAACAGCTCCTAAAAACACCGCATCCGATTGGGAAAGCTGAGAAATTCCATCCTCTGGCATCATCGCACCTGTGGACTTGAAGCGTTCACAGGACCAATCGAACTGCGTGGTCTCGACGCGAAACCCGCCCAGAGCGGCAGCTGCCTCGACCGCCCGAAGGCCTGCCGGCATCACTTCGTTGCCAATGCCATCGCCGGGGATGCACGCAATCTTAAAAGTTTTCATGGTTTACTCTCATAGATGATAACTGGGACGGGGCATGACCGTTGCCGGGCAGATCGTCGGGTCGGTCGCGAACGGTGATTACACCAGAACCCGTACCGGATCATCCGCGATCCAGCGCTCGATGCTCTCAACCATCTGGCCATAGAAACCGGCGTAGCATCCGTCCGTCACATAGCCCAGATGCGGGGTGAGAATGGTATTGGGCGCCTGTCTGATCGGCGCATCCGGCGCCAGAGGTTCGCTATCATAAACATCGATACCGGCGCCCGCGATCTGTCCTGACTTCAGGGCCGCAATCAGGGCATCGGTCTCGACGATCGGCCCCCGCGACGTGTTGATAAGAAACGCGGTTTTCTTCATCAGGCCAAGCTCACGCGCCGTCACCAGCCCGCGCGAACGATCGCCGAGTTTGTAGTGGATCGTGAGAAAGTCAGACCTTTGGAAAAGTTCATCCTTTTCAACGCGTTCAACGCCGGCGTCGGCGGCGGTCGCATCATCGAGGTTCTGCGACCAGGCAATCACCTTCATTTCAAAAGCGCGTGCAATCTCGGCCATTTTGCGTCCCAAGCGACCCAGACCGCAGATCCCGAGCACCTTGCCCTGCAAGTCTACCCCCAGGGTGGTGATCCACGAGCCTTCGCGCATCCGCGCATTCTCGATATGAATATTGCGCGCGAGACCCAGCATTATGCCCCAGGCCAGTTCCGGTGTCGCCTGAGCGGAATTGTTGGTGCCACACACGGAAATCCCGCGCTCGGCACAGTACTCCATGTCGATTGCGTTGTTGCGCATACCCGCGGTCGCGAGCAGCCGGACATTTGGAAGACGTTCGAGAATGTCCCTGCCAAAGGGCGAGCGTTCCCGCATCACACCGATGACCTCGAATGGCGCGAGGCGTTCGGCAAAACCGTCATTGCCCTCGAACACCTGATTGAAGAACGTCAGATCATGTGCGGCCTCAAGCCGTGACCAGTCCGCCATGTCGTGGGCAACTGTTTGATAATCATCGAGAATTGCGATCTTCATGAGTGCTCGTCCTTGGTCAATTAACGCTTCCGTGAAAGTCCAGCATGAGCGCGTTTACGTGTTCCGGCGCTTCATACATCGCCCAGTGTCCGCAGTCCGGAATGAGTTCCGTCCGAACATCGGGCCGTTGCGCCCTGCACCTTTCAAAGCGCTCCGGGATCGTCGGGATGGCTGCCGCATCATGTTCACCATAGACGACCATGACCGGGCATGTGAGCTGGCCGATCAGCCCGGGCGTTGCATCAGACAAACTGAAGGGGCGCGAGTCAAAGCGGGTGCGCGCTACGTTCCGGGTCTGCATGCTGACGGCCCAGTCATCGATGGTCGATTTATCCCACAGCATGAGCTTGCCGAGGTTCTCCTTGTACAT